>JAEWBM010000192.1 GCA_023391155.1 Acidobacteriota bacterium
CGATAGACTAGACAGACTCGATAGACTCGACAGACCCGACAGACTCGATAGACCCGACAGACTCGATAGACTAGATAGACTCGACAGACTCGATAGACCCATGATGTTCAAGCTTCACGAAATTCAGGACGTAGTTATTTATCAACTCAAGAAGTTCCACGACGACCGGGGATGGCTTGCTGAGCTTTTCAGGCATGATGAGCTTGCCGAGGAGTTTTATCCCGTGATGTCCTATATATCATTTACTAAGCCGGGCATTCAGCGCGGGCCGCACGAGCACGTCGACCAAGCCGATCTTTTTTGCTTTATAGGCCCGAGCACCTTTAACATCAGGCTGTGGGATAACCGCCCGGATTCGCCGACCTATAACAATATGATGTCGCTGGATGTCGGTGAGGAAAACCCCACCGCGGTCGTCGTTCCAAAAGGCGTGGTCCACGGCTACAAAAATATCGGCAGCGTGGACGGAATGGTGATAAACTGCCCCAACAGGCTCTATATGGGCGAGGGCAAACGCGAGCCGATCGACGAGATCCGGCACGAGGACGACCCCGAAACACCCTATAAGATGGACGATAATTAACGGATCAACTTCGGCAGCCGCGGCAGCGAAGTGCCCACACATTCGTTTGGCCTGCCGCCGCGATTAAAAGCCGCCGCCGGCCGCTCGCGGCTGCCGAGCCATCGCAACCCACAGCCCACGTCAATGAAGATCCTTAGAATAATCGCCCGCCTAAACGTCGGCGGCCCCGCACGCCACGTCACGTGGCTGACCGAGGCGCTCAACGACGGCGAGTTCGAAAGCCGGCTCATCGCGGGCACCGTACCGCCGGGCGAAGAGGACATGGGCTATCTGGCCGATGAGGCGGGCATTCGGCCCTTATTTATCAAAGAGATGAGCCGCGAGCTTTCGCTCAAAGACGCGGTTTCGCTTTGGAAGATCTATCGCGAGGTACGCCGCTTTCGCCCCGACATCATTCACACACATACGGCAAAGGCCGGCACCGTGGGACGCGCCGCGGGAATCTTATATCGTTGGCTGACGCCCGGTGCCCTGATCGGCAGGCCGCGAAACGTGCGGCTCGTACACACCTTCCACGGCCACGTCTTTCACAGCTACTATGGCGAGGGCAAAACCCGCGTGTTCCTCGCCATCGAACGCTTTCTCGCCCGCTTTACCGATCGCATCGTCGTCATCTCCGAAAAACAGCGTGAAGAGATAAGCCGGGATTTCGCCGTCGGCCGCCCCGAACAGTTCCACGTCATCCCGCTGGGCATCGATCTCGCTCCGCTCTCGGCTTCTCAGGAACTCCGAGATAAATTTCGCCGCGAGGTCGCCGCGGCCGATGATGAGATCCTCATCGGTTTCGTCGGCCGGCTGACCGAGATAAAGAACATTCCGCTATTGCTCCGCGCTTTTGCGAGCGTCGCTGGCAAAATGTCCCGCGCGCGCCTCATCATCGCGGGCGATGGGCATCTCCGCACCGTTCTGGAATCCCTTACCGAGGAACTTGGCATCACCGATCGCGTCACCTTCCTCGGCAACCGGGGCGATATCGCAACGGTTTACGCAGGCGTCGATATCGTCGCCCTCTCGTCGCTCAATGAAGGCACACCGCTGTCGCTGATCGAGGCAATGGCTGCGGGGAAACCGATCATCTCCACCTATGTCGGCGGCGTTAGAGACCTGCTGGGCACCGAGGCCGATCCCCTCGCGGCCGGCGTCACACGTTATGAACGCGGGCTCGGCGTCCCGTCGGGTGACGACGCCGCTCTTGCTGAGGGCCTACGCCTCCTCGCCGCCGACCCGGCCTTAAGAGCGCAACTTGCTGAGCGGGGACAAACTTTTGTGCAGAATAACTATTCAAAAAAACGGCTGATTGATGATATAAAGAATCTTTACCGCGAACTCGCCCGATAGCGGGCATGGCGATCTATCGCATTTTGTCGCCTCACGACATTTATCGATGCAGTATCTTCTAGCAAATCCATTTGCGGCCGGAGCCTTGGGCCTCGCCGTCTCTGCCCTGCTGACGTTCATCGTGCGCGGCGGCGCGCGTAAGTACGGCTTTGTCGCTAAACCCCGGTCAGACCGGTGGCACAAACGCCCGACGGCGATGTTCGGCGGCATTGCCATTTTTGTCGCCACCCTGCTGCTCTATGCCGCATTCGTGCCGACATCGCCCGAAACGCTCGTGCTCGTCGCAATGAGCGCTGTCCTGTTCATCGTCGGGTTGGTCGATGACATTCTCAACATCAAGCCGTATCAGAAATTGATCGGCCAGTTGATCGGGGCTTCGCTGCTGATCGCCGCGGGGGCTCGGCTGCCGCTCACGGGCTACGAGCTTATCGATATATGGCTCACCGTCTTTTGGCTTATCGGCATCACCAACGCCATAAACCTGCTCGACAATATGGACGGCCTCGCGGCCGGTATTGCCGTGATCGCCGCCTTCTCGCTCGCCGTGGGCCTTTATATGAATGGGCAAATGGCGGAGGCAATGCTCGTTGCGGTGTTTATCGGTGCGCTGCTCGGCTTTTTGATCTTTAACTTCAACCCGGCATCGATCTTTATGGGCGATTGCGGGTCGATGTTTGTCGGCTTCTTTCTTGCCGGGTCCGTGCTCCTCAGCGATACGGGCGGCCGTTCGCGAGGTGTACTTTCCATAATGGCCGTGCCGGTGCTCATCCTTTTCGTTCCGATCTTTGACACAACGCTCGTCACCGTGGGCCGTAAGCTGTGGGGCAGAAAGGCGTCGCAGGGCGGCCGCGACCACACGTCACATCGCCTTGTTGCCCTCGGCCTCACCGAACGCTCGGCGGTGCTGATGATCTACGCCTTCGCGATCATCGCCGGCGTCCTCGCGCTGCTCGTCAGCCGCATGCCGACCGTCCGGAGCCTGGCCCTGATCGCCGCTTTCACCATCGTTCTGTCGATCATCGGCGTATTTCTCTCAAAGGTAAAGGTTTATGACGAACGCGAAGAGGACCTTGCCATCAGGAACAATGCCGTCTTCACTTTTCTGGTCGATGTCTCATACAAACGCCGCATCTTTGAGGTTTTTCTTGACGCCTGGCTCATCACGCTGTCTTACTATGCGGCATACGTACTGCTCTTCGGGTCATTTGAGCAGAGCGGGAATTGGGACCTTTTTATCAGCACGCTGCCGCTGCTGGTCGTGCTTAAGCTCTTCGCATTTCTTGTCGTGGGTGTCTATCGCGGCCTGTGGCGGTACACGAGCGTGGGCGATCTCATAACCTTCGCCAAGGGCGTAATGCTAGGCTCGGCGTTCAGCGTCGTCGCGATCCTGCTGTTATATCGTTTCCAGAACTTTTCCCGTGCCGTCTTTGTCCTCGACGCCATCATTCTTCTCTTTGCGCTTGTCGGCAGCCGCCTCGCCTTTCGGCTCATCCGCGAGTTCCTGCCTGCATCCACGGCCGGCGAGGGACGGCGTGTCCTGATCTATGGCGCAGGCGACGGCGGCGAGATGGTGCTCCGCGAGCTACGGAACAACCCGCAATGGAATTATTTGCCGGTCGGCTTTATCGATGACGACCCGCTCAAGATCGGCAAGGTCATCAACGGGCTTCGCGTTTATAATGGCAACGGCTCTCTCGACGAGCTTTGTCGAAAGCGCGACGTTGCTGACATACTTATCTCGTTCCGACAACCGGACGCGCAGCGGATAGCGGACCTCCGCAAAATGTGCCGGGAGTCGAACATCGGGCTGCACAAGGCCCATATTCAGATCGATTCGCTCGAGCTTTAAACCGGCTATAAATATCTTGCCCGAGAACGTTTCCGAAATTTCCGTCGACTCACCCGTCCGCCTTACGGCGGTTTGGGCCGTCGCTGCCTTGGCTCTCGGCGGAGCGGCTTTCGCGGCCGTATGGGGGACGGCGTCGACCGCTGCCACCGGCGTCGATACGAAGGAAGCCGCCGAGATGACGGTTACCCTCGCACCCGCGAATCCGGACACCCACGGCGCACTTGCCGAACTGCTGGAACTTTCCTTCGAACCCGCGGATTTCGACAAGGCTCTGACGCATTATGAAATTGCCGCCGCACTCAGCCCGTTCGACTACCTTCGATGGCAGGAACTCGGCCGTGCCCGCGAGAGGCGTGGCGATGCCGAGGGGGCCGAGGCAGCTCTAAGGATAGCAGCCAAACGTGCCCCGCATTACGCATCCGTGGCCTGGGTGCTGGGCAACAATTTGCTGCGGCAGGGCCGTGCGGAGGAAGCTTTTGCCGAGATAAGCCGGGCCGTCGCCGCCGACCCGCGGTACACAGGCCCGGCGGCCGACCTCGCATGGCGCATCTTTGACGGCGACCTGCCCGCGATCCGCGCAAGCATCGGAGATTCGCCCCGCCTTACCGCCGCCATCGCCGTCACCCTTGCCGAGCAGGAACGTTATGACGAGAGCCTTGCCCAATGGTCGTCGATCCCGGATGGCCTGCGGGCCGGCGAACTCGCCGACACGGGCGAGGCTCTTGCCGCCAAATTTTATTCGGCTAAGCGCTATCGCGCGGCGATTGCGGTCGGGGGCTCAGCGGCGTCGGTCGGGGCGATCGGCAACCCTGGTTTCGAGGCGGGTATCCGTGCAGAGCGGCCCGGCCGGTTTGAGTGGAGCATTGGCAAGGCTGTGGGAGTGCAGGTCGTACCGACGAACGGCCGTCGCCGTTCGGGGGCAAATAGCCTTGCGGTAGTGCTCACTAATGCGGCGGGCGGTATAAAGATCCTCTAACAAGTGGCCGCGGTCGAACCCGGCGCCGCGTATCGTCTGACGGTTTTCTTCCAGGGCGATCTAAAAGGCGGCGGCATGAAATGGAGCGCAGTCGATGCCCGCGACGGGGCAGTTTTGGGTGCGGCCGAGGTGCCGCCCGCAGCGAGCGATTGGACTGAGCTTACCTTGAGTTTCACCGCGCCTCTTGAAACCGACGGCGTCCGCCTGGTGCTGGGACGAGATGCATGCAAAGGTTCAGGCTGTGCCGCGACCGGCACCGTGTGGTTTGACGACCTGGAGCTGATCAAGCAATGACCAACACGGCTGAGGACAGAAGATCTGTGAACGGCGGCGGAGAGCCGGCAAGTGGCGGTGCTGCCGAAGCTGCCATCTTTTTTCTTCTTCTGTTTATTCCGATCATCTCGACCATCTTCTTCGGCGCGGTCGACAGCTCCGCGATCGGTATCCTCGGGGTTTTGGCCGCAGTAATAGCGATTCTCTGGGCGGCGGTTATTACGAAAGAGCGGCGAATTGCATTGCCCTCGCCTATGTTCATCGCCCCTCTCGCCGGCCTACTCTTGATCGGCGTCGTTCAACTGCTGCCCATAAGCGGCGCTCCGCCGGGAGCGGAGGTCCTCGCCGTCCCGCCGAGCCGAGCGCTTTCGATCGATCCCTTCGCGACCCGGATGTTCGTCGTCCGTCTTTTTGTCTACCTCGTCTTTTTCGCGGCGGCCCTTACCTTCATCCGGACCGAACGCCGGGTAAAAGTGACGGTCATCACGATCGTTGCGTTTGGCGGCCTTATGGCGTTCTTCGCCATCCTGCAGCGAATGGCCGGGGCCGAGGCGATCTACGGGCTGCGAGTAACGCCCCACGCGATACCGTTCGGCTCGTTCGTAAACCAGCATCATTTCGCGGCCCTGATGGAGATGACCTGCGGCGTGGGGCTCGGCCTGATCTTCGCCGGCGGCGTCAAGCGCGATAAGCTTCTGCTGCTGCTGTTGCCCGTCGTCATCATGAGCGCGGCGGTTTTCTTTACCGGCTCGCGCGGCGGGGCCCTTAGCTTTGCCGCCGTCTTCATATTTGCCGCAGCCGTCGGAACTGTTTTGCGGCATCGGGACGACCAAACCGTTTCGGAATCCGGCGACCGTCGGAAACTTTCCGCCGTCGCGGCCGCGGCGGCATTTCTGTTCCTAACTCTCGGCCTTGTGTTGTTTCTCGGGGCAGAGGCCAATCTGTTTAGAAGCTTCGGGCTGGAAAGCACTCAGGGCGATGCCTCGAGCGGGCGGCTGCACTTTTGGTCGGTCGGGCTTCAGATATTCCTGAACAACCCTGTGATCGGCACCGGCCTCGACACTTTCGGAGCCGCCTTCACCGAGTTCGATACCCGAAGCGGTATGTACCGCGTAGAAAACGCACACAACGACTACCTTCAGGCCCTTGCCGACTCGGGCATTCTCGGCCTGTTGTGTGTTGTCGCTTTCCTTGTGCTGATCTTTCGCGGAGCGCTGCGTTCAGTTTCGAGGCTTGAGGGATTTCAAAGGGCTGCGGCAATCGGTGCGATGGCGGGCATTTTCGGCATCGTGATCCACAGCTTTTTCGACTTCCCGCTCAGGACGACCTCGAACGGATTCTTCTTCCTGCTTCTCACAGCCTTGGCGGTGAATATCCCCGCCCGCAGGGATCATCGGCGGCGGCGGACTAGCGAACGCGGACGATGACATCGCGGGAGCCGCACGACGCCTTAAAGGTTATCTGATAGACTCCGGTCCTTTCACTCAGGGATGTGACGACAAAGAACGCTCGTCCCCCGACGCCAACGATCTGCGGCTCCAGCTTCACCCGAATATCTTTAGCGCTGCTTGAGATCGCCTCAAGCGTATCGATCGCCGTTTCATCACTGACCGTTACGATCAGCCCCACCGTCCCGCCGTTGTTGATCAGGGAAATGTTCTCCTGGCTCAGCGAGATCGAACACGGCGTCTCGGCCGCATCTTCCGTCTCGGCCCGCCGTGGGCGGCTCGGCGGATTGCCCGAAGCCTCCTCATCGGTCGCCGCCAGTTCCGTCGCGGGCACAAGCCGCTTCCGCGTCGGCACGGTAATTACGATCGGCTCAAACAAAGAAGCGGGAGCATCGTCAGCACTCGTCTCATTAGAAATTGTCTCGGCCGGATGATCCGCTTCCGCCGCTTCCCTCTCGATACCATCGTCTGTTGTTACCGCAGCTAGGTCGTCTATCTCCTCGATCGTTTCCGGAACCGGTTCAGACTTAGTTTCATCATCGATGATGTCCGCCTCGACAGTCGGATCAGCGGTCGTTGGTTCGGGGTCCGGCTCTGGAGCAACATCCAGGGGCTGCGGAGCGGCAAATGCCGCTTCCTCCTCATTCGAAAGTGTGGGCGGAGTCTCTGTTCCGTCCGCTTCCACTTCCTCAGCCGGCACTTCCGTCTCCTCGATCGTC
>JAEWBM010000002.1 GCA_023391155.1 Acidobacteriota bacterium
ATGATCAACAATCGGCCGACTCCGGACCGCGTCGATGCTGATGAGATCTCGTGCCCTCCGGGACAGACGACGCTGGGCCACGGGGACGTTTTGATCGCCGCGATCACCTCATGCACGAACACGTCTAATCCCTCGGTGATGATCGCAGCAGGCCTGGTGGCAAAGAAGGCGGCAGAACTGGGAATGACGGTACCGCCGTCGGTGAAAACGTCGCTGGCACCGGGGTCGAGGGTCGTGACCGAGTATCTTGAGAAGACCGGCCTTCAGCAATATCTTGATCAGATCGGTTTTAACCTGGTCGGATATGGCTGCACGACCTGTATCGGAAACTCCGGCCCGCTTGATGCCGCTCTCGAGGAGGAGATCATCGAGAACGACGTGATCGCCGCTTCGGTACTTTCCGGCAACCGAAACTTTGAGGCACGCGTTCATCAAAACATTAAGGCGAATTTCCTTATGTCTCCGCCCCTCGTCGTAGCATATGCCCTGGCGGGTTCGGTGCTCAAGGATGTTAACCTTGATCCGATCGGCAAGGACCGCGACGGAAACGATGTTTTCCTAAAAGACATTTGGGCAACGCTCGATGAGGTGCAGGAAGTTCTAAGAGGAGCGGCCGAGCCCGAGACCTATCGCCGCCTCTATAGCGAATTTGCTGAGCAAAACCCGCTTTGGAATGACATTGAGACCGTCACGGGCAGGGTCTATAAATGGGACCCGGAGTCGACCTATATCCAGGAACCGCCGTACTTTGATGACTTTTCGATGGAAGGCGGGGGCTTTTCGGACTTTTTTGGAGCACGAGCCCTGGCGATCTTTGGCGATTCGGTGACAACCGACCATATTTCGCCTGCAGGGGCTATAAAGGCAAATTCGCCGGCGGGGTTATATCTGCAGGAGCGAGGCGTGGAGCCGCAGAATTTTAACTCATACGGTTCGCGGCGTGGAAATGATCGGGTAATGCTCCGCGGCACCTTTGCCAATGTTCGTATCAAGAATACGATGGTGGCCCCGGTCGAGGGCGGCTTTACGAAGCATCAGCCGTCGGGCGAGGAATTGTCGATCTATGATGCGGCGATGCGGTATCGCGAAGAGGGAACGCCCCTCGTGATCTTTGCAGGAAAGGAATACGGCACCGGGAGCTCTCGTGACTGGGCAGCGAAGGGAACGCGGCTGATGGGTGTAAAGGCGGTGATCGCGAGTTCATTTGAACGGATCCACCGCTCGAATCTCGTCGGAATGGGCGTGCTGCCGCTTCAGTTCAAGGATGGGCTGTCGGCGGAATCGCTGAAGCTCGACGGCACCGAGATATTCGATCTGGCAGGGCTGGAAGCCGGTGCGGTGAGGCCTATGCAGGATGTTGAATTGAGGATCACCCGGGCGAGCGGCGAAACCGAACCGGTAATGCTGACGCTTCGCATCGATACGCCCATCGAGATCGAATACTATCTCGCCGGCGGTATTTTGCAGTTTGTCCTTCGGCAGCTTTTGAGCGATTCAGAGGCCCGGGCAGCCTAGTTGCGGAAGAAAAATCTTGGTATTTAGCGGTCAAAATAGTAAATTTAGACCTGCGCCCAAAGCGTCACCCTATTAGATTTGGAGTAGTAAATGAATAAAGCAGTATCAGCAATGGCCCTCGCGGCTCTTCTCTCGGCGAATATTTTGCCAGTTGCCGCACAGCGCGGCCCACTGGCAGGCGTCTCAAAACGCCAAATAGCGTCCCATTCGGCGAAAGAAACGCCTGAAACCACACGTTTTGGCTCGATCGAGGCCTTCAGTGACGGCGAACGAACGCTGGTGAGATGGACGATGGCGGTCGAAAGGTCCAGTGTCGGGTTCAACGTTCTTCGGACCGATGCCTCAGGAACCAAGGTCGTCTCCCCGGAGATGGTGCCCGGTGCGGCATTCATTAATGGCGACGAGCCCGCATTTGCAAAGGAGTATTCCTTCGTCGACAACGAGGGAAGCGTGGGTGCGGTTTATTCGATCGAAAATATTTCCCTCGACGGCCGCAGCCTTTTTAGTGAGGGTGTGCCGGCGATGCACACAGCGGCAGTAGACAGCGTCGCTCAAGGCGACAGCGAGCAAAAGACCGATCCTAAAAAACGACCGGACCCGGCAACTGACAGCATTCTTTCACTGCCGAAAGATTTGGGTAACTATGTCGAAGAGAATGCAGCCATCGCGGACCCGGGTACTCATCAGTGGGTGATCGCTCAACCGGGCGTGATGATCGGGGTTGACAAGAACGGGCTCCATCGGGTAACGCGTACGGAACTGGAAGCCGGCGGTTTTAACGTCAACACAGACCACAATAGCTGGCAACTATATGATCGCGGCGTGCAGCAGGCGATCATCGTCGATCCCGCCGGACAATACATCGAGTTCATGGGGCAGGGCATCGATACGACTGAGAGCGACACACGAGCATATTTCCTGATCAACGGCCCGAGTGCCGGAAAGCGTATGAGGCTTAGAACCGCTCGGCCGAATACGGGCACGGTTGTATCGAAGAATTATCAGCAGACATTCAGCCTGAAAGAGCGGACGTTATACACAAACAATATTCGCAATGGCGATCTCGGTAACTTCTGGGGCCGTATCATTAACTCCAACGCAACAACGCTCACCTTCGACCTTTCCGGAGTCGACATGAACAGCCCGACCGCGTATGTCAATCTGCGGTTCCAGGGTTTCTCCAGCGGCCTGCACAATATCTTGATCAAGCTTAATGGCGTAAGCCTGCCGACGGCGGTGAGCGCAGGACAGCTTGCATTTCAGGTTACATATCCGGTGCCGACATCGCAGCTCGTCGACGGGCAAAATTCTCTTGAATTCCAGGCTGCAAATTCCGGCGACACGAGCTTGTTTGACCAAGTTAACGTTTCGTTTGATCGGAAACACATCATGCCGGCAGAGGGTGCGATGTACTTCTATTCGATGAATGATCGGAAGGTGTTTCTCGACGGGCTTGAAACGGCGAATACACGGCTCTTCGACATCGGGATCGAAGGCGACCCGCGCGAGGTGGTCAATCTTTCGGTGACTCCGAGCGATGACGGTTTCCGGATGGCGATACCTGCTGCTCGAGGCGCATTGCTTTATGCGGTAGAGGAAGGTGACCTTGTCGCGCACAGGTCGATCGTTCCGATCAATAGCCGTATTTTGTCGGATCCCTCGGCGAGTGCGGAATTCGTAATTATTACTCACCCCGATTTTCTGGCCGAGGCACAGCAATGGGCGCAGTATCGGCAGGGGCAAGGAACGACTGTCGATGTCGTTCTCGTCGGCGATATTTATGAGGAATTCAATTACGGGGTACTCAGTGCCGACGCGATCAAGTCGTTCCTGAACTATGCGAAGAACAACTGGGCAGGTCCGCCGCAGTATATCTTGCTGATCGGCGATGCAACATATGACCCACGGAATTATAATGGCGGGGCCGCAGCGAATTACGTCCCGGCGCGGATCGTTAACACGGTGTTTTCGGAAACGGCTAGTGATGATTTCATGACGGACTTCAACAATGACGGACTCTCTGAGATCGCTATCGGGCGCATACCGGCCCGGACCGGTGCACTTATCTCGATGGCACTCGGGAAAGTTTCACGTTGGGAATCGAACCTAACCGATCCCCTAAACCGAGGAGCATTGTTCGCTTTCGACAATCCGGAGGGTTACGATTTTGAGGCAATGAGCGTCAGGTTGAGAGACAGGCTTCCGAAAGGAACGCCGACCACCATGGTGGGGAGATCCATGCCGGATGCGAAAGCAACTCTGGTCGCAGCCATTAACCAAGGCCCCTACATTGCCAACTATTCTGGTCACGGCTCTACGGGTACTTGGGCCGGCACGTCCTTCTTCTGGAATGCTAACGTCACCTGCACTAGTGGCGAGACACATTGTGTCAATAACGCGAATGACGAAACGATGTTCACCATGCTCACGTGCCTGAACGGGTTCTTTCATAACCTGACGGCCAACAGTTTGGCGGAGTCGCTGCTGTTCGCCGAAAACAAAGGGGCTGTCGCGACATGGGCTTCCACCGGACTGACGACGCCGGATGTCCAGGAGGTGATGGGCCAGCGATTCTATCAGAAGGTCGGCTCGGCCGAGATCCCGCGTTTGGGCGATCTAATCAACGACGCTAAGACACAGATACCCGGCGGTGTGGACGTGCGTCTGTCGTGGGCATTGCTGGGGGATCCGATGTTGAAGATGAATTAACTATAGAGGTCAATAATGACAAAGAGGGCACCTTTTGATCGGTGCCCTTTTTTATTGGAACTTGGTACTCGCGGCAGGAGTCGAACCTGCGACTTCTTCCTCCGGAGGGAAGCGCTCTATCCACTGAGCTACGCGAGCCTGAATTAGATTTTATTAGTTTTGCTGGCGAGGTTCAATACGGACCGTCTTGATCCTTATCGGTTCGACGGGACGCTCTCCCTCTTTCTCCACCACGCCAGACACGTTTCGGACGTTGTTCATCCCGTCGATAACCTTTCCGAAGATCGTGTACCTCTTGTCGAATCCGGCCTCTCGCTTAAGCGTGATAAAAAATTGGGAGTTTGCAGAATCGGCGTCGGGGCCACGAGCGGCACCGACGATGCCCGTCGTATATTCGATATCTGAAAACTCGGCAGGGACGTTCGGCTTATCTGAGCGACCCTGGCCGTCGTTGGTGGGGTCGGCGTCCTTTGAGTTCGGGTCGCCGCCCTGTATCACGGACCGATTGATCCGGTGAAAGGTCGTGCCGTCGTAAACTCCCTCACGTGCGAGCTCCTTAAAGCGTGCCACCATCTGAGGCGCGATATTCGAATATAGTTCGATAGTTATCGTTCCGTATGCACCAGCGTTTTCCATTTCGATGACGGCGACCTCGTCGTCCGCGACGGGTTCAACGCCGGTCTTTATCTCAGGAGTACCGGAAGAGTTCCGTGGCGCCTGAGCGTTGTCGCAACCCGCAGCGAGAAATGAAAGAGCAAGTACGGAAAATAGAAAGAACTTCATAGGTCTATAGATCGTCTGTATCCAAAATAATGGTTACCGGGCCGTCATTCACCAGTTCGACTTCCATCATTGCGCGAAACCGGCCCGTTTCTGCGGGGATCCCGCTTTTGCGAGCAAACTCTATGTAATATTCATATAGCCGATTGGCCTCTTCGGGCGGCGCGGCGTTGATGAAGGATGGCCGCCGCCCTCGGCGAGCGTCTCCGTAGAGGGTGAACTGCGAAACTACCAACAGGCTCCCGGCGACGTCCGCGAGAGAAAGATTCATCTTGCCGTCAGCGTCGTCGAAGATCCGAAGGCCGATCGTCTTGTCCGCGAGAATTTCGGCCTCGCGTTCAGTGTCGCCCTTTGAAATTCCGAGCAGAACGAGCAGGCCTTTTTCGATCTCGCCGATAACCTCGCCCTCGACGACCACTCGTGCTCTGGAGACCCGCTGAATAACGGCGCGCATCAGGCAGCCGCTTCTTCAATGTAAACACGCTCCATCACGACCGGCTCGAGCGGCTTATCGCCCGGGCTGGTCGCCACTTCAGCAATGGCGTCGACGGTTTCCTGGCCCTCCATCACCTTGCCGAACTTGGTATAGCTCGGCGGCAGCGGGTAATCGATGTGCATAATAAAGAATTGCGATCCGTTAGTGTTAGGCCCGGCGTTTGCCATTGCGACCGTGCCTTTCTCGTATACACCGCCGTACAGATCTGAGCCCCGGTCGATCTCATCATCGAACTTACCGCCCCAGGCAGATTCGCCCCCATAGCCTTCGCCGAGCGGGTCGCCGCCCTGGATCATGAAATTTTTGATCACACGGTGAAAGATGACGCCGTCATAATAATTCCGCTCAGCCAAAAGTCGGAAATTCTCGGTTGTTTTTGGGGCATCCTGCTCCAAAAGCTCAAATTTGATCGTGCCTTTATTCGTTTCAATAACTGCGATGCGATTGCTCATTGATATCTCCTGATAAGTGTCTTGAACAAAAGGTAAAAGTTATCACGAATCGGTGGACAAAGGCGAACAGCGGCCCTATTTGCCGGCTAGGATGAACCGGCGAATGGCTTTGGCGACGCCGTGGGCGTCATTGCGATCGGTGGTGAAAAATTCGTCTCGTGACAAAAGTTCCGCGTCCGCATTGCCCATAACGACCGGAGTGCCGGCGAATTCAAGCATTTCGAGGTCGTTAAAATTATCGCCGATCGCCATAACCTCGGCTGGAGCGATCTTTTCTATATCCGCGAGTCGCCGGACGCCGACGCCCTTTGATGCTTCCGCGGGTAAAATGTCGAGGAGCGTGAAGTCAAGGTGTGGGTAAATCGTGGCTAAAAGCGTTACGCTTTCACCGAGCTCCGACCGCAGCACATCCTGCAGCTCGGCCATGCGTTCACAGGTTCCCGAAAATGAGATGTGTATGACCTCGTGCTTGTGCAGAACGTCCTCAAGCCGCGTGACGTGATGGACGGCATCATCGGCCTCATCGCCGTGCAGTCCGCGAGACCACGTCAGATACTTTTGCAGAGGAACATTGTCATCAGAGACACGGTCGTAAAGCAGCGTGCCCTTGCCGTGTGGGTCAGCGCTTAGAAGTGCATCGCCGCCGAATGTTTTGCCGACGCGAATGATTTCGTATGACCGCTCGCTTTCCAGAAGCGAAAAAGCCACAGGCTCAAGCGTGCCTGCATATTTCAACAAGGCACCGTTATGGGTGATGAGCGGTGCATTGAGTTCAAGCTCGACCCCGACAGGCCGGGCGTCACGAAAACGTCGGCCGGTGGCGATCGTCACGAGGACCCCGGCCTCTTCGGCGGCGCGAATCGCCTCTAAATTTTCACGCGGGATGCGCCCCCGAGAATCGAGAACGGTGCCGTCAAGGTCGAGTGTGAGGAGCTTGATCATTGTGAGGCTTCTGCCTCGCGTTTCAGGCGTCGCTGCTCTTCCAACCAACGTTGATATACCGCCTTGCCGCGTTCAAATTCGGCGGCGGAGGCGTAGAAGTGGTGCGAGCCGTCATTCGCCTCGACGTTCAGAACATAAAACAAATAGTCAGTTTGGGCGGGATTCAGAGCTGCCTCGATCGCGCCCTCGGTGACGGACGAGATTGGTCCCGGGGGAATGCCGGCGTACTTCCGGGTGTTATAGGGCGAATCGGCATCGATGTCGCTCTTGTGAATAGTGCCGTCCCAGCGTTTTTGCATCTTAGCGACGTAGACCACGGTCTGGTCGATACCGAGTGCCATGTCACGCTTGAGGCGGTTATGAATGACGGAGGAGACGATCGGGCGTTCATCATCGACGGGCGATTCGGTTTCTATTAGGGAAGCGAGTGTCACGATATCGAGCGGGGTTCGGCCCATTTCCGCGGCACGCTGCTGCCACTCGGGCCGCCAGATCTTTTTGAACTGCTCCACCATTCTGTTGATCACATCTTGCGGGGTGGCGTCGAGCGGAAACTCGTAGGTGTTCGGGTACATAAACCCTTCGAGGTTACGAGCATCCGGCGCGATATCCTTGATCAGTGACGTGTCGCTCATCAACAGAAGTATCTCGTCTTCAGTTACAGGCGGCTCCTGCGGAAAATTCTCATGGATACGCTTTGCGATATCGAACCGTGTAAAGCCCTCGGGAATCGTTATGCGGCGCGCGCGTACCGAGCCCCTTTCGAGCTGATTCAACGCCTCGGCCGTCGATATAGGAGACTTGAATTTGAACTCGCCTGCCTGCAGCTTGCCCGCGCGTCCCGTCGCCCTCAAGTAAAGCATGGCGGCAGTTTCGCTGCCGATGATGTCTTCAGACGCGAGTTTTGAAACGATCTCTGCCGGGCTCGACCCCTTTTCGATCGTAATGAAATCGCCGGCTCGCGTATGGGTCCGCTCAGAATATATGCTGCTGTAAAGCCAATAGCCTGAGGCAGCGGCGGCAACCGCGGCGGCAACGAAGATTATGAGGGCAAATCGAAGGATCATATAAATTGAGGAAAAGTTTACCAACGGCTAAAATCGGACGCAAAGCCTGAACGATGAGACTGTTTATTGCCGTTGATATATCAGATGAGGCCCGCGGTGCGGCGGCTGCCCATATTTCGGAACTAAGGCACGGCTACCCGCGCGTAAAAGCGTCCTGGGTGCGGCCGGAAAATCTGCACATCACTGTGAAGTTTCTCGGCGAGACGCCGGAAGATAAGATAGACGCGATCAAGCAGACTCTCACAGCTGGGGCTGCCGCGATCCGGCCATTTGAGATCGAGCTCAGCGAACCAGGAAGCTTTGGAAAGCGTGTGCTTTTTATAAGCACTGCTGATGAGACGGGAGGGCTAAATGCCGTGCATGCGAGCGTCGAGACCGCACTGGACCCGCTGGGCTTTGAACGTGAGAACCGTGCGTTTCGTCCGCACATTACTATTGCCCGGATCCGCGACCCGCAGGGTACGACGGAGCTTATAAAAGCGCATAATGCAGCGCACCTTCCGCACATCCGGATGACCGCAACCGGCCTCACACTATACAAAAGCACGCTCGGACCCGGAGGCTCGAATTATCAACCGCTTGCGCGGATCCCTTTCGATCTCTGAACGGTACTATTCGGCCAATGCCTTTTCGATCTTCTCTTTGACCTCGGGGTCGTCGGGCAGGGTCTTCGGACTAAAGCGGGCGATGATGTTTCCGTCGCGATCGGCTAGGAATTTCTCAAAATTCCACGTTATATCGCCGTCCATTCCCGGATTTGTGTCGGGGTGGGTGAGAAAGCTGTATAGCGCATGCTGGTCGGCGCCCTTTACGCTTATCTTTGAGAACATCGGGAAGCTGACATGGTAGTTAAGCTGGCAAAATTCCTTTATCTCTTCTTCTGTGCCCGGTTCCTGGCCCATGAAATTGTTCGCCGGAAATCCCAGAACCACAAATCCCCGGTCCTTATATTCGTCATAGATCTTCTGGAGCCCCTCATATTGAGGCGTCAGGCCGCATTTACTTGCGACATTGACGATCATCGCCACTTTACCCTTGTATGTGTCAAGCGGAACGTCGTTGCCGTCGATATCCTTCATTGTAAATTCATGCATATGTTTCTCCTTGGGCCGTTCGGCGGGCGAAGGGTTTAATATCATCCCGTAATAATAAAGTGCGGCCGCCGCCGCGATGGCGACAGCCGCAATTATGAACACAACGATGGTCGCTGCGGTCTTCATTTAGCGGTTTAGCTCGCGGGGCCCGCGCGGTTTGGGCTCTTCTTCGGACTTTTCTCCCGTCTCGGCGAACATCTCCTTAAGAGCGCCGACGCTTGAGAGCATCGAACTCGTCTCCACCGGCATAAATATCACCTTCGAATTCGAGGTGCGGGTCATATCGCGTAAAGATTCGATGTAGCGAGCCGTGATCAGGTACTGTGCGGTCTGATCCGGGCTGCCTATCGCCTGCGATATCTGGGCTATGGCCTGGGCCTCGGCGCTTGCGGCGGTAAGACGGGCCTGTGCGGCGCCTTCAGCGTCGAGAATGGCCGACTGCTTGTTACCTTCGGACCGCGTAACGGCGGC
>JAEWBM010000015.1 GCA_023391155.1 Acidobacteriota bacterium
TTTAAGGCGGGGAAGGAGCGGGAGTGGCGGCCGACGATAAGGCGAGCGGCGGCGTGGATCTTTGAGGGAGTGACGGTTTCGGCGGCAGTGCAGGTGTGGCTAATTCCGCTATCCGCATATTACTTTCACCGGGTAACGCCGGGGTCGGTGCTGCTCAATCTGTGGGCGGGTCCGCTGTTGGCGGCGGAGAGCATCGCGGCGGTGCTGGCCGTCATCGTGAACCAGGCGGGGGACACGGCGGCGATTCCCTTCGTGGTACTGACGGAGGGGCTGCATTCGCTGGCGGTGCGGCTGCCG
Source organism: Acidobacteriota bacterium (assembly GCA_023391155.1). Lineage (GTDB taxonomy): Bacteria > Acidobacteriota > Blastocatellia > Pyrinomonadales > Pyrinomonadaceae > OLB17. The sequence goes on from JAEWBM010000015.1 coordinate 298, forward strand.
GAGATGGTGACAGGGTGGGATTGGTCGAGCTGGCGTGTGCCGGTGTATTCGGGATTAGGGCGGGCGGTTTACGCCGGGTATCTGATACCGGTGGCGGTGCTTTCGATCGCGGTGTTCGGATGGGATGTGTTTCGGTTGAAGCGCGAAAGGCGGCGGGGGATTATTAGCTTAATCGGTCTCGGAGCGGCGGCGGTGTTGGGCGGCGTTATCGTGATGCATCCGGGAAGCGCACCTGCGGCGGATGGGAGGCTGCGGGTCGATTTGCTGGATGTGGGGCAAGGCGATGCGACGCTGGTGACGTTTCCGAACGGGGAAACGATGCTGATCGATGGCGGCGGAGAGATCGGGATGCGGGGCGAGGACCCGGAATTCGAGCGGGACCGTTTTCGCGTTGGGGAAAGTGTGGTGTCGGAATTTTTGTGGGAGAAGGGGCTGTCGGAAATCTCGACGATGGTGGGGACGCACGCGGATGCGGACCATATTCAGGGGCTCGCGGATGCGGCGAGGAATTTTAGAGTGCGGCGGGCGATCTTGCCGGAGGGGATCGAGGCGGATGAGGACGGACGTGAGTTGATGGAAGAGCTGGCAGGGGTGCCGATAGAGAGAGCGAGAGGGCGGACGGAATTTGATATCGGTGGAGTGCGGGTGACGATCTTTGCGGCTGATGGCGAAGGGCTCAAGGCTAATGACAGGTCGATAGTCGTGAGGCTGGATATGGGAGAGCGAGCGATCCTGTTGACGGGAGACATTGAACGGGCAGGTGAAGCGGTGGTGGTGGGATCGGGGCTCGCGACTGACGTGGATGTCGTAAAGGCAGCGCATCATGGGAGTAGAACATCGTCCACGGAGGAGTTTGTGAACGCTGCCAGAGCTGAGCTGGTCGTGGTGCCAGTGGGGAGACGGTCGAGATTCGGGCATCCGCACGCGGACGTGTTGAAGCGGTGGTCAAATTCAGGTGCGAGGGTTTTGACGACGGGGTCGATGGGAACGGTGACGGTGGTGACGGACGGCCGAGAGCTTAATGTGACAACGTTTCAAAAGGAGTAAGGGGGAAAGAGGTTAACTTCCAGCTACCAGTTATCAGCTTCCAGCTTCCAGTTTTACCCTAACAGTTATCAGCTTCCAGTTTTATAAAGAAAAGCCCGGCGGCTTCGATCTGCTCGAACCCTCCGGGCGTTACTTCAGTTGTCCTGTATGTAGTAATACTACCTAGGTCGAACCACAATGTCAAGTATTTCTTAATGTTTTACATTAAGAAACGATGTTTTTTTAATGTTTGAAGTGGCGGATGCCGGTAAATGCCATGACGAGCCCGTGTTCATTGGCCGCGGCGATCGATTCGTCATCTTTAACGGAGCCGCCGGGCTGGATAATTGCGGCCGCTCCGAGCTTTGCGGCCTCATCGACATTGTCACGGAAAGGAAAAAATGCGTCGGAGGCGAGGGCACAGCCCTTGACGGGCAACTCGAAGCGTTCGGCACGCAGGGCGGCGATTCGGACGGAATCGACACGGTTCATTTGCCCGGCACCGACCCCGAGGGTGCGTTCACCGTCGGCGAGGACGATGGCGTTGGATTTAACGTGCTTGCAGACGCGCCAGGCGAGGAGCATTGCCTTTACCTCTTCGTCGTTGGGCTGACGTTCGGTCACGATCTTTAGTTCGTCCGGTGAGAGACGATGGGCGTCGCGGTCCTGGACGAGCATACCGCCGGAGATCTGTTTGAATTCGAGGGAGTCTGAATTGTCATCAGCGGCGAACCGCAAAACGCGGAGGTTCTTTTTTGATCGGAAGACGTCAAGAGCTGCCCCGTCGAAATCGGGTGCGATCACGACCTCGGTGAAGACCTCGTTGACGGCGAGGGCGGCAACTTCGTCAACGGGCGTGTTGAACGCGACGATGCCGCCGAATGCCGAAACGGGATCGGTGGAGAGTGCACGGCGGTAAGCCTCTTCGTTGGACGAGCCCGTGCCGACGCCTGAGGGGTTGGTGTGCTTTATGATCGCGACGGCAAGGTCGTCGAAATCGGAAACGAGCTGCCATGCGGCATCGGCATCGACGTAGTTGTTGAACGACATCTCTTTGCCGTGGAGCTGCTCGGCGTCCGCGATGCCACCGCCGCCGGTGGAATAAAGGGCGGCACGCTGATGGGGATTTTCGCCGTAACGGAGGCCCGCGGTACGCTCGAGGGAGAGGTGGAGCGAATCCGGGAGGGAATGATCGTCGGCTTCCGGAGTTTCGGAAATGTCGTGGTCTATGAACGAAAGGTGGCCGAGCGGGTTGAGCGGTTCAAGTCGTTCGAGGTCTTCGGCGGAAAGCTGATGGGCTAGGTAGGAAGAGATCGCAAGGTCGTAGGCGGCGGTCCGCGTGTAGGCGAGGGCCGCCAGACGCTGGCGGGTCTCCATGCCTAGTTCGCCGGAATTTTCGTTCAGCTCGGCGAGGATCTCAGGATAGAGACGCGGGTCGGTGATGACCGCGACATCGCGCCAGTTCTTTGAAGCCGAGCGGATCATTGCGGGGCCACCGATGTCGATCTGTTCAACGGCCTCGGGAAGCGAAACGCCCTCTTTCGCGATGGTCGATTCGAAAGGGTAGAGATTTACGACGACGAGATCGATGGGTTCGATGCCGTGCTGCTTCATCGAGGCGACGTGCTCATCGTTGTCGCGGAGAGCGAGGAAGGCACCGTGGACCATGGGGTGGAGCGTTTTGACGCGGCCGTCCATCATCTCGGGAAAGCCGGTAATTTCCGACACCTCGGTAACCTCGATTCCGGCCTCGCGGAGGGCTGAGGCGGTGCCGCCGGTGGAGATGATCGCGACGCCGTGCGAGGCCAAGCCGCGGGCAAGATCGAGGACGCCGGACTTATCCGACACGCTAATTAATGCTCGTTTAATCTTTCGTAGATCTGACATAAAAGTAGTATTTGCGATAGAAACGGAAATAAAGATTGTGTACAAAAAGAAAAAGGCGGTCAAAGCGGACCGCCCGTTTTTCATCATTAATATGTTAGAACAGTATCTTGTCCAGCCCGTGCGAAGGGGCGTGCAAAAAGAAGCGGCAACAGAGCCCCTTAAAAGAAGAACCGTCCCAAAAAGAGCAGGCTCAGCAAGAAAACGAGTGTGTAAATTACGATCTTTATAAAGCTCATAGCACTTTTTTGAGGGCCGCAAGGGGCCACTAAACAAGCGAACGATAGAAGGGAACCAACTATCTTGATGTCAAAGCACAGACTAATATCATATCGCGTTTTTTTCGCGATGTGCGCCCTTTTACAAATCTTTACATTCGGGGCGACGGCGCAGGAGAGGAAGATCTCGGTCACGGTCGATATCTCGCGATGCCCAATAGCCGTGGTGATGGGCGCAGGTTTCAAGGACAGTACGAGCTTTGGATTTCTGAAGAGTTCGGCGGGAGTGACGGGGCTGGAAAAACGAATATCGGGGCTGAAGTTCTTTGACTTGGGAGGCGGCGAGGTGGGCCATCGCGAGCTGCAGGCCGGTGAATTTCTGACGGAGAAACCCGCAAGCGGCTGGAGCTATGTGATCGACCTTGTGCCGCCGGAGTTCACGACGGCCGCGGCACATATTTCGTGGATCGGTGAGGAGGCAGGGCTGCTGATGGCAACGGATATGCTCCCGATGGGCATCGGCGAGGGGCCGGCCCAGTTCACGGTCGAATTGCCCGAGGGCTGGAAGACGGCGACGGGCAGCAAAACATTCGCATCAAGTGCTAATGACGCCGTGGTTTTTATTTCAAAGGACGCGGTAAGAACGCCGGCGGGACGAAATTTGTTTGTTAACACGGCGGGTAAGTGGCATTTCACGGCGAGCGAGGCTGCCGAGATGACGGCGGAGATCGCAGCGGAGTATTCGAAAATGTTTGGCGGTGAGCCGGAGGGAGAGATAGAGGTCAACATTCTCCCGTTTCCGATGAGCGCAAACCACGGGACATGGCAGGCGGAGACACGCGGCCGGACCGTGACGATAGTCGCGGCGGACATGGCGTTTCGGACGCAATCGCTCCAAAGGCTGCACGAACAGCTAAGGCATGAACTTTTTCACCTGTGGATACCCAACGGCGTAAATCTGACGGGGAATTACGATTGGTTTTATGAGGGGTTTGCTCTTTACCAATCGCTGAGAATGGCGGTCGGGGTGAACAGGATCGGGTTCAACGATATGTTGTCCACGCTCACGCGGGCACATGCGATCGCAGAGCGGCAGAGCGGGTCGCTGTTAGAGGCATCTAAGACTAGATGGGCACCGGGCGGCACCGAGGTTTACGCACGAGGGATGTTTACGGCATTCTTGACGGACCTGGCGATGCTGACGCGCTCGGGCGGGAAGCAATCGGTCGAAGATCTTTTGAAGGAGATCTATAGCCGACACCACGACGGCGAAAGCGTCGACGGGAACGAGGCAGTGCTGGCAGCGATGGAGAGACGCCCCGAGCTTGGACGAATAGTGGAGCAGTATATACGGGGCGGCGAGGCTCTCGCTGAAGATGCGCTGCTGCGGTCAGCCGGCTTTGTTCTTGATGGGGGCAGGCTCACGGCAGTCGAGAAACCCTCGGGGCGGCAAAAGACGATACTGAACAGATTGGGATATAATAATTGGCGTAGGTCACCGAAGTTCCAAAAATGAGATCACGAGCATTAACCCTAATTTTGACAGCGGCGATCGCGATCGGCGGCAGCGGGTGCAGCCTGTTGGACGCCACGGTCAATACCTTTTCAGCGGCGGTGGGCCTGTCGGATACGGCGGTGGTCATCGCGAAGACGGCACAGATACGTACGTCGTATGCGGTGGTCGCGGCAGACCTGCTCGAGGTGAAGCGCGGCGACCGGCTGGACGTTCTGGACAAGGTCGAGTTTGAAAAGGTGCTGTGGTACCGCGTGCGCGCCCGCGACGAGGACGAGACCGAAGGCTGGATCGAGGCGCAGAACGTGATCACGAACGAAGTGCTCGAAAGTTCGAAGAAGCTGTCGGAAGGGTTTAAAGACCAGCCGGCGCAAGCGGCCGGGAAGCTGAGAGCGGCCTCGAACCTGAGGCTTGCGGCGGAGATGGACCCGGAGAACGTGCTGTTTCGGCTGGCGAGCGGGTCGACCTTCGAGATAATGGATTGGGAGTTTGTTCCGAAGGAGGCGGTTGCGGACGTTGACGATGCCTCTGACGGTTCCCGACTCGCGGCCAATCGCGAGGTCGACAGCGAGATCGCTGCGGCCCGTGTCGAGGGTGAGCCGGAGAAGATCGACGAAAAATACGACATTTGGTACCTGGTTAAGCTTGATCCGTCGGTGTCGCCGGCACCGGCGGGATGGCTCTTCGGAAGGCAGGTCGAGTTGCAGGTGCCGTCGGATATCGTTTTCTTTCAGGAGAATAACCGCAAGTTCGTGACCTGGCAGCGGCTTGATACGGACCAGGCGGGAACCGTGACGACGACCGGTAAGCTTGCGACGCCGGGGAATTGGGTGATCCTGACGCGGACAAATATTTCAAAGGCGGTGGACGGCGTCGAGCCGGATTTTGACGGGATACTGGTGCTTGCGTTCGATAAATTTGACCAGAGCTTTTACACCGTTTGGCGTTCGTCGGGCGATGTATGGGGGCAGCTGCCGCTGAAGGTCGAGGGCGCGGCGGACAACAAGACGGTGACGCTCAAGCTGCGGCATTCGGAAGGGCGAATGGACGACAAGCGGTTTGTGGTCTTCCGGGACCGGAATCGTATAAGGCTCACCCCGCCGGAGGACATTGCCCAATATCAGCAAGCGAGGAAGCGATGACGGATGCCGAATACATAGGTGAAGATCCGTTTCCGGAGCCGGTTGAAATAGAAATAACGGATTCGATCGACCTGCATTCGTTTCAGCCCTCTGAGGTGAAAGCGGTCGTCGAGGCATATTTGGGGGAAGCTCGGAGAAAGGGCTTCCGGATCGTGAGAATAATCCACGGCAAGGGGATCGGTGTTCAGCGCGAGACCGTAAGAAAGGTGCTGGAACGGACGGATTTCGTAAAAGGATTTAAGTCGGGCGACGAATTTTCGGGGGGAAGCGGGGCGACCGTGGCAGAGCTCGCGGCCGAAAACTAGTTGTCATCTATAACATCGGCCCAGACCTCATCATCCTGCGGGCCATAAGCAGCCTCAAGCAAAGCCTCTTGTGATTCGATAGTGGCGCGAGCCTCTTCGAGCCTGCGCTGGAGCGTACGGGCACGCCTTTCCAGGTGGCGGAGCCGGCGTTTTCTGTCCTTGTCGAGGCGGTCGAGGTAGAACATATAGGCCATCTGCAGGCCGGCAATGCAGGTCAGGACCAGGCAGATAAGGATGAGGAAGTAAACCAACACGTTCTTGTTTAATCCAAGATTATACTCTTGACCTCGCCGGTATTAAAGGCAACAATCGAAAGAAGCCGGTGAGGGAAAGCAAGGGGAAAGTACGACGATGGCAATGGAAAATTTGAAACTGGTGTACACGTTGATGTGCGACGATGTACGCGTCGAGATGGGCAACAAGATCTCAATAATGGGGATCTTTCAGAACATAATGGTGGAGAAACTGCCTATTTCGCTGATCAAGTTCGCGGTGCTGAACCACTGGACCGGGGCGGGAAATTATCAGACCGAGGTGCGGATTCTTTCGCCGGACCGTGAGGAGGAGTTGGTGAGTTCGGCCCCGACGCTGCTGGAACTTGCGCCGGGTGGATTTACGGACAATGTGAGCTTTTTTGTGAACGTGGTGTTCACGACGCCGGGAACGTATTGGGTGCAGACGCTGGCGGATGAAGAGGTGGTACAAGAGTTTCCGCTAGTGGTAACGGACCAGGCGAATATGGAAGGGTCGAGGCTGCCGGAGAATATTTCTGAGACGGTGAATTAGATTTTCGATCTGCGATTTTAGATTTTCGATTTTGAATTGAGAGAGGTCCCTGGCTACTGGTTTTTTTACAGTAGCCAGTTTTCAGTTTCGAGTTACCAGTTTTGGAGCGGAGTTGGCACCCGGTCGGGTATTCCCGCAGAGACGCAGAGAGGCAGAGACCAGAAGAAGGCACCCTCCCTACCGGTCGGGTTTCTGCCTGCCGTTTTCACGCGCGGGTGCAGAGTGGGCACCCTCCCTAACGGTCGAGTTTCTGCCTGCCTGTTAGTTGGATTCGGGCATGGCGAGGTCGAGGGTTATCGCGGTGCGGTAGATGGCGGCGTTGTCGACGGTGACGTCCTTTGAGCCTTTGACGCCTTTTGCCTCGGCGATGACGCGGTAGGTGGCGTCGGATGTCGGCGGGCGGAACGTGAATTCGCCGAACTCGGTGGTGTAAACGGTCGTGATCCGCTTGGTGGTGCCATCAGAATTAAGGCGATGAAGCTCGACCTTTGCCCCGCCAAGGCTTGCTCCCTCCTTATAAAAGACACTGCCGCGGATGATCACCTGCGAGCCTTGGTCGACGGAGAGGATCAGGCGGCCGCCGAGGTCGCGGACCTTATTCTCAACCTCGACGTTATAGAGCACGCCGGAGGCATAGCCGTCTGCCTCGAAAACAACATTGTATTTGCCAGAGCTGAGTCCGGACATGGTGAAATTGCCTTTGCGGTCGGCACGGGCGGACCTGACATCCTTGCCGTCCCGCCGTACGGTCACGGTGGCGCCGGCGATACCACTGCCGCGCATATTACGAACCTTTCCTTTGATACCGCCGGATTGCGCTGCGGCATCTGGGGCAAATAAAAGACCCGCGAAAAGAAGTGCGATGCCGGCTAAAGCGGCCGGCGATCTGAAAAACTTAAGCATTTGACTCGAGTGCAGCGGTATTCTCCTTAAATTCACCCGCAACATCATTGATGATATCGGTCAGCGTTCGGGTTGGCTGGTAACCGATAAGCCGGCGTGCCTTTTCAAGGCTAGGCACGCGGCGCTGCATGTCCTCGAACCCCTCGCCGTAGGCCTCATCATAACTGACGAAGCGGATCTCGCTGGAGCTGCCGGTAAGTTCGATGGCCCTTTCGGCAAGGCCTTTTATGGAGACCTCTTCGTCATTGCCGAGGTTGATGACTTGGCCGAAGCATTCAGGAGATTCAAGCACTTTCGAAAGCCCCTCGACGACGTCGTGGACGTGGCCGAAGCAGCGTGCCTGATTACCGTCGCCGTGAACGGTGATCGGTTCGTTGCGGACGGCGGCGTGGACGAACCGCGGGACCACCATGCCGTATTGCCCCGTCTGGCGGGGGCCGACAGTGTTAAATAGGCGGACAACGACGACGGGGAGGCGCGTTTCTTTCCAGTGGGCGAGGGCGAGAAATTCGTCGAGCGTCTTTGCGCAGGCGTATGCCCAGCGGTGCTTGTCGGTGGCACCGGTGAGCAGGTCGTCATCCTCTTTGAAAGGGACTGAGGCACCTTTGCCGTAAACCTCTGAAGTGCTGGGGATGAGAACTCGTTTGCGATAACGGGAGCAGAATTTGAGGATGACGTCAGTGCCGTGAAATATCGTCTCGATGGTCTTGACGGGCTGTTCCATGATCAGACGAACGCCGACGGCGCTGGCCATGTGGAAGACGCGGTCGGTTTCGCGGATCAGCTCTTCCATTAGCGGCTGGTCGAGCACGGAGTCGATGATCAGGCGAAAGCGGTCGTTCCCCTCTAGGTGTTCGATGTTGGAATAGCGGCCCGTCGAGAGATCGTCGATGACGGTTATCTCGTGGCCTTGGGCGATAAGTTTATCGGCAAGATGGCTGCCGACGAAGCCGGCACCGCCGGTGATAAGTATCTTCATAAATTTACTCGGTTGCGGCCGTGCGGGACGTGCCCACGACCCCGGCGAAATATTTTACAGTTCGAGCTAGGCCTTCGGCCAGCGGGACCTTGGGTTCCCAGCCGAGGAGCTGTTTGGCACGGGTGATGTCGGGCTGACGCTGACGGGGATCGTCCTTTGGCAGCGGGAGATTTTCGATGCGGATCTCCTTGCCTGTGGCCTTGCCGACCTCGGCGGCGAGTTCATTCATGGTGAATTCGCCGGGGTTGCCGATGTTGACCGGGAGGTGCATATCTTCGCCCTCGGTGTTCATTAATTTGATGAGGCCGTCGACGAGGTCGCTGACATAGCAGAACGAGCGGGTCTGGGTGCCGTCGCCGTATATGGTGACGGGCTGGCTGCGAAGCGCTTGGACGATGAAGTTTGAGACGACTCGGCCGTCGTTTTCGAGCATACGCTCGCCGTAAGTGTTGAAAATGCGGACGATGCGGGTATCGACATCGTTCTGGCGGCGGTAATCCATCATCAGGGTTTCGGCGACGCGCTTGCCCTCGTCATAGCAGCTGCGTAGGCCGATGGGATTGACATTGCCCCAATATTCTTCGGGCTGGGGATGAACGAGCGGGTCGCCGTAGACCTCGGATGTGGATGCCTGAAGGATGCGGGCCTTGACGCGTTTTGCCATGCCCAGCATGTTGATGGCGCCCATCACGCTGGTCTTGACGGTCTTGACCGGGTTGTACTGGTAATGGATCGGGGACGCGGGGCAGGCGAGGTTATAGATCTGATCGACCTCGAGCAGGATGGGCTCAGTCACGTCGTGGCGGACGAGCTCGAAATTGGGGCTCTCGCGCAGGTGGGCAACGTTCGCCTTGCGGCCGGTGAAAAAGTTGTCGAGACAGATCACCTCATTGCCCTCGGCGAGAAGGCGTTCGCAAAGATGTGAACCGATGAAGCCGGCCCCGCCGGTGACAAGTATTCGCATAACGGACAATGGAAAATAAGATAATGGACAATTTCTAGCGAAACGCCCTGACCTATCTTAACAATTTTCGATCATTTAAGTGCTTTTTCTAAGTGTTTTTCGAAGAATGCGAGGATGCGTTCGTATTCGTCGGCCCAGCTTTCGGGGCGTTCAAAGCCGTGGTTTTCGCTGGGGTAGAGCATTACCTCGAAATATTGTGTCTTGCCGAGGCGGATCAGTTTTTCCATAAGCTGGACGGAATCTTGAACGTGGACGTTGCTGTCGGCCATGCCGTGGAGGATGAGCAGCGGGCGTTCGAGCTTGTCGGCGTAGGAGATGGGCGAACTGCGGCGGTATGCTTCGGGATTTTTATCGGGGAAGCCGAGCCGCTGCGCGGTGTAGAACGGGTTCGCGGCGAAGTAATTTTTCCAATCGAAGACGGGGCGGAGAGCCGCGGCGGCGGCGATGCGTTCGGGTGCACGCATCGCGAGCATTCCGGCCATGAAGCCGCCGTAGCTTCCGCCGTAAGCGCCGATGCGTTTTTGGTCGACGGCGTAGTTCGCGACCATGTGATCGATGGAGTCGATGTGGTCGTCGAAATCTTTGCCGCCGAGAAAGTCGTGGACGTCGGTACGCCAGTCGCGGCCATAACCGGCTGAGCCGCGATAGTCGATGTCGAGGACGACATAGCCCCGTTTGGCGAGCAGGTCATTGAACATGAACTCGCGGTAGTAATTGTTCCAGCCGTTGATAACGTTCTGGAGATAACCCGCGCCGTGGACGAAGATGACCATGGGGTATTTGGTCCGCGAGCGGGGGTTATGTCCCGGCGGGAGGTAGATCTTGGCGGGAATCTTTTTGCCGTCGCGTGAGTGGATCTCGATGAACTTCGGCTCGGCCCAAGACAGCTTGGTGAACGCTTCGGGCGTTGTTGCGGTAAGTGTTCGAGGGAACTGCAAACCTCGGCAGCGGGTGCACACTCGGACTACGCGGAGCTCGCCGGGGCTGTTCCACTGAGAAAATTCGTAAAGCAGCCGGGCGTCGGAGCCTTCTGACATCTGGGCGCTGCCACGCATGCCAGTTTCGTTAGCTCCTTCGATATTTAGCGGCGATAGATCGTTGAGGAGGATCGATGAAAATTCACGCTCGGTATAGCCTTCGCGGGTCGAGAGAAACACGATCTCGTCACTTCCCTCGAGCCATTTCGCCCATTCGACCTGCCAGGGGCCGCGGGTGAGTTGTTCGATGGTGACGGATTCACGAGTATGAGGCTTCGGGGAAGAGGTTTCCCGCAAAGACGCAAAGTCGCTAAGAGGTGCCTGAGTGTAGGAAGCTTCCCGCAGAGACGCAGAGTCGCGGAGTGTAGAAGAGAGCACGCTCCCTAACGGTCGCGTTTCTGCCCGGGGCACGCTCCCTACGGGTCGGGTTTCTGCCTGGGGCACGATTCCTAACGGTCGCGTTTCTGCCCGGGGCACCCTCCCTACGGGTCGGGTTTCTGCCTGGGGCTCAGGCTCTTCAGGGGCGGAGAGCTTGAGCGTAGCGAGGTAGAGGTGGTTGTAGCCGTCGCGTTCGGAGGCGAAGAAGAGTTTGTTGGGATCGGTGGGGTGGGGTTCGAAGATGGAGGAGAGGGGGGCCTGCCATTTTTCGTCGGTCTCTTCGGTGATGAGGATGATTTTTTCGCTTTTTCCGCCGTCGTTATGGACATAGAAGAGCTGGCGGCGTTTGGTGTCTTTGTCGAGGCGGTCGACGATGAGAGAGCGGCCGTCGGCGGCCCATGCCATTCGGCGGAAGCTGGAGACGCCCTCGGGTTTCGGCAGCTTGATCTCAAAGGGTTCGTAGCGGCTGCCGTCGGTGCGCATCACATAGAGCTTCTGTTCGGTCCAGCCGCGGCGGAAGCTGGAGGTGGTGGCGTATTCCGGTAGATAGTTGGGGACGATCAGCGCCCGCTGTTTAGAGCTGTCGGAGACGATATATGCCACAAGCGAACCGCTCTTGTTGGGGGTGACCCCGCCGACGGAGCGGTATTGGCCGGGGTTCGCCTCTTTCGAGACCTGGACGAGCGTGGCGTCGGCCGTGTTGAGGACGAAAACGTGGCCTCCCTGCATATAAAGGATGCGGTCGTTGTCGAGGAATCGGGCGGCGACCTCGGGTGCCTGTGTACGGGTTATACGTTTCGGAGCCGTGTCGCCGAGCTTGAAGATGTATAGGTCACCGGAATGGGTGAAGACGAGCTTTGTCGAATCAGGGGACCACTCGACGCTGCCGATCTGGTTGCGGCGTTCGAGGACCCATTCGTCGTTGAGCTCGATGCCGTAGTCGAGCTTGTTGTCCGGTGTCGGCGATGGCGATGGCGTGGGCAGGGCGGTCGGCGTCAGGATCTTTTCGGGTGCGCGGCTGCCGTCGGTGGGGACGATATAGAGATCGCGGGGCATCTTGCCGTCGGCGTTCCAAAAGAAGGCGACGCGTTCACCGTCAGGCGAGAGCTTTTCGCCGGAAACGCGCTGGCCGGCGATCGAGGGCTCGGCCATGATCTGGCGGACGGTGAGGTTCTGGGCCAATCCCGCGGCCGTAAAAACGGCGACGGCGGCCAGACACAGGGATATCGAGCGAAAGGGATTGAAAGTTTTCATCGTGGTCATCCGGAAAAGGTGATACCCAATAATCATATATAATCGCACCGGAGGCAAAGCCCGATGTCGACAGAAAACGAGGAAAAGGACGAGGCGTGCGAAAAAGAAAAGCCGGAAGAGCGGTCATATTATTATGACGACGCACACGGCTATGAAGATTACGATCCCGAGGCGGACGAGGCCGATGCTGAGGAGGAATTCGAGCCTAGGCCTGAGTCCGATCGACCTCAACGTTAATATATTGCCACTTGCCCTGGCTGAAGCGGAGCATGCTCAGAATGCTGCGGGTAAGGTGGCCGGCAAAGATCGCAAGCCAGCAATGGATCGCCTCAAGCCCGATCGTCTGCTGGACCACGAAACATATTCCAAGGGGGATGACCACCTGTGAAACGATCGAGATGTAGAGAGGGCTTTTGGTGTCACCAGTTCCTTGCAGGCCGCCTGTATAAGAAAGGGCGGTCGCGATGAACAGGCCGGAGACGGCGAGAACCCGCAGGAGCTGGGTGCCGAGTTCCACAACCGCGGGTTCGTTCATACCGAAAATGCCGAGCAGTTCGTCGGGGAAGAAGAAAAAGAAAAATCCGAGGGTGGTGGCGACGGCGAGCCCAAAACGGGCAGCGGTGTGGACCGCATCGCGAGCGCGGTCCGGCTGTCCGGCACCGAGATTTTGGCCGGCGACAGCGGCAGCGGCTCCCATTAACCCGACAGACGTCCACGTCACGAGCGAAAAGAGTTGGGTGTAGGCGACGGAGAACGCGGCCTGAGCGGCGGCGCTCTGGGCGAGCGAGCCGATGAACGCAAGCATTGCCACCCCGCCGACGTTCATCGCGATACCCTGGAAGCCGGTGGGCAAGCCGAAGCGAAAGATCGAGCGGATGATGCGGAAGTCCGGACGATATCCGACGCCCCTGGGAAATGAAACGACCCAGCCGCCGCGGATAAGCCGCCAGAGGGCGTATATGGCGACGATGCCGGATGCGATGCTTGTGCCCATCGCGGCCCCGGTAGTGCCGAAGGCGGGGATCGGGCCGAGGCCGGGGATTAGGATGATATTCAACGCGAGATTGAGCACCGTCATCACCACGCCGAGGACCATGGGAGTACGGGCATCACCGGCCGAGCGCAACGCTCCGCCGAGCATAAAGAAAACAAGAAGGCCGATGCTGAAGACAAATGTGATGCGGAGGTAGGGAAGCGCCTCAGCTTTTACGCCGGGATCGGCGTTCACCAGGTCGAGCAGGTACGGCGAAGCGAAATATCCGACGGGCGCCATGATCCCGATGGACAGTATCAGGGCCGTGAGAAATGCCTGATAGACGGTGCGGTCAACCTTTTCGTCATCGCCGGCCCCGGCATAGCGGGCAACGAGCACGCTCATCCCGGTGAAGAGCGACGCGATAAAGACGATGACAACGAGAAAGATCTGCCAACTGACGCCGATGGCGGCATTGCCCCGGAATCCGACGACGTTGCCAACGACGATGTGATCGACAATGCCCTGCAGGCCGCCGATAACGTTCGTGAGCATTGTGGGCCAGGCGATCTTCCAGACGGCACGGCTGAGCGGCCCCTCAACGATAGAGCGGTCAAAACGCGAGCGTTTGGGCTCGACCGGAGGCGGGTCTGCCTCTACGTCGGGTGTCGAAAGGACGTTATCAGTATCGTTCATCGGCCGGGCACTCGGGCAGTAAAAGTGAAGATTATATCGCGAGCGGCGGCCAATGTCGCATTGCTAAAGATCGACGAGGATCTTAAAGCCGCCGTAAACCATTTTCCTGTAATCGAACGGCGGCTCGCCCTTGGGAGTGATGGACGCCATTTCAGGGTCGGACATCAATGCCTTCATCGCTTTGTTGCGAGCCGCCTCAGAACTGAATTCGACGGCAGCGTAAACGATGGTTTCACCGGGTTTAAGTTTGATCACCTTGTCGAAAGGCATAACCTCTTCGACATTTAGATCGGAGGCGACGTACTCGCGGTAGCGAAGAGCGCCGTGCTTCATAAAGAATTTGCCGGCGGCCTTTGCCATCTTTTTGTAGTCGGGGATCTTGTCCTCCTTGATAGGCAAAAGATAAACATCAACGTATTTCGACATAGCGGATCTCCTTACGATTCAAACAGTCCACGGAAATTTTCGCGATAATACCAGCCGAGAAAAATGAAAGCCAGAACAAGAAATATGGCAGTGGGAAGGCCGGCGGGCAGCATAAATGCGTGCACCATAAATATGTTGATCACAATGGGCGAAAGGACGACGAGAGCCAACGGGACGAAACGGCCGATGACGAGCAGGATGCCGCAAACGAGTTCGGTCGTTTTAAGCAATGGAAGAAAATAGATCGCCGCCGCCATACCTTTGTTGAACTCAACGATCGGCCCGGTCATTTCAGGCGGCTGTACGAGGTCCAGGAAATAAACGAGTGACGAAACGACGAAAAGTAGTCCGATAAGCGTGCGGACGATTATCATTGCGATCTTCATAAGAGTGGCCTCCCGGAGTTTTTAACTAAAGTCTTAACGTAGCGGTCGAGCCTGCCGAGGCACTGGGTCCAACCCTCGCGGTGCTCTTCGCAGTACGCGGGGGTCTCGAAAAGCGATTGCCGGAGCCGGAGTCGAGTCTTGCCGTCCTCGTCAGTGAATGTCACGCGAACGGAGGTTCGGCACCAGACCTTTCCCGGTGTGTCCTCGCGCACCCATGTAAATGCTATTGCGTCGGGAGGGGTGATCTCCTGATAACGGCCGGAAACCCAATGGTCTGACCCGTCGGGCGCCCGCATATTAAATCTGAAGGCGCCGCCGACCCGAAAGTCCTGCTCGCAGAAGGGCAGTTCAAACCCCTCAGGGCCCCACCATTTCTTCACGTGCTCGGGCCGGGTCCATGCCACGAAAACGAGTTCGCGCGGCGCGTCGAAGACGCGCACAAGCAAAAGCACCCGCACCCGGGGAGACGGTTGATTCCCGCGATCTGCCATTTATGCCTCCGCCTTTCGAATCGGTATTAGGACACGGAGCCGGGTATCGCGAAAGTAGAGGCCCAGCCATATAAATATCCCGAGATATACAGGAAACAGCGTGTGAGTAAACAGAGGGTTGCCGAGCCGGACATGCGTCGCGACCGCGCCGCCGAGATAGCCGGTGAGCAAGATCGCGCCAAGAACGGCGGTCTGCGGAACGATATAGAGCACGGTGCAGACCAGAAGCGTGACGCCGAGCGGCAGGATAACGCTCTCAGGATAACCAAGAGAGACGGTCCCCTCGACGACGGCGGCAGGCCGGATAAGCTTACCGACTGCATCCATTAGCAGGAAGAGGGCGGGCAGGGCCGAAACGATATAGCCGGCCCAGAGACGGCCGCGAGTGTTTATAGGTTGGTTTTCCATCTTCTTCTCCAGAGATCAAGCGATGCCGAGATCGTCTGCCAACCGGTCGAGGCTGTCGTTCCAACCGGCGACGAAGCCCTCGGCGGCGGCGGCGGCGCGGCTTTCGGCTGAATCGAGGACTGTATGGATCGTCAGCTTCGTCGCGTCAGGCCACTTCTCCTCAAAGGTCACGGTGACGCGGGCATTCGGCGGAATGCCGGCACCGCAGCCCGCCCGCTCGTTGGGCGGGCCGTCATAGACGATCTTTTCGCCGTCGACGATCTCCTTAAAGACGCCGCGGCATGGATATTTATTGCCGTCGGGGCCATCGAGTACGACAAGGAACTCGCCGCCCGGGCGAAGATCCATCTCACAAGGCGGTGCCGAGAAACCGCGAGGGCCCCACCATGAGGCAATGTGCCCGGGGTCGGTCCAGGCGTTCCACACAAGGTCGCGCGGGGCATTTAATACGCGCGAGATGACGATCTCGCGATCGCCGACGAATTCTGACGGACTGGCTGCAGGTGTTTGTGTCATCTTTTCTCTATCCTTGTTCAACCCAGCGGCGGACGAGTTCGGAAAATTCCGTGCTTACCGCTGAGAGCTGATCTGAGCCGGTAAACGTTACCATTCCGCGGTCCTCGCCCAGCCATGTGAGAAGCCCGCTGTGGTCTTCGAAGCCGGGCCGGGAACCGTTCATATTCTTTTTCGCGCCGCGATGGAATATGACGCGAACCTCGTTGGCGGAGCGCATATTAAAAGTGATGCGGTCATCGCCGCCGTAACAAAAGCTTGGGGCGTTCCATTTTATATGCTCGGTGATGCCATTTGAAGCGGCGAGAATAGTGCCGCGGAGCTCGGCCGCGAGTTCTTTCAACCGATGATCGAGCGCCGCAAAATATTCATCGACCGCTTCGCGGCCTTTATCATTCGCCTGCGTGTACACGTTTTAGCCCCTCCAGGTCGATCTTGTGCATTTTGAGCATAGCCTGCATCGCACGCTCGGCTTTGGCACGGTCCGGGTCACGGATGAGGTCTCCGAGGATCGGAGGGATGATCTGCCAGCGGACGCCGAACTTATCCTTGACCCATCCGCAGGGCTGCTGCTCGCCGCCCTCGGAAAGACCTTCGTAGTATTCGTCGATCTCGTCCTGGTTCTCGCATTTAACAAATAGCGAGATGCCGTTCGAGAACGAAAAATAAGGGCCGCCGTCGAACGCCATGAACTCTTGCCCCGCGAGACGGAAGACGGCACTGATCATCTTGCCGTCCGGGCCCGGCGAGCTTTCGACGATCTCGGAGTCCGGGAAGAGGGCGGTGTAAAAATGCACCGCCTCATCCGTTTGTCCGTCAAACATAAGAAAAGTAGTGATCTTTTGCATCGCTACTCTCCCTCTTTCAGCTCGGCCAGATACGCGTCGAGGCAATCGAGAGTCGATCCCCATCCGGCGACAACGCCCATGTCTTCGTGCTTCTTGCGGTCTTCCGCGGTGGGGTGCGCTATGTGAATCGTCAGCCTGGTTCGGCTGCCCAGATCCTCGAACAAGACGGTGGTCACCATGCCTTGTGGGAGGTTGTCGGCGACATATTCTTTGCCGAATTCGTCGGTCGAGACGATCTTTTCTCCGTGGACGATCTCGAGATATTCGCCCTCGCCGGGATATTCGTTCCCGTCGGGGCCGGTCATGACGTATCGCGATCGGCCGCCGACGCGGAGGTCCTGCTTTTCGACGCGAGTGGAGAACCCCTCGGGGCCGAACCATTTTTCGACGTGGTGCGGTTCGGTCCAGACCGCGTAAAGGAGGTCGCGAGGGGCGTCGAATTCGCGGGTGATAACTATCGTATTCTCGTCGGGCTCGGCCGCCCGGGCGGCATGGTCGGTCATTTGTTCTCTCCTAAAATGTCGTCAAGATGGCGGCGAAAGCGTTCGAGCGTCTGATCGAGCCCCTCGACGGCGCCGAACTTGGCGGCCTCTTCGCGTCCTTTTGCTGAGGCGAAGATCATGGTGAAGCTCAACTCCGTCTTGCCCTCGCCGATCTCGCGGAAGAGGACGGTCGAGGTGAATGTGTGGTCGGAGCTGAACGTTTCGTCGCCGGAGTTGCGGTAAACGAGGCGTTCGGGCTCGACGACATCGATGAACTCAGTGTAATTCGGATAGTCGGTGCCGTCAGGCCCGTGCATTGTGTGGCGCCAGACGCCGCCGGGGCGCAGGTCGCGTTCGTGTGTCGTGGTGGAGAAGCCCTCAGGGCCCCACCAGTTGGTGATCATTTCGGGGTCGGTGAACGCACGCCAGACGAGCTCGCGCGGTGCATCGAACGTACGGGTGGCAGCGATCATGCGCTGCTCGGCGGCAGCTTTCCAGGGTGTTGTCATTTCGCCTCCTTATCTTTGCCCTCGGCCTGAAGAAGCTTGAGATATGCATCGAGACGGTCGAGGCTTGCCTCCCAAAACTGACGATATTGCTCGACCCAGTCGGCGGCCTCCTTGAGCGGCGCAGCCTCGAGGTAGACCGGACGCCACTGAGCCTTCTTACCGCGGCGGATGAGACGGGCCCGTTCGAGCACCTTGAGGTGCTTGGTTACGGCCGGCATGGTCATATTCATCGGCTTTGCCAATTCGGTGACGGTCGCTTCGCCCGAAGCGAGGCGTGCCAGGATGGCGCGCCTCGTCGGGTCGGCGAGAGCCGCAAATGTCGAGCTAAGTCTGTCGCTTTGAGTTTGCATTATGGTTATCGCACTTTGGTTACGCGGCGGCGCGGCCGGCCTCTTCACCGGCGGGCTGCTGTTTGATCACAAAGGCACGGAGCTCAGCCGCCTTGCCGTCGCGGAAGCGGTACATATCGCAATAGGTGTAGGCGGCGGGCTCGCCGTCGGCCTCCATCTCCATATCGCCGGTGCAGACGGCATTTTCGCCCTCCTCGATGACACGGTCGATAGTGAAGCGCGGCGCCGAATCGCTGCTCATTTCGTTCATAAAGCTGCGGACATTATCCTTACCGCGGACGGATGTGTGGCCGATCATCTCGAAAACGATGTCCTCCGTACACTCGGCGAGGAACGCCTCAGTGTCGTTTTGTGCGAATGCGTCGTTGATCTTTTGAAGTATTGCTTTGTTGCTCATATTAATTGCTCTCCTTTTCATTTTCATTACCGGGTTGGGTCGTGAATGTGACCATCCATTGAACGCCGAATTTGTCTTTGAGGAGGCCCCAGTAGTCGCCCCAGAACATATCCTGCATCGGCATGATCACGGTGCCGCCGGCTGACAGGCCGTTAAAGAGACGGTCGGCCTCTTCCTTCGAGTCGGGGCCGACGTTGATCGAGAAATTGTCGCCCATGCTGACCTTTTGTCCCATTGATTCGAGCGAATCGGTGCCCATGAGGTAATGGCCGTTGCCGATGGGAAGGCAGACATGCATAACCTTGCCCTTGTCCTCGTCCGAAAGCGGAGGCCCCTCGTCGCAGCCGGGGTTATCTTTGAACCGCATGATGCCGCCGCCGACGAAATCACCGCCGAAGACTGAGCGGTAGAATTCGAATGCCTCTTCAGTATTGCCGTTGAAATTAAGGTATGGATTTATCGTCATTTATTTTCTCTCCTATGTTGGGAGCAGGTAATTAACCAAACAGTTAAGTAACCGAATGGTTAAATAATAATGCGGCGAGATATTCTTGTCAAGAAAAAAATATGGCGGCTTCAAAAAAAGCCGCCGGGATGCAAAGAATTTGTTTGGCTTGTTAGCTCCGCTTTGGCCTTTCGTTGGCCTTAAGGACGCGTTTGCGGAGGCGGATGGCTTTGGGCGTGACCTCGATGAGTTCGTCGTCGGCGATGAACTCGAGGGCGCGTTCGAGCGACATTTCGCGAACGGGGACGAGGCGCATGGCCTCATCGGCGGAGGTCGTTCGCATGTTTGTAAGCTTTTTCTCTTTAATGGCGTTTACATCGAGGTCGACGGCGCGGGCATTCTCGCCGACGATCATGCCCTCATAAACCTTGGTGCCGGGTTTGATGAAGAGCGTGCCGCGTTCCTGAAGGTTGTAAAGCGAGTAGGTGGTGGATTCGCCCATGCGGTCGGCGACGAGCGAGCCGGTCGAGCGGTTTTTCATCTCGCCCTGCCACTTGTCGAATTTGAGGAAGATGGTGTTGAGCAGGCCGGTACCTTTTGTTTCGGTGAGGAACTCGCCGCGGAAGCCGATGAGGCCGCGGGACGGGATCTCGTACTCGAGCCGGACGCGGCCGGAGCCGTTGTTGATCATCTTGGTCATCTGGCCTTTGCGGCGGCCGAGGGCCTCGGTGACTACGCCGATGAATTCCTCGGGTATGTCGATGACGACCTGTTCGAAGGGTTCGAGGAGCTCACCGGTCTTGTCGTCTTTCTTAGTGATGACCTCGGGCTTTGAGACCTGAAGCTCGTACCCCTCGCGGCGCATCATTTCGATGAGGATGGCGAGTTGGAGTTCGCCGCGGCCGGACACCTTGAACTGCTCGGCGGCCTCGGTCTCGCTGACGCGGAGTGCGACGTTGCCGAGGAGCTCTTTTTCGAGACGGTCCTTGATCTGGCGGGAGGTGACGAACTTTCCGTCAATGCCGGAAAAGGGCGACGTGTTGACGCCGAAGACCATTGCGATGGTCGGCTCATCGACGGCGATGACGGGAAGCGGTTTGGGATTGTCGGCGAGGGTGATCGTCTCGCCGATGTTGATGTCGTCGAAGCCGGCGAGGGCGACGATCTCGCCTAGGCCCGCTGTGTCGACACTCTGGCGGTCAAGGCCCTCGAAGACGAACAGTTCCTTGACGCGCGTTTTCTGGGTAGAGCCGTCACGTTTGGCGACGATCACTTCCTGATTCTTTGAGATCTCGCCCGAGAAGATGCGGCCGATGGCGAGGCGTCCGACGAACGGATTGTAATCGATATTGGCGACGAGGAGTTGGAGGCTGTCATCGCGAATAGCTTGCGGTGCCGGAATGGTCTCGATGATCTGATCAAAAAGGGGTTTGAGGCTCGAGGAGTCGTCATTCGGCTCTTTTCTGGCGATACCGTCGCGTGCGATCGCGTAAAGGATCGGGAACTCGATCTGCTCGTCCGTCGCGCCCAGGTCGATGAAGAGATCATAGATCTCGTTGACCACCTCTTCATGCCGGGCGTCCTGGCGATCCATCTTGTTGACGACGGCGATGGAGGGCAGCTTGAGCTCGAGTGCCTTTCGCAAGACGAAACGCGTTTGGGGCAGGCAGCCCTCGGCCGAATCGACGAGAAGCACGATACCGTCCACCATCTTGAGAACCCGTTCGACCTCGCCGCCGAAGTCCGCGTGGCCGGGGGTATCGACGATGTTGATCTTGTAATCGCCGTACCGGACCGAGGTGTTCTTGGCCATGATGGTGATGCCGCGTTCGCGTTCAAGATCCATCGAATCCATCACGCGCTCGACGACCTCCTGATTTTCGCGATAGGTACCGGATTGCTGAAGCATGGCATCGACCAAGGTGGTCTTACCGTGATCGACGTGAGCGATGATGGCGATGTTTCTGATCTTTTCGTTGGTGCTCATAGGCCAAAATAACTACCCGAAGGCAAACGGAAATAATGACAGTGCAGGGTGCAAAAGGCAACCCACGGAAAAAGGAAAAGGCCGGCGGGTGGTGCCCCGTCCGGCCCTTCCGGAGGAAAATGCGGGCGTCTCTATCCAGCCCGCTCGTTGTCAACAACGAGGTTGTTGGTGACACTGAATGATCCCGGGACGGCCAGTGCGGCCATCCGAGCCAAATTCGCGTCCGACTCATTAGCAACGAAACCCTCAAGGGTTACGTGGCCGCGGTCGACGATCAACCGCATGGACGGGTTCACGTTCTGAAGATATCGCGACAGCCCGCCGAAATTGTGCATACGGCTGTAAAGCGACATACGGATCGATTCATCATGGCTTCCAAGAGGAAGGATCTTGATGTTATTGACCACCCGCTCGACGCCCTCGACACGCTTTGCGGCGGCCTCGGCCTCTCTCTTATTTGTAGCATTTCGGACCTTGCCGCCGAGAATGACCGTATCGCCGTCGGTAGTGACGGTGATGTAGTCGAAGACCTCATAGTAAGGCAACCGAAGAATGCGTTGCTGAACCTGCTGCTCAATGGCGTTTGCCGGTACTTCCACGGAAAAACCTTGAGCATTTACGTTCACGAATGATAGGGCAAAGATTGCCAACGATAATGCTAAAAATTTATGTATGTTTCTCATGACTCAAGCTTCTCCTGTCAAAAATCGGCCCACAAGGGGCCGGTCTTATCGACGTTTATAGGACGAAAAAGCGGACGTAAGAGATGCCTGAAATCGTATGTATTTAGAGGCAGCCGAGACGCCCGAGGGCGTGGTAAAGAACGATGGCGACGCTGTTGGAAAGATTAAGGCTTCGGACGGCAGAGTTGGGCATGGGTATCGTGAGAGAGGTCTCAGGGTTTTCGTTTATCAGGGCAGCATCGAGACCGCGTGTTTCAGGCCCGAAAACAAGGCAATCGCCCTCGCGGAAATCGAAATCGGTGTAAGGAAGCGACGCCTTGGTCGAGAAATAGAGGAGACGGGAGGAGGGAAGCGAGGACCGGAGGGCGTCGAGATCGATATGGCGCCGGAGATCGACGTGCTCCCAATAGTCCAAGCCCGAGCGGTTTAGGGTGCGGTCGTCCATACGAAAACCCGTGACGCCGACGATGTGCAGCGGTGTGCTGGTCGCGGCACATGTCCGTGCAATGTTGCCGGTGTTGGGGGGTATCTCAGGTTCGACGAGCGCGACGTGGAGCATTGGTCGATTATAAGTGCCGGCCGGCCAAAAGGGGAATACATCTTTTCCGCGGGTGAAATCATCAACATAAAACAGTTACCGGGGCTCGAACGACACTCGGGAGCGATTATGTTACAATCCGCAATTGCTTATTTTCATTCAAGAATGAGGAGAATCCCATTGTTTTCACAGACTTTCCGGTTTGCTTCGGCGGCGGCTTTGTTTCTAACTGCCGGGGCGTTCGGCATCGCGGCGCAAGAGG
>JAEWBM010000189.1 GCA_023391155.1 Acidobacteriota bacterium
GTTCCCGCCGTTATATCCGTGAATGCCACGATCACGTAGACCAAGGCGATCCAGATAAACGCCATCATTGCCCTGCCCGATCCGCTCCCCAGTTTCTCACGTGCGATCTCTGCGATCGACAGTGCTCCGTGCCTGACCGAGGAAGCCAGGGCCGAAAGGTCGTGCACCGCCCCGATCAGCACCACGCCCATCGCTATCCACAGCAGACAGGGAAGCCAGCCGAATGCCATGGCCGCGATGATCGGCCCGGCGATCGGCCCCGCCGCCGCGATCGCCGAAAAATGCTGGCCGAATAAGTAGAACGGCCTGATCGGCACAAAATCGACGTCGTCCTTGAATTGGTTCGCGGGCGTCACCCGCTCGTCCGACAGGTCGAATTGACGTGCCACCCACCGCCCGTATCCGAAATATCCGAAGACGAGCCATCCGATGAAAACGATCGCTAAGATTGTGAGCATTTCTTGAAGAGGATCTCCCGGATCCCTGGGTTCCGGGTGTCGATAAAATCTACACCCAAGCCCCGCAACTTTTCAACTCGAAATGATTGACAACCTTTCCCCGCCTTCGCTATTCTCACAATGACAATTTGAGGCAAGGGGAGTAGATAACCCTACGCGGTCCTTTCGGTCGTCAATACGAGCATCAGCTCCGGCCAAAGGCTAAGCATCAAGACCTTGCGCGGTACACGTTTAACGTCCGCGTGAGGTTTTTCCTTTGCGGGCAAGAATATTTGCTTGTGAGGTATGCGTATTGAGTTTGTTCCCTTTTGCTGAATATTGGTGGTTCTATCTTGCCTTTACCGGCTTCGTTCTCTTGATGCTCGCCCTCGACCTCGGTGTCTTTCACCGCAAGGAACACGAGGTCTCATTCAAGGAGGCGACGGCCTGGAGCGTTGTCTGGGTCTCGCTCGCCCTCGTTTTCAACTATCTTTTATACCGCTATACGCTCTGGTGGTTTCCCCAGGACGAGCGGTTGATGAGCATTCCGGATTTCGTACCCGATGTCGCTGCATGGACCGTCTCCCTAGAGTTCCTTACCGGCTACATCGTCGAAAAATCGCTATCGGTCGACAATATCTTCGTCTTTGTCGTGGTCTTTGCCTATTTCGCGATCCCCGCGAAATACCAGCATCGCGTCCTTTTTTACGGCATCTTGGGTGCGTTGGTCTTCCGGGCCATCTTCATCGGGGCAGGGTCTTGGCTGATGCAGTTCCACTGGGTCATCTACCTCTTCGGCGGCTTCCTGATCTTCACCGGCATCAAGATGATGTTCAGCCCTGAGAAAGAGATCGACCCCGAGGGTAACCCGGTCATTCGCCTTTTCAAGCGGTTCATGCCCGTAACTCCGGCGCTCCACGGGAAGAGGTTCTTCGTCCGTGAAGGCGGCCGGTGGGCGGCAACTCCCCTGTTTATCGCACTTTTATTTCTCGAGCTCTCGGACATCATTTTCGCGGTCGATTCCGTGCCCGCGATCTTTGCCATCACGGCCGAGCCGATGATCGTCTTTACCTCGAACATTTTTGCCATCCTCGGCCTGCGTTCGATGTATTTCATGCTCGCCGGCGCCGTCAGCAAGTTCCATCTTTTGAAATACGGCCTTTCCATCGTGCTCGTCTTTGTCGGCCTCAAAATGGTCTGGCTTAACGATGCCTTCGGCGGTAAATTCCCGATCACCTGGTCGCTCGGGATCATCCTCGGCACTATCGCCGCATCTGTTGTAGCGTCACTTATCTTTCCTCCGAAAGAGCCGGCCGTGGACGTCGACCCGAGCTTGACGGACTAGCTCGGGCGGAGCAAAAGCGCTGTGTTAAAATAATGGGATATGGAAGAAAAACGCTCGGTGCAAGAGATCTATTCACCCAATGGGATCTGCTTCGGCTGTGGCCCGGCCAATGAAAAAGGCCTCCACATCCGGAGCTTTCCTGAGGGTGACGAGCTTGTCGCGGAATGGCGTGCCGAGTCCCATCATCAGGCATTTCCCGGCGTACTCAACGGCGGTATCATCGGTGCACTGCTCGATTGCCACTCCAACTGGGCCGCTGCCTATCACTTAATGAATAAACGCGGCGAGGCCGAAGCCCCCTGCACCGTCACCGCCGAATTTCACGTAAAATTGCTCCGTCCGACACCGGCGGACGCTCTGCTAAAACTCCGTGCCCGCGTTGTTGAATCAACAGAAGACCGAGCCACCGTCGAGGCTGAGCTCATCGCCAATGACAAGGTTTGCGACACATGCCGCGGCGTCTTTGTCGCGGTAACCGAAGGCCACCCGGCATACCACCGATGGTGAACTATTCTCCGTAATTAAATCCCGACTTCCCATGGCTACCTCAAAAAAACGAAAATCTTCCGGCAAAAGAAAACGGCCTCAATTCAAACCTATTCATCGCGAAGCGGGTGACGACCGCATGGGCCTTCGCATTAACGGATCGCGCTTAATCTATCTTAAAGAGGACCCTGATTTTAAGGTGGTCATCCGTATGGGGCGCCTGCTCAATTCGATAGTATTTGCTTCGCAATCGGTGGCAGATTATTTTGGCGACGAGTCCGCTAGCGGCACGAGACAAACGCATCGGGCATTCTTTGTTTTATGCGGCTATCTTCATCAGGGTATTCAGGTCGTTTCATGGATACGTCCCCGCTTCCTCGGTACAGAAGCGTTCGAACCGCTCCGTCTATTAACGGTAGGACCCGAGCACGAAAAGGCCCGCAAATATCTAAGAACTGTTCGTAACGAGGTCGCCTTTCACCAGGATGAGGGACGCGAAAAGACAGAAGAGGCACTCGCAGCACTAAAACTCGGGCATTATGATCTGATCTCCAACGACGACCAAACGCTCCTCGGATTCTATTTCGACTTCGCCGACGTCGTCGATTGGCAGATGATCAAAATGAAGTTAAGAGATGAGCGACCAATACCGGACTTTTACCTCGAAGTGACCCGAACTGTTCACAATTACTCAATTCTTTTCGGGAATGCCTGCTATGATTTTCTAAATTACCTATCAGCCAACTCCAAGATCAGCGAATGCATAGAACGGCGGTTGGTCCTAAAACCCGCGGGCCGTAATATCGGCAAACAAAATCTAAGAGATTTCGAAGAGCGGCTGCGTGGCTCACAATAGAGCCTTTCGCATCTGTGCTTCGAAATCCGTCTCTAGCCCCAGCCGCTTCATCCACAAAACCTGCTCATGCATTAGCATCGGCAGGTGCACTACATCCGACAACGCATACTCTACGAGCCCCTCTGTCCAAACGCCGTCCCACTTTTTCGTGAACTTAGCCCGCGGAGCTTTGTCCAGGTCCACCGCGAAATATCGGTAAAGCGTCTCCGCCAGCGATGCGGATTGGTTCGCCCCTCGCGTCAGCACCTTTTCCGCGATCATCGTGTCATAGACGTTTCGCACCGCATATCCCGCCGCCGTCAGGAACTCGAGGTCAAATTTTGCGTTGTGAAATATCTTCACCACCCGCTCGTCCGCAAGCAGCTCCGCGAACCTCCCCATCTCCACGCCTTCGCTAAGGGGCAGCAGCACGTTAAAATCGCCATCCGAGAACTGGATCGAATACAGCCGCCCCACCCGCGAATTGAACCCCGAGGTCTCCGTATCGCACCCCAGCGCCCCGGCTCCCGCCAGCCGTTCATACGCCGCCGCGATCTCCGCCTCTGTCCTAGTTATACAAACTTCCACTTATCTCTTAACGCCACCGCAGATCCAGCCAACATCCCCGCATGAAGAACATTCTCACTCATCACCCGTCACTTTTTATAATTTCTCATTTCTCATCTATCATTTATCATCTCCAATTAAGCCTATGTCCACTATCGATCAAACCGAAGCCCGTATCCTCGGTAGCCTCGTCGAGAAACAACTCACGACGCCCGAGTATTATCCTCTCACGCTGAACGCGCTGATCGCCGCATGCAATCAGAGAAGCAATCGCGATCCGGTTATGTCGCTCGGCGAATCCGATATCCTTTCCGCCATCGACAGCCTTCGCGACAAAAACCTCGTTTATCTTTACTACGGCAGCACGAGCCGCACCGTCAAGTATAAACACATGATGCAGCAAGTATATGAGCTCGAAGCGCCTTCGCTCGCCGTCGTCACCCTGCTCCTGCTTCGTGGGCCCCAGACCGCCGGCGAGCTCCGCGGCCGGTCAGACCGGCTGCATGAATTTTCATCGATCGCTGAGGTTCAGGAAGCGCTTGATGAACTGGCCGCCCGGCCGGAGCCCGTCGTCATAAAGCTCGCCCGCCAGCCCGGCCAAAAAGAGCCGCGCTACGCACATCTTCTCAGCGGCCCGGTCGATGAAGCCGCGATCGCCGCCGATATGCAGGCCCCGGCCCAAACCTCCTCCGGTTCACGCATTGATGCACTCCAGTTGCAGATCGCCGAGCTTTCCCGAGGCCTTGACGAGCTTCGCGAGGAGTTCGCTCGTTTCAAGAAACAGTTCGAATAGCGAAAAAAGAGGCCGTCGCCGGCCTCTTCACCTTCCGCATTACACCTTCCGCATTACTAAAATCCCAACGAACCGATCCCGATCTTTTTCTGCACGATCTT
Organism: Acidobacteriota bacterium; assembly: GCA_023391155.1. Lineage (GTDB taxonomy): Bacteria > Acidobacteriota > Blastocatellia > Pyrinomonadales > Pyrinomonadaceae > OLB17. The sequence continues at coordinate 4,565 of JAEWBM010000189.1, forward strand.
TTCGACGCTGATCGTCGGATCTTGGGCCCGAGCCTGCCTTATGTATTCCGCATCGATCTTAAAGATCCTAAGCTTAACTACCTCTTCCGGATCCAGGTCATTGAGGCCCGCTCCCCGTAGCTCGTTCAGATATTCCGGCGTCACCTTAAAGATCGAGTACTTCACCAGATGTTCAAAGTTGTCGGCTCCAAAGCCCATGTCTTTGATCCCGCGAACGAACTCCGCATCGATCTTAAAGATCCGCGCCTTTACCAGGTCTTCCATCGAAAGATTGGGGAATCCCGTCGCCGCCATCTCTCGCATAAAATTGCTGTCGATCTTAAAGATCGCTGCTTTGAACAGGTCATCTACCCCAAGATTCGGGAAGTTGGCCGACCTCAGGTCGTCTGCAAGAGCCACCGTGACATCGAGGGTCGCCGCCACAAACAGCTTTTCTTCCATCGTGCTGCGGTTCCCTTTGCTCCCCTCGGCTTCAAAATCGAACCCGCGGCTTTTCATCGCATCGACATATCCGTAGTTGGGCACGAACCGGAATGTGCCTGAGCCCTTGCCGCCCTCGAAGGCTCCCGTTGCTTCGATCGTGCCCGCGTCCCGAATGATGCTGAAGCTCACCGGCCCGTCAGCCTGCCCCGGGGCGATGCCCTGGACGTCGGTTGAGGTATAGCTCTTTCCGTGCTGATTTCTACCGCCGTTCGCGGTCTCGAGCGAGAACGAGATATGGATCTTATCTGGGTCCTTAGCCTTGGATTTCGCCGTCCAGGTCCCCGCCACCCCTTGGGCTGAAATGATATAAGAACCGAAAATTATGATGATCAGTGCCGCAGCGGCCCGTCCGGCCGCTTGAATAATGTGTCTCTCCATTGAGAACCTCCAATTTATTTATGAACTTGTATGACTCTCGCCATTCAACTGAGAAACACCACCCCTCACCGATTTATGACAACCAAAAAAGAAAAACCGCCCCGGGGTTAACCGAGGCGGTTCCAAAGAAATGAACTAAACAACCTACTGGGGAAGCTTTTTCGGCGTCAGCTTTTCGCTCGTCTTAAGGTAGTCGATCGATTCGATCACGCTCGCTTTAAGCTTGTGATTGTCAGGTGCGCCGTCGGCGAACGCCTGCATATAATTGAGGCCTTCCTGCATCATCGCACGGTCTTCCATTCCCGCACCCTCGGCAAACAGCGAGAGTCCCAGGCCGGCCATTGCGTCAATGTTCTTTCGATCGAACTGTAGAGCTTCGCGATATGCCGCGATCGCGTTCGCCGAATCTCCCGTTACGCGAAACAGGTCGCCGATCGTAGTTTTTGCTTCACCCTTTGCCGCGTTGTCGCTCACGGACTCTGCGTAAGCATCGAGAAAGGTCTTTGCATTCGCCGTTTGGTCCGGGTCAACCCTGCTGGTCTCGACCATCAGTCGATAGACCTCACGAGCACCGTTGATCGCCTTTGCCTCTTCTGTCTTCTTTTGCTCAGCCGTAAGTGCGTCGCCGGTCGCATTCTTCAGCATTGACCAGGCTTTATAAAAGGCCTCCGCCGATGCACCAAAGTCGTCCTGTACCTGCTGCATTGCCGCGTTACGCTGGGTTGCGTCCGTAGCCCGCACGCTCGCGTTATAGTTTTCGACAGCCTTCTGCCGCAATGCTATTCCCTTATTATTCAATAAGATAGGTGCACTTCCAAGATAGTCCGGATTGGCGGCGATCCCTTCGTCATATTTCGAAGCTGCCAACTGATAATTCTTCGCCGCAAAAGCCTCGTTACCGGCCTTCAGTGACGCTGTAATGATCGCGTTAGCTTCTTCGATCTTCTTGTTTCTGTCCTCGACTTCCTTTTTCTGAGCTTCAAATTCTGCCTGGGCTTTTGCTGCATCGGCAGCCGCCTCAGCGGAGGGCTGACCGCCGATGTCCGGCGCTCCCTTTACGGCATTCCTCACTTCGTCTTCCGTGAGAACACGGCCGTCACCCGGATCGACCAAGATCTGAATGTCGCTCATTCCTGCCTTCACACCGGGATGTACCCGCGGCGCTATGCCCGGGCCGCTTATCGCCAATGCTATGTCGGCCGCGACGCCAAATCCTACAAAATTAAACTCACCGCGGCGGTTAGTTTTTGTCGACGGCAGCTTGCCCCGGGATACATCCATCCGATAAGGCTCGACCAGGGCTCCCTCGACAGGCTCTTTCGAACCGTCAGGTTTTTGCACCATCACAACCCCGCTCGCCGGATACGTTTGGGCCGAGATGCCGACAACGCCGCCCATAGCAATTACCGCGAGGAATAATCCTATTCCAATAAAACTTTTCTTAAACATTTGATCCTCCGATGTGGGTTCCCTACTTTCGAAACGCGCCGTTAGGATGCTGTTTCGCCATAAAGAGTTTAAAGATTTTTAGTTATGATATCCCATCGCCGTCCCAAAATAGAAACGCTTCCGCCCCCCGAATGGCCTCTCTCGGGTGCCGCTCGCGTTTCCGAATATGTTACGTTTTATTTTTGGCCCATGAACCCCTATGACCACCGCGGTTTATAACTTCAGCGCCGGACCCGCAATACTGCCCCCGCCCGTACTCGAACGGGCCCGCGAAGAAATGCGTTCGGTCGGTGGTCCCGGCGTCAGCATTATGGAGATCAGCCACCGCTCACCCGAGTTTGAGGCTGTCCGCGACGCGGCCGAACGGGGACTCCGCCGTCTTATGGGCCTTGGCCCCGACCACGAGGTTCTGTTCTTTCAGGGTGGTGCCACGCTGCAGTTCACACTTATTCCGATGAATCTGCTCGCCCCGGGTGCCCATGCCGACTATATCGTCACCGGCGCCTGGAGCGAAAAGGCCGCGGTCGAAGCCTCGCGTCTCGGCGATTCACGCGTCGTCTATTCGTCCAAGGCCACGGGTTATCGAACTATCCCCGAGCCTAACGAGATAAATATCAGTCCTGACGCCGCTTACGTTCATTACACCTCAAATGAGACGATCGACGGGGTCGAATTCTCATATGATCTGGACGGCGGCAGGGTGCCCGTCATCTGTGACGCTTCCTCCAACATTCTCTCAAAACACTTGGACCCCGCTCGCTACGCCATGATCTACGCCGGAGCGCAGAAGAATATCGGCCCAAGCGGCGTCACGGTCGTCATCATTCGGAAAGACCTCATTGATCGCGTACCCGCCGGACTCAGCCCCGTGCTCGATTACCGCCGCTCCGCCGCCGAGCATTCCATGGTTAACACCCCCAATACGTGGGGCATCTACCTAATCAGCCTTGTCTGCGATTGGCTCGAAGAACAGGGCGGCGTCGACGCGATGTCGGTTCGGAATAGGGAAAAAGCAAAGATCCTGTACAACGCCATCGACGGCAGTGACGGCTTCTATATTGGCCACGCCGAGCCCGCCGGCCGCTCATTTATGAACGTCACGTTCAGGCTCCCTTCCCCGGAACTCGAGGAGCTCTTCATCACCGATGCCGAGAACGAAGGGATGGTCGGCCTACGCGGGCACCGCTCCGTCGGCGGCATCCGAGCCTCGATCTATAATGCATTTCCAGTTGAGGGAGCCACCGCATTGGCAGGTTTCATGGCGGATTTCATCTCACGGCGCGGTTGATAGCCGTTCGATGGCGCTTTTGATCGCCCTTACCAGAGCCTCTTCCTCGTCAAGGGCCACGGTCCGAAGGTCCAGCAGATACCGGCCGTCCTCGATCCGTCCGATCACCGGCGTTTCGCCCCTCCTCAAGATCCGCTCGACATCTTCTGCGGTATGACCTTCGGCTTCAAACGCGATCAATGCAGTTGCAAGCCGTGACCCCGGCACGGATCCGCCCCCGATAACCGAATCGCCGTCGATAACCTCCGCTCGGGCCCCCGCTACTCGAATCCGTTCGGCCAGCATCGCCGCACGCTCGCGGATATTCTCGACAGACGTCGCCATCATCCGCTGGACAGGGATCTCCTCGCGTTCGTTTCCACGGGCATAGGCACCCAAGGTGGCCTCCAAGGCCGCATAAACCATCTTATCCGCTCGGAGTACGCGATAGAGCGGGTGCTTTCGCAGCTTGGCGATCAGATCTGCCCGGCCCACCGCGATCCCGCACTGCGGCCCGCCGAGCAGTTTGTCGCCGCTGAACGTGACCACGTCTGCACCGTCGCTCAGCGACCGCCCGATCACCGGCTCATCGCTTGGCATTTCGCCGTCCAACGCCATCGCCCCCGATCCCGCGTCATCGAGCAATAAAATGCCTCGCTCTCTAGCTAGCGTGGAAAGTTCATTAAGTGTCGGCATGGCAGTGAATCCTACCACCCGATAATTCGACGGATGCACCCTCAGTATCGCCGCCGTCTCCGACGTGATCGCCCGCTCGTAATCGGCGATCTTCGTCCGGTTGGTCGTCCCCACCTCGCGCATCACAGCTCCGGACCGTTCGAGCACCTCCGGGATCCGAAAGTCTCCGCCGATCTCCACCAGCTCCCCGCGGGAGATGATAACCTCGCGGCCCGCCGTCAGCGCCGTCAGCATCAGATATGCCGCCGCCGCACAATTGTTTACGACGACCGCAGCCTCAGCCCCCGTCACCTCCGCCGCAAGCTCCTCCGCCCTCCCGCCTCGCGGTCCGCGTCTACCGGTCGTGAGGTCGTATTCGAGGTTGCAGTAGCCCGCTGCCGCCTCCGCCGCGGCTCTGGCGGCAGCCTCCGACAGCGGTGCCCGGCCAAGGTTGGTGTGGATGATAACGCCCGTCGCATTTATCACCCGCCGCAGCGCTCTCGCTGACACCTTCGCCGCCGACTCGGCAAGCATCTCTTCCGCCTTTTCTAGCATTGCCTCTTTACCCGCGGCACCGGCTCGGCCCTCCAGCACACTTTCACGCAACCCGGCCACCGCCTTTCGCGCAAGTTCCGTCGCGCGCTGCCGCCCCAGCCTCTCCGCCGCCAGCTTGCCCGCTCGCGAACGCAGCACGTCATCGATCGAGGGAAGTCCAGTAAGCCTTGTTGCCGGGTCGTTCATTAGAATTTTCGGAATATATCGAACATCCGTTATTTATTTAAGTATCCCCTCCCAACGCGCCCGCGGCCCACCTACTTCAATATGATTAAACCAAAGATGATCGCAAATTCTTCTGCCCGGACATCCGCTTCTCGGCTTGAGGCTGCCGCCGCCGTCGATCGTGAACTAAACCGCCTCGACGATGCTATTCGCCGCCTCAAGATCGATTTTGACATCTATTTCAATGGATCGGCAAAACGTCCCCCGCTTGAGGCACGCGGCCGTCTTGAGGCCCAGATCAAACGGCTGAGCGACCGCCGCGATCTTTCTTACGCTCAACGTTATCAGTTCAACGGCCTCGTCGCTCGCTTTACATCATACCGCGAGCTATGGCGCCGCACCCTGCGGCACCGCGGCGAGGACCTGCTGTAGTACTGCCCTTTCTCTAGCGAAAAAAGCGAACCCGCATCATGCGAGTTCGCTTTTTTTTAATTCCTCAACCCGGAACGAGGGAGATAGGTCTCGGTAATGGCCGGCCGCCTACGCGACCTTCATGACGTTCTCGGCCTGCGGCCCCTTAGGCCCGTTCGTCACTTCGAATTCAACTTCCTGGCCCTGGACCAGGGTCTTATAGCCCTCGCCCTCGATCGCGCTGTAGTGAACAAAGATGTCCTGCTCACCCGGCTGCTCGATAAATCCATAGCCCTTTGCGTTGTTGAACCATTTGACCATACCTACAGTTTTCGACATTATTCGTGATCCTCCTACAAACTTCAAAATCAGCGAAGCCCCTCGTACACTTCAGCACGAAAGCCTCGGAAACCCGCAGGCGCGGCCGCAAGCCGCCTCTGCGCTAATTATGGGAATACATTCCTACCCTTGTCCCGGTATTTAAATCAATTTGCAAACCTTAAACTGCAAGGAACTTGCTGAACAGCGATTAGTGTGTGTTGATTGACGAATGTGAATTTACTTCGATTTAATCCCCCCTGTCAAGAGAAATCTCAATGGAATGCTATATTTAGCAGAAAATTGACATAAATTTACCGATAGCCGATGATAAAACTTCATTCCCCGGTCGAATTTACGAATCAAAATGGCTACCGAATACGGCAAAGGCGCACCGCTCTCCTATAACAAATATCTCAAAGTTCCCGAGCTTATCCGGCTGCAGGAGCCGCTTGCCGACCCCCTCAGCCATGACGAGCTGCTCTTTATAATCATCCACCAAACGTACGAACTTTGGTTCAAACAGATCCTCCACGAGCTCGACGCCACCATCGCTTGGCTCGAAGAGGGCCGCGCGTTCCGTGCCAATCACAGCCTCCGCGCGGTCGTCGGGATCGAAAAGATCCTGGTCACCCAGATACACATTCTTGAGGGCATGGCCCCGATCGGGTTTCTCGAATTTCGCGATAAGCTCAACCCGGCTAGCGGATTCCAGTCGATGCAGTTCCGCGAACTCGAGTTCGCCTCCGGCGCAAAGGACGAACGCATCCTCCAGAGTTTCAAGCACGACGATTTCGCCTACGGGCGCCTTTCCGAAAGGTTCACTGGCAGCAGCCTCGCCGATGCTTTCTGGGCACTATGCTCCCGCCAGGGTTTTGCCGTCGCGAACCACGACGAGCGCGTCGCCACCATCGTAAAGATCCTTTCAAAGCCCGAGACATATCCGGAGCTCTACTACATGCAGGACCTCCTCATTGAGCACGATGAGAACATCGCTCTCTGGCGTTCGCACCACGTCCTGATGGTCGAGCGTATGCTCGGAATGAAGCGCGGCACGGGGGGCTCCGACGGGGTCGGCTACCTGAAGACTACCCTCGACAAGAAGTTTTTCCCCGAACTTTGGGAGGCACGCACGCATCTAAGCTTTGATCCCATGGACGCCTCTCCCGTCGACACCGAATAGAGCAATGAAAACCACCCTAGATCTGATGATCCGCAGCGGCGCCCTGGTGATCCTCGCCCTGTTTCTCAACCTGGCGGCTATCGCCCAGCCCGAGGGCCAGGTCCGCGTGACGCTCCTTCATCTGAACGACACCTACCAATTCACACCGGTCGACGGCGGCGAACGCGGTGGGCTTGCGCGGGTGATGACGATCAAAAGGGAAGCCCTCCGCGAAAATCCGAACACCCTGATGACCCTCGGCGGCGATACGCTCTCGCCCTCGGTTGAGACGCGCACCTATCGCGGCAAGCAGATGATCGACGCCTGGAACACGGTCGGCCTAGATTACTCCGTCCTCGGCAATCACGAATTTGATATCAAGACCGACGAGCTTCTCGCCCGGATGAAGGAATCCGATTTCACATGGCTCGGCGCCAATGTGATCGATACCCGCTCCGAAAAGATCCTCGGCGATATGCCGCCGTTCGTCATCCGCGAGATTGGCGGTGTAAAGATCGGCATACTCGGCCTCCTGCTCCCCGAAACGAAAGAGACGTCATCTATCGAAGATTTCCTCAAGGTCACCGATTACTGCGAAACAGCGAAAAAGCTCATCCCGCAAATGCGTGCCGCCGGTGCGAACACCATCATCGGGCTCACGCATCTCTTTATGGCCCAGGACAAGCAGCTCGCACGGTGCGCGCCCGGCATTGACCTCATCCTCGGCGGCCACGAACACACGCTGCTTCAATCCTCGTCGAACGGCACTCCCATCTTCAAGATGTGGGCCGACGCACGCGAGGTCGGCAAGTTCGACCTGTTCATCGACAAAAAGACCGGCAAGGTCGTCAGCATGGATTGGGAGATCATCCCCGTCACATCCGAGATCAAAGAGGACCCGGCGTTCGCCCCCGTCATCGCGAAGTACAAAGACCTGCTCGACCAGCTCGAGGTACGCGTCGGAGCGACCGCCGTCCCGCTCGACGCACTGTCGCACTCGGTCCGCACAAAAGAGACCGACATCGGCAACTTCATCGCCGATGCGTATCGCGAAGCGGTCGGGGCCGACATCGGTTTCGTTAACGGCGGTTCTATTCGCGCCGATCTGAGCTACAATCCGGGCCCGCTCACAAAACGCGACGTCCTCTCGATGCTTCCGTTCAACAACCCGATCGTGAAGGTCGAGCTAAGCGGCAAGACCCTGATGGAGATCCTCGAGCACGGCGTCGCCCGGTCCGCCGAAGACAACGAACCCGGCCGATTCCCACAAGTGAGCGGCCTGAAATTTACCTTCGACGCCGGCCGCCTGCCCGGCCAGCGCGTATTAGAGGCCTACGTCGACGGCAAGCGTGTAATGGACGAAGCGACCTACACCGTCGCCACCTCCGACTTTCTCGTCTCTCGCGCCGGCGACGGCTACACGATGTTCAGCGATGCCAAGGTCCTCGTCGCAGCCGACAAGGCGCCCAAAGATTCCGAGGTCTTCGAAACGGCCATCAAAGAATCGCCGAACGCGACCATCTCGCCTCGAGTCGAGGGCCGGATCACTAGGGTGAACTAGGCTCAAAAACCTTTCGCTTTCACTTAGAGTTACTGTAAAATTGTCGTGTTATGTCCGTAGCCACCCTTAATAACCACATCGCTCTGAACCGCGAAGGTTTTCCCATAATTCGCGGTACGCGGACAAAGGTCATTCAGATCGTACTCGACGTGAAGGCTCACGGATGGACCGCGGACGAAATTCACGGGCAGTATCCGCACTTGTCTCTCGCACAGATACATTCAGCACTGGCTTATTATTACGACCACCGGAAAGAATTGGACGCGGATATCGCACGGCGAGAAAAGCTTGTCGACAGATCTTTTCGAGAGGCCGGCCCTTCAAAGCTTCGTCAGGAGATCCTAAAAAAGCGAGGCCGCAAATAAATGCCGGTCGGCATTTACACTGACGTCCACATTTCAAAGGCCATCATCACCGCTCTTCGTTCTAGAGAAGTTGATGTCCTTACTGCTGTGGAAGACGGAACACGGGCTTTTCGAGACGCCGATCTGCTTGACCGAGCTACCGTGCTGAAGCGACTGCTCTACACACAAGACGACGATTTCGTAAGGGAGGCAATTCGCAGGTTCCGGGAGGGCATCCCGTTCACGGGAGTGATCTATTCCCACCAGCTTAGGTCGCCGATCGCAAGTTGTGTCGATGACCTTACTGATTGCTGGAACGTTAGAGCCCGACGATCTAAACGGTATTCTTGAATATATTCCGTACTAAGCTACACGAAAACAGCAAAGACCTCGTTCGAATTCAATTTCCCTCGACGGGTAAGCCGCAGCCGTTCGCCCGAGATGTCGAGCAATCCCGCATCCGAGAACAGTCCTAGATCCGTACTGTACTTTTCCAGCAAGTCAAAGCCAAAGAGCGCGGAATATTTGGGTAGGTCCAGCCCTTCTTCAAGCCGGAGGCCCAGGAATGCCGTTTCCGATGCGAGGTCGATCTCTTCACGCATCACCTCGGCGGTACCGGAGGTTTCGATCATCTCGACGTACTTTGCCGTATCGCGTTCGTTGGCATACCGCTCGCGGCCGTCGAAGGAATGTGCCGACACTCCGAAGCCGAATACCGGTTCCATCCTCCAGTATTTCGTGTTGTGACGGGATTCGAAGCCCGGCCGGGCAAAGTTCGAGATCTCATAGTGCCGGTAGCCGGCGGCGGTAAGGCGGTCGATCATCATCTCGTACATCCCGGCCGCAAGCTCTTCGTCGGGCAGCGGGCGGCGGCCGCTCCTGAGCTGCGCGGCAAGCGGCGTCGCCTCGTGGATCTCTAGCAGATAGAGCGAGAGGTGCTCGGGGCTCATCGCGATCGCCTCGTCCAGATTCCGCGACCAGTCATCGATCGTCTGTCCCGGCAGGCCTGCGATCAGGTCGAAGCTAACATTAGGGAAGCCCGTCTCACGGAGCAGCCGATATGTTTCGCGTGCATCGTTCGCATCGTGGCCGCGGGCCAACAGTTTCAGGTCGCGGTCATTGAACGTCTGTACCCCAAAGCTCGCTCGGTTGACACCCAGGTCGCGATACGCGGCGAGTGTCTCGCGAGTCACCGTCGCGGGGTTCATCTCCATCGTGACCTCGGCGTGAGGGTCGATATCGAACCGCTCCCGCACCGCGGTCAGAATGGCCCCCACCTGCTCCGGGGTCAGCAGTGATGGCGTTCCGCCTCCAAAATAGACGCTGTCCACCGCCGTCCGTCTCGTCTCATCTTGCGCAGAGACCCCCGGGCCACTTGAGACGGGGTGAGACGGCATGAGACGGGGTGAGACGGCATGAGACGCCAGGATCTCGCGGATAAGTGCATCGACATACCGGTCGACCGCGCCCGAATCGCGATAGACATCCGTCGCAAAATCGCAGTATGAACACCTCGACTTACAAAATGGTATGTGAAGATAAACGCCGGCAGGCATAAAAATAGTCTAACCCTATCTTAGGCACTTCGCACTTCAAACGCGCGCGCCTATCACGGATTCTGTGGTCTAATAGGTGCAACAAATGTTCGTGCGCACTCCTTACATAATCATCATCCTCGTTACCTTCATCGCCTGCGGGCAGGAGCTTTCTACGGAACGACTCCGTGCCGACGAGGATCCGGGGGTTTCAGAAACTAACCCTGCGCCTTCGTCTTCGACCGAAACCACCGCCGAAGCGGAGCCCAACTACGAAGGGGTCACGATCGATCAAATCTTTCCGATCACCGGCCGTGTATCCGCGATCGATGACGACGGCCGTGAAAAAGCCGCGGCATTCGAGGTTGACGGGTACGTCGTTAAGATCGAGGACTACATACCTCTATACCTTGAACGCGATGCAAAGACAATTTTTAGGTTCAAGCGCCGAGAATCTGATGGTTACTGGGCTACGCTCGTAGGCAGGTCACATCTGTTGGGACCCGCCTCGACACAGATCTTCACTGTTGTTTCCGGTCCTGGCGGCGTCTGCTGCACCAACTATTCAATAATCGACATATCCTCTTCAGATCCGAGAGAGATCTTCCACAGTGAGGATTTCGGGGATTTTCGCAATCCGATGGAGGTCTTGGATGCAGACGGAGACGGCATTTACGAATTAGTGCAGTTCGATTCATGCTTCAGGTATTTCATGGATGACTGCGGTTCATGCTCGCCTGAGCCACGAGCATATTTCAAATACGATCCGCGGAGAAAACAATACTTTCCGACGCCCGGCATCGTACAGGATTTCCTTAAGGACGGACATCGACATTCCGATGAGTGGCTGGCAGAAAAAAGCGAGCAGTTCAAAGCGACAGGTGACGTCGGCATCGGTCAGGACATCCGCCGCTCAGCGCTGGCTCACATGGTCGACCTCTTGTATATCGGAGACGAAACACGGGCCTGGACGGTCTTCGACACGTATATCGACGATCCCAAAGATGAGATCCGCCGCGAGATCAAAAGTCGCTTGAAAGGATGCAAATTCTACCAGGCGATGCGGAAGCGTTAGGCTGCTTGGCCGGCCTTGGTGATAAGCTTTAACGCAAGCGCGGATTCCCAGATCGTCTCCAGTTCGGTGATCGTTGCCGATACCTGTTCGGTTCCGTCGACCGAGATCCGCAGCATGTCGTCACCGACCTTGCCGATGACCGCAAACGGCACTTCGCCGGAGATCTCGCGGACGCGGGCCTCGTTTTCGGCCGCAAAGCTGATAACGATTCTCGACGGCGTCTCACCGTACAAAAGCTCGGCCGCTGAAAAGCCGCTCGACCGGAGGTCCACCGACGCCCCAACGGCATCTCGGCCAAGCGATGAAAAACACGATTCGGCCAGTGCCACGGCAAGGCCCCCCTCTGAGCAGTCGTGCGCCGAGTTCAACAGCATCTCATCCGCCATCGAGAGCAGCGAATCCTGCAGCCTTCTCTCCGCGGCAAGGTCCACCCGCTGAAGGCGCCCCTCGGCGATCATCTTATCGGTCTTGATGCCCAGCACCGCACGTGCATATTCGCTTACGGATAGGTCCGAACGGCTTTCGCCAAGCAGCGCGATCACGTCGCCCTCGTTCTTAAAGCCTTGAGTAATGATCTTTCGCGTGTCGTCGATCAGGCCGACCATCCCGATCGTCGGCGTCGGCAATATTCCGCGTCCATCCGTCTCGTTATAGAACGAAACGTTGCCCGAAACGACCGGCGTCTCAAACGCCTCACACGCTTCGGCCATCCCGTCAACGACATCCGCGAACGACTTCATCACCTCCGGCCTTTCGGGCGAGGCAAAGTTCAGACAGTTCGTCACCGCGATCGGTTTCGCACCGACACATGCAACGTTTCTCGCCGCCTCTGCTACCGCGAGCTTCGCACCCTCGCGAGCGTTTACGGCGACAAGCCTTCCCGGGCCGTCCAGGCACATTGCAACCGCGCGTCGCGTCTCTTTGATCCGGATGACCGCCGCATCAGCGCCCGGCAGCACCGCCGTGTTCGTCCGAACCATTGAATCGTATTGCTCATAAACCCAGTGCTTTGAGCAAATATTCGGCGATGCCAGCAGCGTCCGCAACGCTTCGGCAGCATCTTGACCTTCGGCCCCCGCTAGATATCCGGGCTGCTCCTTGTCGCGGGTCTCAGTTTCCGCCATCGGCCGCTGATATTTCGGTGCCTCGTCCGTCAATGCCTGAACGGGCAGTTCCGCCTCGACGACACCGTTATGGATGATGGTCAGCCGGTCCCCCTCGACCACCTTGCCGATGACGACCGCGTCGAGGTCCCACTTGTTAAAGATGTCGACGACCTCGCGCTCGCGGCCCTTCCGGGCGACGATCAGCATCCGCTCCTGCGATTCGGAAAGAAGCATCTCATACGCCGTCATCCCGGTCTCGCGTTGCGGAACAAGCGTCAGGTCGAGTTCCAAGCCCGTACCGGCCCTCGCTGCCATCTCCACCGATGACGACGTCAGCCCCGCGGCACCCATATCCTGAATGCCCTCGATCGCACCCGACCTCATCGCCTCTAGACATGCCTCGAGCAAAAGCTTTTCCAGAAACGGGTCACCGACCTGAACGGTCGGCCGCTTTTCGAGCGCCTCTTCGTCAAACTCGGCCGACGCCATCGTCGCCCCGTGAATGCCGTCGCGGCCCGTCTTCGCCCCGACATACATCACCGGATTGCCCACGCCCGACGCCTTTCCGAAAAAGATCTGGTCCTTGCGGACGATGCCGAGCGCGAATGCATTGACCAGCGGGTTAAGGCTGTACGACTCGTCAAAGACGACCTCGCCGCCGATCGTCGGCACCCCGAAACAGTTTCCGTAATGCCCGATCCCCTCGACGCACCCCTTTAAGATCGATTTGTTTCGGTTGCCGTGCTTCGGGTGATCCAGCGGCCCGAACCGCAGGCTGTTCATTGCCGCCACCGGCCGGGCACCCATTGTAAAGACGTCCCGCAGAATGCCGCCGACGCCCGTCGCCGCTCCCTGAAACGGCTCAATAAAACTGGGGTGATTGTGCGATTCCACCTTGAACGCAACGCACCAATCGTCGCCTATATCAACGACCCCCGCGTTCTCGCCCGGAGGCACAATGACACGCGGCCCGCCCGTCGGCAGCCGCTTAAGATGCACACGCGACGATTTATAGGAGCAATGCTCCGACCACATCACGCTAAACACGCCAAGCTCGGTCAGATTGGGCTCGCGCCCCATTATCGACTTGATCTTCTCGTACTCCTCTGTGGTGAGGTTGTGCTGCTCGATTATTTCCGGCGTGATGGCTGCGTCGTTCATCGTATGTTAAAGTTCGGGTCCCGAAACAAAACAGTCATTTTAGCGTTTCAACGCCGGTATGTCGATTCAAAATGAGCCTGCAAAATTCGTTTCACCCCCTACGCAAGCGTGATCAAATGGGATTGCCACGGGGCAAGGTCTCGATATTCGCTCCATATTCGTGCAATAATTGAGAGGTTTTATACCTATGAAGGTTGTTTCACTTAACAATGCGATCGAACGTGATCCTGAGGTGCTAAGCGGAGAGTGGGTTTTTCGCGGTACGCGGGTGCCGGTCACCGCACTATTTGAAAATCTCAAAGATGGAGCGTCGATCGATGAATTTCTCGAGTGGTTCCCGGGCGTCAAACGCGAGCACGTGATCGCTCTCCTGGATTACGAACTTGCGGCCCTGGAAAACCTGAGAGCTGCATGAAGATCCTCTTCGACCAGGGAACGCCGGTTCCCCTACGGCAATATTTGCCGCATAGCGAGGCCGTCACTGCCTTTGAACTTGGTTGGCACACTCTCACCAACGGCGAACTACTATCCGCAGCAGAAGCCGAAGGCTTCGAGGTATTTGTTACAACGGATCAAAACTTACGCTATCAGCAGAATCTACCCGAAAGAAAGATCGCGATCGTAGTTCTGCTATCCACCTCGTGGCCGAGAATTAAACTCGCCGCCGACCGGATCGCTCGCTCAATCTCCCTCGCCGGCGCGGGGGATTACGTCGAGATCGAAATCCCGCAGGCGTGAGTGGGTTAAGGCAAAGCAGGTGCCCCCATCGCGGCCCATTCCTCTTTTGAAGGGCCATAAACGCCCGGAACAGGCAGCCCCGCTTGCCTCATCAGCACGGTCATCTGTCCGCGATGATGCGCCTGGTGAGCGATCAGGTAAAAGAGCGTCAGCCCCCGTGCCCATGTCTCGCCGTACATCTCGTCCGTTTGGAGCAGCGTGTCGTCCGTCCAATTTGCCTTGATCTCCGACAGCAGCGACCTTGAAGCCTTTTCATAAGCCTCAACGATCTCAGCGGCCGCGGCCGGCGCCAGGGCATCATGCGGCGGGCCATCGACATTCAAGCCGACGAGCCCCATCATTTCGCCCGGCGTCAGCGCGAGGTGCCATGCCAGATACCCCAGCGTCCGCCCGTCTTCATTGACCTTTTGGCCCAGCGACTCGTCCGTCAGCGTCCTCAGGACCTTTAGCGTGGACTCCTCTTCATAGGCCCAGTTCTTTTCAAAATCTTCGATCTTACGTATCATGTAACCCCTCCATGCAAATATGTTGCATCGGTGACACTATCATAACAAACCGACTCGCGCAATTCCCCGGGCAAAGGCCTCCTATTTCGCTACCGGGGCAAGAACCTTTTCAATTTCATCCCGCACTTTTTCGAACTTGATAAGGCCCTGCCTGGAATAGGCCGTGGACCCGTCCGCCGCGATCAAGATGGTGAACGGCAGCCCGCCGCTCCAGTCTTTCGAAACCGCCGCTATCGCCGCCGTCTCATCCGCGGTCACCAGCAGGTAGGTCGGCATCGTCGCCTTCATTTCCTTGAGAAACTTTGGCACGCCCGTCGTCAG
>JAEWBM010000092.1 GCA_023391155.1 Acidobacteriota bacterium
AGTTGGGGCGGCGGAGGCGGAGGCAGCAGCTGGGGCGGATTCGGGGGCGGCGGCGACTTTGGCGGCGGCGGTGCCGGCGGGGGCTGGTAACGCGAATAAACGAAACGGAGCGAGATGATACAGCAACAGATCGAAGCTTTCATCGAGGACCTAAGGGCGACACACGGCAAAAACCTGGTGTCGGTGGTGTTATATGGTTCGGCGGCTGCGGGCGATTTTCTCCCGAAGCACTCCGATTACAATATAATGATCGCGCTTGAGAGGATCACGCCGAAAGACCTGAGGGAGGCTCACGCATGCATTCGCGAATGGCACAAGCTCGGCCATCCGGTCCCGGTATATTTCACGGTGTCAGAGCTGAAGAACGCGGCGGACGTATTCCCGATCGAGTTTCACCAGATGGAGGTCGCGCACAAGGTGCTTTACGGCCGCGATGTGCTCGAGGGGCTCGCAATTTCAGACAGGTTCTTAAGGCACCAGATCGAATACGAACTTCGCAGCAAGCTGCTCTTGCTTCGGCGGCAATACATCCCGGCATCGGCAACGGTCCAGGGGCTTATAACGCTGATGGCCGAGAGCCTGACGAGCTTTGCCGCCCTTATGCGGGCGGTCCTGCTGATGAAAGGCGTGATGCCGCCGAACACCAAGCACGAGATCGTGGCTTTGGCGGTGGGCCATTTGGGCCTTGACGGGTTGCCGTTTGAAAAGATCTTTAACATTCGCGAAGATAATCTAGCAGAACCGATGGATGAGGCCGCCGCAAATCAGCTTTTCGGCGAGTATATGGAACAGATCGAACGCGTCATTGACGCTGTCGACGCCGGCGGCGAATTGCCGGCGGAACACTAGGGGTCAGGTTACAGGAGAAACAAAATGAAAAGGACGATCTTACTTGCTATTGCGATCTTTGCGGCTGTCGGCCTTAGCGGCTGCAGCTATAACGAGCTGACCGCCAAACAGCAGCAGGTGCGGAACCAATGGTCGGATGTCGAAAGTGCAATGCAGCGGCGAGCTGATCTGGTGCCGAATCTGGTAAAGACAGCCCAGATGGCCGGCGTTCAGGAGCAGGAGGTCTTCGGACAGATCGCCGAGGCCCGCTCGCGATTATTGAACGCTCAGGATGCCGCCCCTCAGGGCGAAGCGGGCGACAAATCCGCAGAACAAAAACAGGCAATCATTGAGGCGAACAATAGTTTCGGCGGGACAATAGGCCGTCTGCTGATGCTGCAGGAACAGTATCCGCAACTGCGTTCGACAGAGGCATTCATGAACGTCCAAAGCGAGCTGGCAGGGACCGAGAACCGCATCAACGTCGCTCGGCAGGATTATTCCAAGGCCGTCAACGATTACAACACGACGCGTAATTCGTTCCCCGCGGTCCTGACCGCCGGCCTGTTGGGATTTGATGAAGAGCCGTACTTCGAGGCACAACCCGGCGCCGAGACCGCTCCGGATGTCGGCGATCCGAACTCGATGCGACGCCAAACTGCTCCCGCAGCAAATGCACCGGCTGCGAACACTGCCGCGAGCCCGAATTAGATCGATCTAGAAACCGCGGGCACTGCACATAGAGCAGTGATCACAAGGCCTGTCATTCGGTTCGAATGCACAGGCCTTTTCAGCGCCCTGTGCGGCGAAAAGCTCATCGACGATCGCCTCGGCAATTGCGAGGCGGTCCTGAGATGCATGGGTGGACGGGTCGGGGCGGGGCTGAGCGGCGGAGGCTTCAAGCTTGTCGAGACGATGGTTGATCTTTTCAAGACTTGCGAAGATCGCCGCGATGTCGCCGGAGCGGGTCTCCGCCTCGACAAGTTTTGCGATCTGCTCCGCCAATTGTTGCTGTGTACTTCTTTCCACCTGGTTCAGATCAGATCCACCGTATCGACAACACCGATGATCGCCGAATCGATCGCGGCACCGGGGCTGCCGGTCGCCGCGGTCGAGGCTGACCAGCCCTCTTGAGCGATCACAACAATGTCGCCCTCACCGGCGTCCACGGCGTCGAGTGCGAGGCAAGTGTAGTCCATATCCTCACCCTCGGGCGTTATCTGGCGGCAAAGCATTATCCGCGAACCCTCGTACCGCTGGTTCTTTTGCGTGGCGACCACGTTGCCGATGACTCGTGCGATCAACATTAGATTTCGCGGCGGCGGCGATTAAGTACGTGAGATTCTGAATCGATGATCCCGACTATCGTGCAATCGGTCGGCGTGCTGTCGCGCTTAAACGGGAACGACGCCTCTTTCCCGCGGCACCAGAAGACCAGTTCACCCTCCCCGGCACCTACCGCGTCGAGAGCCACCATCGGAGACCCTTTCGGCCGAAGGTCTGCGTCGAGCGTCTGCACGATCAGGAACTTTCGCCCCTCAAGCGTTTCATTCTTGACCGTTGAAACGACCGTACCGATTACGCGTGCGATCTGCATCCTGTTAGTTGGAGTCGGGCGTCATATCAATGGTGTCGATAACGCCGATGATCGCCGAATCGACGGGGCAATCTTTATTGCCCTCGGCCATTCGCGCCGAGGAGCCGCCAACGACGATCACTTTCTCATGGAATCCGGCGCCGACCGTGTCGACAGCAACAACATAGCCGCTCTGGTCAGTGCCGTCGAGATTGATCGGTTTGACGATGAGCAGCTTCTTTCCGTGCAGCCGTTCGTCCTTTTGAGTGGAGACGACGGTACCGAGTATGCGTCCGATGATCATTACAAAGTGGCAAGTTCTCAGTGACCGGTGGTCAGTGTCAGACAGACTCTGACCACCGGCCCCGGTCACTTCTCACTATTTCAATACTACCGGCAGGGTCTCATCGACGCTCGCGTGCGGACGCGGGATGACATGTACACTGACGAGCTCACCGACACGGCGAGCAGCCGCCGCGCCGGCATCCGTCGCGGCTTTCACCGCGGCAACGTCACCGCGGACGATGGCGGTAACGAAGCCCGCACCGATCTTCTCATAGCCGACCAGCTGAACGTTGGCCGCTTTGACCATTGCGTCCGCTGCCTCGATCATCGCAACGAGACCCTTGGTCTCGACCATTCCTAGCGCTTCCTGCATTTAATTGTGCTCCTGAATCTGCTTTTGGAAAATCTGAAAAGTCGCTCTAGTTTACCCCAAGTTCGCCGCTTGGCTCAAAAGCTCGATCAACTCTTCGCGGGTAAAGGAAAGTTTCGCGCCGTTGCCGCCCGCGGCAGCGGGATATTCGACGTCGAGATCGCAGGCGATACCTGTATCGTGAAGATATCCGCAGGCTTGGCAGCGTGCATTCGATTTCAGATAACCTGCTTTCTCTCTTATATTTATGAGCTTTTCGATGGCGTCCTTCGGCAGGTCATTGGCTCCGCCAAGAGCCTTGGCGAGGATCGCGATGCGGGCAGTGTGCTCAAGCGTTTCGAGGCGGTCAAACGCCTGCCACAGATCGTCGCCATAGGCGACCGCCCCGTGATTCGCCATCAGAAGAGCATTGTGATGCTCGACATAGGGTTTCATTGCCTCGGTCAGCTCGTCCGTTGAAGGAGTTCCGTACCCCGTCAGCGGCACACAGCCCAGCGTGAGGATCACCTCCGACAAGATCGGCTTGTCGATCGCAAGGCCCGCGACGGCGAACGCCGTCCCATGCGGGGGGTGGGCGTGGCAAACCGCCCTGACGTCCGGCCGCATCTTGTAGATCAAAAGATGCATTGCCAGCTCCGAAGATGCCCGCTTGTCCGAGAGCGGCTTGCCGTCCATGTCGGTGAGGGCGAGCGAGTCCTCGGTCATGCGGCCCTTGCATGTCATCGTGGGGGTGGCGAGCACGGTATTATCATCCAGCCGGATGCTGACATTGCCGTCTGACGAAACAACGTAGCTCCGCTCATAAAGGAGCTTGCCGATCTCTATGATCAATTTGCGGGCGGATGATTCGTCCATTAATAGATATCAAACCTGTAATCGACCGTTACCACTACGGACTGCGGAACTCCATCGATCGTACGGGGTTCGAACCTGAGATTACGTGCTGCTTTTATGGCTTCTTCTGTTAAGCCGAATGGAAGCCTGGTTACCGGCGTGACGGGTCCGATCTGGCCGCTGGCCAATAGTGTAACTTTTACCCGTACAGTTCCCTTGATCCCGTTCTCCCTTGCATCGGGTGTGTAGATCGCCTTGGGTTTACTTAAGATCTTATAGTTCTCGGTAACAGAGGGCTTCGAAACTCGTCTGTGAAACGAAAGATTTCTAGGATCGCACCCACCGCATCCGGTACCCTGCGGTTTCGACTTCTCGAGAGAGCCCCCAACACCCAAGCGCCGGAAAAAGGACTGGTCCGACTCGATTTTAAATTTATCGATCTCGTCGCTGAGCACGTGATAGCCGATCACGTAATAACCAAGTGATCCGATTAACGCAGCCATCGAGAAGACAATTGCCCTGACAATGTAGGAATGAAAAAGCATTTTGCAGCTACAAATAAGAAACCACAGATTAACACAACATCCCGGTCGCGTTAATCTGTGGCCGCTTGAGTCAAACTTAATTGTCTTACTGCGCTTCGACGATCTTTGTCTTCATCTGCATATGCCGAAAAGGTTTCGGCGGAGCGGGTGGTGCAGGCGGCTCAAGTCGAGGATATTCGGCGTCGAACTCAAATTCGGTGGCCACGCCCTCGAGGCGTTCGATCTTACGGCGGAGTTGTTCGTTCTCGAGCCGAAGCTGCATATTCTCGCCGCGAAGCTCGTGATATTTGTGCTTCATGTGGCGAGATTTGCTGTATTTATAGTTCGAGCGCTTGGAGTCCATATTCAGCGACGGCGCCGTGACAGTTACAAAAAAGCTGGCCACGATCAGTCCTGCGGCAAAGGTCAAAAGAAACGGGCCGACGCGTTTGATGATTGCAATGAACTCCATACTACACCTCTTGTTGAATTACTTTTCTATTGATACGTCGTCGAACCGTTTCCGGATTCATTTCCGGTTGCGTTACCGATCGGCCGCGACCTATCGCATATCTAATCTTATCGCTTTTTTTCCCAACCGAAAAGTTTTTTCTGACAAAATCGAAAAATTGTTGCCGTAGGCCGCCGATTTGCTCGTCGGCATTGCCGTTCGGAGCGGATTCGCTTACTATGTTTCAAGTGTGAAACACGCTCATCTCGCTTTATGATCGCATTTCTTTCAGGAAAACTTCTCGAAAAGGGAGCAAACTCCGTCATCATCGATGTCGGCGGAGTCGGTTATGAGGTGGCGATCCCGCTCTCTACCTTTTATCAACTTGGCGAAGCGGGCTCTGATGTTCAACTTCGGATCTATACTCATGTTCGCGAGGATGCGTTCCAGCTGTTCGGATTTTCTACCACGCGGGATCGTGATCTGTTCCTGAAACTCATAGCCGTTCAGGGCGTCGGGGCACGATCCGCGATCACCATGCTCTCCGGAATGAACGCCGATGAGATAATCACTGCGATCCGGGCCAATAACCTGGCAAAATTAACCGCCATTCCCGGCGTCGGCAAAAAGACCGCTGAGCGCTTAGTAGTCGAGCTTCGCGACAAGATCGCGGACATCGCCGGTTCAGCCGAGGCTATAGCGGCCGCCGGTGCTGTAGGCAACGGCGATGGCGTATTTGACGACGCCCTCTCCGCCCTAGTCAATCTCGGCTATCAGAAAAATGCCGCCGAAAAAGCCTTGCAGCAGGCGGCGGAAAGCGGTACCGAAATGAGCGTTCAAAAGCTGCTGAAAGCCGCATTGCAGCGGCTTGCCAGGTGATCCGCCCATTAGATGCTCGACATAATCAATGATCTCAGACGCGACATCGAACGGCTGGACCGTCGTGCCCTAACAGCTCTTCTGTATGCCGCCGCCGGCTTAACTTCCATATATTACCTTAAGAACGAAGCGGTCGTCGCGAAGCTGCTCTCGGGCAACGATCTGGCGTGGATCGCCGAATGGTTCACACGTGACACGGGGAACAATCTTCCGGGCCTGTCCTGGTGGGTTGCTGTCGTCACGGCATTTTATTTCGTCGCGCCGGTCTTGATCATCAAATTCCTTTGGCGGGCGGATCTGAGGGATTTCGGCCTCAGATCCGGCTTCGAACACGGATTTTGGAAACTGCTGGGGCTTTCAACTGCCATAATGCTGCCGCTTGTCTATTGGATGTCGCTGACAAAGGGATTTGCCGCCAAATATCCTTTCCTGCAGATCTACGACGGAGAGCCTTACTTCGGTACGACACTTCTTATCTGGGAGCTGATGTACTTTCTTCAGTTCTTTGGGCTCGAGTTTTTCTTTCGTGGTTTCCTCGTGCATAGCCTTAAACCCTCGCTGGGGTTGTATTCGATCTTTGTGATGACCGTTCCCTATTGCATGATCCATTTCAGCAAGCCGCCAATCGAGACGTTTTCAGCCATCGCCGCCGGGGTCTTTCTCGGCTGGCTCAGCTATCGCAGCGGAAGCATCTGGCTCGGCCTTGTGCTTCACTCTATGGTCGCATTCTCAATGGACATATTCGCCTTGTACGCGAAAGGGTTGTTGTTTTGACCGCGTAATATCTATGCATGAAAACGAGATCGCTAAGATCGTTGTCGACTGTGCCCTGAAGGTTCACCGTGCACTCGGCCCGGGCCTACTGGAAACCGTATATCAGGCTGCACTCGCTTATGAACTTCAGCAGCAGGGCTTGCGTGTACAGATAGAACGCGGTATTCCGGCGGTTTATAGAGATGTGAAGCTTGAGCTCGGTTTTAGAGCGGATATCGTCGTAGAGAACAAAGGCATTGTCGAATGTAAATCGATCGAAGCACTTGCGCCGGTGCACGGCAAGGTTTTACTTACCTATTTACGTCTCGCCGATATGCGATTGGGACTGCTGATCAATTTCCATGTTGAGTTGATCAAAGATGGGATCAAGCGGGTGGTGAACAATTTGGATAGATAACTTTGTGTCCTGCTGTCCCAAAGATTTTTCACGCGGAGAGGCAAAGTTCGCAAAGGAGTTTCACGGAGGAATCGGCGAGCTTATTGAAAATCCGATTTTTTTGCACTCTTGCTCTCGGTTCACCAAGGCATTCTTTTCCTAACTTTGCGGCCTTCGCGAGCTTTGCGTGAACTCGTATATGCATTTCACGCAGAGACGCCAAGTTCGCAAAGGTGTTCAGCGACTTCGCTTCGTGGCCTCTGCGGGCATTGCATTAGGCCACTTGATCGTGCCTTGTCGCAAGATTCACCCAAGGGCTCTGCTTAACTTTGCGGCCACCGCGAGCTTTGCGTGAAACTCGTATATGCTTTTTTCACGCAAAGACGCCAAGTTCGCAAAGGTGTTCTGCGACTTCGCGTCGTGGCCTCCCCGGGCGTTGCATGAGTACGCCCCCTTTCTCTGACAAAGATGTTCAACTAATATTGATACCGTGACCGAAACTGCCGCCATCAACATTCGAGACGAAGAGCTTACCCCCGAGGAATCGAGATTCGAGGCGAGCCTTAGGCCTGCGCAGTTGGCCGAGTATATCGGCCAAAAGAAGGTAAAGGATAACCTGCGCGTCTTTATGCAGGCCGCTCTTCGCCGCGGAGAGGCTCTCGACCACATCCTTCTGACCGGCCCTCCCGGCGTCGGCAAGACGACGCTGTCCAATATCGTCGCGAATGAAATGGGAGCGTCGCTCCGCTCCACCGCGGGACCCATTATCGAAAAGGCCGGCGATCTTGCAGCGATCCTCACGAATCTCGAGGAGGGCGACGTGCTCTTCATCGACGAGATCCATCGCCTTAACCCGGCGATCGAGGAGATCCTTTATCCCGCGATGGAGGATTACAGCCTCGACATCATGATCGGCCAGGGAACGGCGGCGCGGTCCATAAAATTAGAGCTGCCGAAATTCACCTTGGTAGGAGCTACAACGCGTCCCGGGCTGATCACGGCCCCGCTTCGCGGCCGCTTTGGGATAATCTTTCACCTCGATTTCTACGGCATCGACGAACTTCAGCAGATCGCCGAACGCTCGGCAAAGATACTCGATGTTGAGATCGACGCGACGGGTTCGCATGAGATCGCCCGGCGATCGCGCGGCACACCCCGAATATGCAATCGCTTGCTCCGCCGCGTGCGAGATTATGCCGAGGTCGATCACGACGGCAAGATAACCGAGCATGTTGCCATGGACGCTCTGGACCGGATGGAGGTCGACACCTATGGCCTTGATGAAATGGACCGCAAACTGCTGCTGACGATCATTGAAAAGTTCGATGGTGGTCCCGTCGGGCTTGGCACATTGTCCGCGGCATTGCATGAAGAAAAGGATTCGATCGAGGAGATCATCGAACCATATCTTCTTCAGATCGGCTTCCTCAACCGCACCCCGCGGGGGCGAATGGCAACCAGGCTTGCGTATCAGCATTTCGGCCTGGACATCGCGGTTTCCTCAAAGTCACCTACTCTTTTTGAATAAAACGCATCGGCGGCCTTTTTTGCCCTGTTCAGCCCTTTTCGTCATAATACCCCTATTATGAAAAAGATCATTGGGGTACTCTTTGTCGCTGCGACTCTCGCTCTCTCCGCCTTTTCCCAGAATCAGTTTGAGGGCTATAACCTCCAGGTGGAGGCCTCGCGGAATCACCGCGCGCCGACATGTGCTGTTCGATATATGCGTCCGAATGCGGTAGTGACGATAACCGACCTGGACAATGCGACCCCAATGCGTCTGACGGCGTGCGATGGATCATCGTCCGGGATCTCCCAAAGCTCTGCCACAAGTGCGACCATCCGAGCTGCCGGCGGAACGAATAAGTGGTGCTTTCGCGGCGAGGATGAAAAATATCGCATCACCATTACTGATCCTCAAAACAATACGCGCGTCAGTTATGACTGGTACGCCGCCCGAGAGGATGCCGATCGCGGCTTTTACAACATTCGCGATTTTGGCGCAGCCGGTGACGGCCGCACAGACGATACTGCGGCATTTCGGAGCGCGATGGCGGTGCTCGCCTCAAACAACGGCGGTACGCTCAGAATCCCCGATGGCGACTATATCGTTTCCTCGCCGATCGCCGTACCGTCAGGCGTGGTCGTCGTCGGCACGAACGGGCTCCATTCAATGGCGTCGACCAGCGACATTACCCGCAAAAATCCGTCTCGTATCACCCTGACGGGTTCGAACCGGTCTCTTTTCCAGATCGGAGAATGCGTAGAGAACGTGACGTTCCGCGACATTGAACTCTATGCACAAAGCAATGTCGGCACTAACGGCGTAGAGGCATTCGGGGCCTATATTTCTTCTCAGGGATTTAACTTTGACCGAGTCACATTTAACAATTTCAACCGCGGGATAAACGCATACGGCCTTCCGCAAACAGATCTTAACTGGCAGTTCGATTACGTAAAGATCAACGCCAGCCGCTTTATTTACAACCGCGACGCCGGTCTGTTTGCGAATGTTCGCAATACCGACTGGAAAATTGAGGGCAGCCTTTTCATCAACCCGAAGCGGGGGCCGGGGCAGAACGCAAACTCGATGCATTTCGAACGCGTCGGAATGGTACTGATCCAGGACACATTCGGCGGCGGATTCCCGGGGGCTCTGGGCGGCACTTTCATCAACATTCTCGACAGCGGCAACCTTACGATCCTCGCCTCGCAGACTGAGAATATGACCAATTCCCTAGTTTATAACGAAACGAATAACCAATATGCCGGCGATTATTCCTATCCGATAACGGTTGTGAATTCGATATTCGGAAACGCCATGATCTTTCGTGCGCGGCGGACGTTCGTGTCGACGGGGAGCCTGTATTCCGGTGCAACGTTCGAGGCCGATGAACGGCTACGCGTATATTCGACCGGCGACCGGTTTTGTTATGACGGTTACATCTTAGGTTGCCAGGGTGCGGCCAAGCGTAATTTCGACCGAGCCACGGTCATTTTTATGACCGGCCAGCCGTCGGAGGGCAACGTTCAAGGCCACCCGACCTTCTTCGGCACAGACGTACAGTTCGGGGCGCCGGTCCAGATGCCGTCATTCGCCGCCAACGCTCTGCCGCGCGGGGCCGCGAACGGATCGATGGCATATTGCACCAACTGCCGCCGCGGCACCACACCTTGCGCAGCCGGCGGCTCCGGCTCACCCGCAATGGTGGTTAACGGCCAATGGAGCTGTTTGTAAACTAGATACAATGACTAAAAAGGCCGCGGGTTTTGCTGCCCGCGGCCTTTTGCTCTTGTTGATCAGAACCGACCTATTCTTCCGTCTCGGCTTCTGCTTTTAGGAGCGTTGCGCTTGTTACGCGATCCTCTTCGCCGGTGCGGATGAGCATCACGCCCTGGGCACTCCGTCCCGTTTCGCGGATCTTGTCCACGCCCAAACGGATCAGCTTTGCCTGCTGAGTGATGATCATGATTTCGGAGTCATCCTCGACCGGGAATGCAGCCACGACCTTGCCGGTCTTGTCGGTGGTCTTCATATTGATGACGCCGATGCCGCCGCGTTTCGTCAAGCGATAATTGTCGACCTGCGTCTGCTTGCCAAAGCCCTGTTCGGAAACGGACAGGATCTTTTGGCTGCCGTCCGCGTCGACCGCACAAACCGAAACGACGTAATCGCCCTTTCTGAGATTGACGCCCCGCACTCCGCGGGCCACACGGCCCATCGGGCGGACGTCGGTCTCATTGAACCGGACCGCCATCCCGTTGTGGGTCGCGATGAAGATCTGCTTGGTTCCATCGGTGCGGATCACTTCAAGGAGTTCGTCGCCCTCGTCGATGTTGATCGCATTGATCCCGGTGACACGGATGTTCTGATAATCCGCGAGAGCCGTCTTTTTGATCACGCCTTGGCGAGTGACCATCGTCAGGTAGACCTCTTCAGAAAAGTCCTTCACCGCCATTACCGCGACCAGCTTTCGTTCACTAGAGATCTGCACGAGGTTAACGACCGCTTTGCCTCTTGCGGCCGCCGCTGCCTCCGGTATCTCGTGGACCTTGATCTTATACACCTGTCCGTCTTCGGTAAAGATCATCAGGTATGCATGGGTCGAGGCGATGAAAAGATGCTCGACGAAATCCTCATTCTTTGCCGTCGCACCCAGCCGGCCCTTGCCGCCGCGTCCCTGCCGTGAATATGTTGACACCGGCGTACGCTTGATATAACCGGCCTTCGTTACCGTTATGGCAACTTCTTCATCGGGAATGAGGTCTTCGATCGTCAGTTCAACTCCGGCATCGATGATCTGCGTACGGCGCTCATCGCCGAACGCTTTTTTGACCTCTGTAAATTCATCGACGATCACCTGCAGCAGTACACTTTCATTCTGCAGAATGTTTTCAAGCTCGGCAATATGCTTGATGATCGATTCGTATTCGTCGAGGATCTTTTGCCGCTCGAGTGCCGACAGCCTGCGAAGCTGCAGATCAAGGATCGCCTGGGCCTGGATGTCCGAAAACTCAAGGCTCTTTATGACCTTTTCCAGATCTTTCAGGAAAGCGGCTTCCGTCTTACCGCCGGTAATGCCGCGCCATTTCTTGACCTCGCTAAGCGTGCCGAATTTGCCCGTCAGCCACTGTTTCGCCTCATCGACCGACCGCGAGTTGCGGATCAGAGGAATGATGTAATCGAGGGCGTCGATCGCCTTGTTCAACCCTTCCAAGATGTGAGCACGTGCTTGGGCCTTTCTAAGGTCAAATTCCGTACGGCGGCGAACAACCTCTCGCCGGAAGGCGATAAAGGCCTCCAGCATCCCCTTAAGCGTCAAAAGCTTTGGTTGGCCGTCGACGATGGCGATGCTGATAATTCCGAACGAAGACTGCAATGGCGTCAGCTTATAAAGCTTGTTCAGGATCACCTGCGGAACCGCGTCACGCTTGAGCTCGATGACCACACGAATTCCTTCGCGGTTCGATTCGTCGCGGATCTCTGAGATGCCTTCCAGCCGCTTTTCGTTCACGAGCTCGGCGATCTTTTCGATGAGTTTCGCCTTGTTCACCTGATACGGCAGTTCGGTGACCACGACAGCGTCACGTTCGCGGTCGCCGCGGCCGATCCGGTCGATGCCTGCCTTGGCTCGCATCTGGATCACCCCGCGGCCCTCGCGATATGCGCGATGGATCTCTTCTCTGCCGTAGATAAATCCGGCGGTCGGAAAATCAGGCCCCGGAACGATTTTGATCAGTTCATCGACCGTTATCCCCGGATTCTTGATCACCGCGATGCAGGCGTCCAAAACCTCGGTCAGGTTGTGCGGGGGGATCTTCGTCGCCATACCGACGGCGATACCTTCAGACCCGTTCACGAGCAGCAGCGGCACCTTTGTGGGCAGTACTGTAGGCTCGGAAAGCGATTCGTCGTAGTTCGGCTGAAAGTCGACCGTCTCTTTTTCGATATCCGCGAGAACCTCGTTGGTCAGCTTTTGCAGACGGACCTCGGTATAACGCATCGCCGCCGCGTTGTCGCCGTCGATCGAACCAAAGTTGCCTTGCCCCTCGACCAGCGGATAGCGAAGAGAGAACTCCTGCGCCATGCGGACGACCGTGTCGTAAACCGCCGTGTCGCCGTGCGGGTGGTATTTACCGATCGTATCGCCCACCACACGGGCCGATTTCTTGTACGGCTTGTTATAGGTATTGCCAAGCTCGCTCATCGCCCAAAGTACGCGTCGATGGACCGGCTTTAGCCCGTCTCGCACATCCGGAAGGGCTCGGCCGATGATGACCGACATGGCATAGTCGAGATACGACCGCCGCATCTCGTCTTCGATATTGATCTGATTACGTTCTAATAGTGAATCCATTCAGGTATTACACCTCTATCCCGGGCTTTGGCCGGCCAACTATTCGCGAAAAACTTTGTTTAAGATTGTAAAAAATGCTGGAAATATTCAACGGTTGATGTTATCCTTAATTTTACAGGCCCGGAGCCTGTTTAGCAACCGCTCGCCTCACTCCGCAGCACGGTTCCCAACACAATTTCCGCAGACCGGCAACTGCTTGTAAGCCCCTTTAGTTTCAACGCTTACAGCTTACCAATATGTCAACTACCGTCACCGAAAAAGTCCCCCGCCGAATCCAGCGCTATGGTTTATCACTTCCGACACGTGTCGAGGTCAAGGTCGATCAAAAATTGACATGGACCGAGGTCACCCGACTCGAAGATATTTCAGCATTCGGTGCCGGATTCACGCTTAAAAAACCCGTGAAACGCGGCCGTCTGATCGTTATCAGCCTGCCGATGCCGCGCCAACTCCGCTGCTATGACTATCTTGAGCCCCAATACAGGATCTGGGGACTCGTCCGCCGCTGCATTCCCGTCTCAACAAATCCCGCCGCACCGGCCTACGCTGTCGGCATAGCGTTCGTTGGAAAGAACCCGCCCGGGTCGTTTCTTGAGGATCCCGCACGGCTCTACGACCTTACGAGCCGCGAAGACGGAGGGCTCTGGCAGATCAGTGAATTGCACGGCTCACCCGACGAAAGCGAATTGCACCCCGACCTGCGCCGCCATACGCGCTTTGCCATCCCCGAGTCGCTTCTGCTTGAGATCCTGGATGAGCACGGTGAGGTCGTCGCCAGCGAAGTGACCGTGACGGAGAACTTGAGCCTTGGCGGGGCCGCCGTTATGACGTCGTTCAACGCCGAGATCGGTTCATTTCTACGTGTCCGAAGCGATCGCCACAATATCTCGATCATTTCGATCGTTCGCGGCCGTCGCATCGGAAAAGACGGTATCGTTCGCCTTCATCTCGAATTTATTGACCACCTCTTCCCGCTCGAAGGGATCGTTTAGCCCATCATTTTTATATCGGAGTAAACAATGTCCGTAGCCGCAGAGATCGAAATTCCCCCAACCGATGTCGCGGTCGCCGAAATGGAAGCGGCGATCGAGGGACGATCGGGATCAAAGAAATGGAAAGACCGTGCTGAGATCACAAGTTACTCCGCGACCGGTGCCGGCTTTCGCGCAGGCCGTGAATGCCGGACGGGAACGCTTGTGAAGCTCAGGCTTCCGCTTCCGCCCTACCTCCGTGCCTTTGACCACGATAAAAAGGATTACGCCGTATGGGGTCTGGTACAGCACTGCCAACGCGCCGAGACCGACGGCAAGGTCGTTTATCACGCGGGCGTCGCGTTTATAGGAAAAGAGCCGCCTCCGGAATACGCTGAGGCTCCCTCGCAGCGGTTTGCGATCTGCGGGATGAACGGGGACGGCCTGTGGAAGATCAAGCCTGAGACCGGAGAATTCAAGGTTCGAAAAGAGATCCGTTACTGGAGCGCATTCGAGCTCTACCTGTCGCAGATCAATGCCGAACGGCGGTCATTGAACGGTGCCCGTGCCGTAACCGAGAACATCAGCAAGAGCGGTGCGGCGGTGGTTTCGACCCTGGATGTGAATGTCGGCGACCGCGTTAAATTTATCAGCACCCAGTTCGACTTTTCAGGCCTTGCCGTCGTCTGCGAAAGAAAGGACCTTGGCGAGGACAGGGCGAAGATCCACCTGAAATTCATCGAGAATACGTTCCCGATCGAGAAGATCTACGGCAGGGCCGATCACGGGCGTGTCTAGGGATTTTCCGACGGGGTCGGACTGACCCTTACATTAAAATTATACTGCCGCATATATTGCAGCCGTCGCCGCTGCTCAGGCGTAAGGTCACGAAGCATTATTCGGCGCGGCGGCTGTGCACCCGCGGGAGGTTTCGGCAGCTTTCCGTTGAAGGGCTCTATACCTTTTGACGTGATCTTGGTATTGCCCATATAAACCGTCTCGCCGTCCACAATGATCTCTTCGATCTCCGGGACGTCAGGAACTTTCGGAGTGTTGGGCGTACCGCCACCGGCTCGTTGAGTCGGCTTTTTTGGCTGGCTCGGCTGTGCCGCGGCTTCCCTGGGGGCATCAGCGGGCACGGGAGCCTCTGCCGTAGCGACTGCCTCGGAGCCGCTTGGAACATCTGCTGTATTTGACGGCTCCGGCTGAGCAAGCTCGGCCTGCCCGGTGCTGGAGGGTACAAGCTGCATCTGCGTTTCCACGGGAAGCTCACGGTCGGATTCAAAGGCGAACAGCGCCCCGGCAACGATCCCTGCCATTAAAAGCACTGCAAGGCCCCCGGCGGCGAATGCGATCTTGCGGTACCCTCCGCCGTTTACGGTTGTAGCTCCGCCCTTTACCTTGGTCACGACAGACTGTCCGTCGGACATAAGTCGCGTTTTCGCTTCGGAGCCCTCGCCCGTAACCGCGGCACGCGTTTCGGGCATTAACCGAGTTTCAGGAGCAAACGCAGGCACCGCGGCTGCGGTCGATCTGGCTCCCGCGAAATTCGGCACCGCGCCAGCGTATTCGGAATGTTCCGCCAGCATCGAGCGCATTTCCGCCGCCGAAGCCGGACGGTTTGCTGCGTTCAGGTCCATCGCCGACATCAATATCGCCGAGACTCCCGGAGGGATGGCGGAGTTCAGGAGATGGGGAGGAACTAGCGGATCGGGAGCGTCGCTTAAAACGGCCATTGCCCGCGTCAACGCGTCTTCCGGCGGCGTTCCCGCGGCCAGATGATAAAGCGTTGCCGCTAGGGAATACAGATCGCTTCGCGGGTCGGTTCCCGTTCCCTGGATCTGTTCAAGCGATGCGTAGTTTCGCGAATATCCGAAAATGCTCTTAGCCGCGGTCTTGTTGTTCGATTCGGTCGGCGTTCCTTTTGCCAGGCCAAAGTCCAACAGAACGATGCTTCCGTTCCGTGAAACTTTAAGATTCTGAGGCTTTATGTCCCGGTGTATGACGGGAACCTCTTGATTGTGCAGAAAATCCAGAGCATCGAGCAACTCGTCCGCCCATGCCATTACCTTTTCGATCTCAAAAGGTCGCCCGCTCTCCTCGAGGATATGATTGAGGTCCTCGCCGGGAATAAACTCCATTACCAGGAATTGCCCGTTCTCCTCAATAAAATGATCGATCACTCGAGGCAAAGCGTTGTGCTTCAGGCTATTCAACAGCCGAGCCTCGCGCTCGATCGCCATCCGGTAATTGTCATCCATGCAGAGTGTCTGCTTAATGGCGACCGTACTGTTAAACCGTTGATCTGAGGCGATATACACTGCTCCCATTCCGCCGAGCCCGACCTGCCGCTCGATCAGATACCGCCCCTGGAGTGTTTTCCCCTCAAGTCCCATTAGAATAAATTACGATGTCCGCAGGGATAAGTTTACATTAACCGTCGATTCAATTTAACCCGCCGCCGTTGCCCCGCCCGCTTTTTCTTCTTTATCCTCGAACCAGCTCTCGGTCATATCGCACCAGATCGCAAGGCCGCGCCAGTCGCCGTATTTCGCGTAATGGCGGTCGATCTTCTTATCCGGGCACTTTCGGCCCTTGTTGTGTTTCTTGTAAAAGCCGGCTCGCAGCCACGAATCGAGTGCCAGCCCATCATAACGCCCGATCAGCTTTAGCAGATTGTCGGCCGCGTAATCGCCGATACCCTTAACGCGTTTCATTTCTTTCCGAAGTTCGTCCGTGGGCAGGTCGCTGGCCAGCCACGCTTCCGGCTCGAGCTTTCCGGAAGCGACCGCCTCAGCAAGCTCCGCAAAATACGGCGAACGGTAACCCGCCCTGATCTGCTCCCGATAAAAATCAGGCCCGACCGCAGCCATTGCCTCCGGTGTCGGAAAAGCACGCCGCCCGTCTGGGGCCTCGTCGCCGAGCATTTCGGTCAAATTTGCGGCCATCTTCCGCGTCAGCGACCACGAACAATTGGTCGTGCACATCGTCTTGACCAGATCTTCATATACCGTTGCCGACCGAAGCAGCCGCCCGGCTTTGCATTGCGCGGCCCAGCCGATGCCGGGCTTTCCCTCGGCGATCTCGTAAAACGCGTCAAGGGGTTCATCGAACCGGAGGATATGCCGAACGTCGCGGATCAATCCTTGCTCGTCCGCTTTGCCGGTCATCTCGATCTCGAGGCCGCCTTCGGCTTCCCGGATATTTCCCGTCACGGGCCGTCCGGTCTTGCGGTCTCGAAAAACATAGGACAAGGTTCCCGACATCTCATCGAAACGGAACGGCGGGAGGTCATACCACCCGTGCCCTTGCACCGCGTGTGGGAAGCTAAATCCCGGAGGTGTGGGCAGCTTTATCCGTTTGACGCGCTGCCTGCGCGATTTGTCGATCTTATTGCTGCGCTGCATTTTCTAAACCAATTGCCGTCACCCGGCGTCTTACAACATAGCATTTATCCGGCGGCCCCGCGAAAGCACACAGTGCCGGCGTCGACGCCACCTCCCACGGACGTGATCAACATCCTTTTTCGCCTTCCGGCGTTGTCTTTAGGAGGAGAACAATGCATCGCATTGCACCTGCATTTCTATTTGTCTTATTGCTTTCCGCTGCCACTTTACCGACATTTCCACAGATCGATCCGGACCCGAACTCACCGGCACCGATTCTCGTTGCACAACCGGGGTCGCTTAGAGTGAAAGCCGTCCGGGAGGGCTATCATAAACGTAACCGCGTCACTGAAAATGCCTTTCCGCCGGGATCAACGATAAAGATATTCATCGACGGGATCGAATTGCCGGAAGGCGAAGAGGCGAACGCATTCCGCGTCAACGTTGAGGACGCGAACGGCCGCCGTTTTAGATTTCCGGTTACCGCTATTGAGCGGTCTAACGACGGCACGATCGCACTTAGTATAAAGCTCCAAGACGAATTAGGTTTCTGGGATGCACCACAGGAAGGCGATCTGCTCGTCACGGTCACATGGCGAGGCATGGCGAGCCAGCAGCTTTTGCTCGGATACGGTCAAACGGGCGGGCCGATCCGGCTGCCCTCTGAGCGAAAATGGGAGCCCGTGCCCGAGAGCGGCGCAGATGACGCAATAGGTTACCGCTGGGCAGGCGACCGCAAGCGTTTTCTGCAGCAGGCAGCGTTTGGACAATCCCCGGACTTGGATTTCCGCATCCGCCGCGTCGGGCTCCGGGTGTGGCTTGCCGAACAGCTCGCTGCAACTTATCCGACCATCCCTTATCCTGATATCCCCCTTAAATCGATCGATGCGCAGAACTCCACCCTAGGCTGCGGGATGTTCCTTCCGGCCACTAGCCTAGACTACCGCCGCTGTATTCGCGACCACTACACGATGTACCCCGTCCAGAATTGGTTCGTCAAAGAAGCTCTGTACGGCGACTCGCAGCTTCGGCATCGTGTCGCGTGGAGCTTGTCCCAAATGTGGGTCATCTCGGGCGTTGATACGCAGCAGGCAAGCTGGATGCTCGCCTACTACAAGGTGCTCGCCGATAACGCATTTGGAAATTATCGCGAACTGATGAAAGCGATGACGCTGAATCCGGGAATGGGCAAACTATCTCGATATGGCCCGCAGCACCCGAACGAACCCGAACGAGAACTACCCGCGTGAAATACTGCAGCTTTTCTCGGTCGGGCTGTTCATGATGAATCAGGACGGGACGCTGCAGCTCGACAATAACGGCGACCCGATCCCGACCTACGACCAAACGACGGTCGATAACTTCACAAAGGTATTCACCGGTTGGACGTTCTGCAATCAGACATGTCCCAATTCACAGCCGGGCATCGTCAACTACAAGGATCCGATGATCCTTAACCAGAACAATCACGACATCACTGCGAAAACGCTTCTCAATTATCCGGGAGCTCCGAATGTGAATATCCCTGCGGGACTCAACGGCGATACGGAGCTGGACATGGCCCTTGACAATATCTTCCATCACCCGAACGTCGCCCCATTCGTCTCCAAGCTACTCATACAGCACTTGGTTACGAGCGACCCGACCCCGGCGTATGTGGGACGCGTTGCAGCGAAGTTCAATGACAACGGACTTGGTGTTCGCGGTGATATGAAAGCGGTGATCCGGGCGATCCTGCTTGATCCCGAAGCCCGCGGGGATTTTAAGACCGACCCCGGCTACGGAAAGCTTCGGGAACCGGTTCAGTTCGTTACAAATCTCCTGCGAGCGTTCAAGGTGAGATCGTTCGACGGCGCCGGCCTGAGCGACGGTTTTCTGCTGCCGTATATGAACCCCATGGCGCAGAATCCGTTCAACTCGCCGACCGTGTTCAATTACTATCCGCCGGATTATGTGATCCCCGGAACCTCGCTCCCCGGGCCGGAGTTCGGTTTGATGACGACCGGTACAGCGATCGCGAGGGCGAACGTCGTCAACAACATTGCATTCGCGGGGATCCCGGCGTCAGAGAATGCTCCCCAGGGAACGCGCATAGACCTTTCATACATGCAGCAGCTCGCCGCCGCGGACCCATCGGGAAATATGCTGCTCGACGAAATGAGCCTCGCCCTGCTGCATGGCCGGATGTCGCCCGAAATGCGTGCCGCGATCTTGCCAGCGATAACAGCGGTGCCGGCGACGAATCCGCTAGGACGGGCTCAAACCGCCTTTTATTTAGTGGCTAGTTCTTCTCAGTTTCAGATCCAGAGGTAGTCCCAATGAACGAATCAAGACGCGAATTTATCAAACGGTCCGGATGCGCTCTGGCGATGGGAGCGCTCGCTACGCAAATGGGCCACATGGGAACGATGAGCGCCCTGGCGCAAAAAATGGTCGACTCAGGAACGGGCGGCGGATATAAGGCCTTGGTGCTTGTTTATCTCGCCGGCGGCAACGACGGCAACAACCTTATCGTTCCTAACCATAGTAGCGGGTCGGTGAGCAATTACGCCGCATATGGTGCAGCACGCACGGCGCAAGGGCTCGCGATCCCTCAAAAGGAACTGCTGCCGATATCGGTTCCGAGGATGGGCGGGTTGACCTACGGCTTTCACCCGGCGCTCGGCCCGGTCAGTGGAGGACTAAACAATGGTATACACGAGCTGTGGGCGCAAGGTAAGCTAGCCGCCGTCACCAATTGCGGAACGCTCGTCGCTCCGATGACCAAAGCACAGTATCAAGACGGCTCCGTGCCGAAACCCTATCAGCTTTTTTCGCATTCGGACCAGGTAGCTCAGAGCCAGACCAGCGTTTCCGATGGCGTAGCCTTTACCGGTTGGGGCGGGCGTATATCCGACAAAATGACGTCCTCGAACAACCCCGGCGGACTGATCCCGATGATCACCTCTATCGCCGGTGCTCAGCTCTTTACGGCGGGGCAAATAACGCTGCCGATGGCGATCGCCAATGCGAACACCCCGTTGAGCAACGTGTTGAACCCGCAAGGTTTCAACCAGACGGCTGCATCACAGGCTCGCCTCGCTGCCTTTAATCAGCTTCGCGCGGTCGATCTTGATTCGCAATACGTCGCAGCCGCAAGCCACGTTACCGACCTCGCCATGCAGGCGAACGCCGCACTTTCGACCTCTCAGGAGGTCACTGTCGATTTTCCGGCGACGAACCTTGGTCTCCAGCTTAAGCAGGTTGCGAGGATCATCAAGAAACGCACCGATCTCTCTGTAAACCGTCAGGTGTTTTTCTGTTCGATCGGCGGGTTTGATACGCATAACAATCAGCTTGTCGCGCACAACAATCTGCTGTCCGATGTCTCGCAATCGCTGCGGGCATTCTATGACGAGATGGGTGTGCAGGGCGTGTCGAACGATGTTACCGCATTCACGCTGACGGATTTCAACCGAACTTTGAACCCCGCGGGCACGGGAGCGACCGTTGGCTCAGATCACGCGTGGGGAAACCATATGCTGGTTCTGGGCGGCGGAGTGGCGGGCGGCGATTTTTACGGAATGAACACCTCGAACGGCACGCCCTTCCCAACATTGGTGATGGGCACCGCGGGGCCGGATGACACGAACAGCGGCACCGGTTCGCGGGGCCGTTGGATACCGACGACTTCGGTTGAACAATATGCTGCGACCCTGGCCCGGTGGTTTGGATTGCCGGAGGCCGATATGTCTGCGGTATTCCCGAATATCGGTACGTTCCCGGTCACGGATCTCAGCTTTTTGCCTTAGACCAGCGGGGTCTTGAACTTTGGCACGAGTCACAATACACTTGTGCTCAGTCGTGAACCTACCTAATTATCTTTCTTTCGCCAGGATCTTTATAGTTCCTCTGCTGATGGTCGCCTTGCTGACCTCGGTGGCGGAACAGTGGTTTGGTGTCAGCAGTTATGTGCTCGCGATCATTCTATTTCTCGGAGCGACGCTCACCGATATACTTGACGGCCACATCGCCCGCCGTCGCGACCAGGTCTCGACACTAGGAAAATTCCTCGACCCGATCGCGGACAAACTGCTCGTCTCGGCAGCATTGATCGTGCTGGTTGAAAAGAATCTTGCGCCTTCGTGGGCGGTCGTCATTATACTGGGCCGCGAGTTTATCGTGACAGGGCTCAGATCGATCGCCGCCTCAGAGGGGATCATTATTCAGGCACAGACGGTCGGCAAGATCAAGATGTGGGCCCAGTCGGTGGCGATCGTCGCACTGCTCGTCGCGGCGGCGAATGGTGTGCCGCCCGTCTCAAACTTTGGCCAGGATTATCCCTATTTCAGGTTCTGGGAAGTGACTGAGGTGCAGGTCGCTTTCAGCAATCTGGCGGTATTGGATCTGACATCAAATGACTGGAAGGTCTTCGGCTATCTGGTCGGACGAGGCTCGCTGTGGGCCGCGGTCATCCTGTCGATCTGGTCGATGTACAACTACTTCGCATTTTTCTTCAGCGAAAAGCAACGCAATTTAAAAAACGGAGAGGCCGGCATCTGATCGACACCGGCCTCGCCAACGTATCAACCTTAGTGTTTACTGGATCTCGACCCAGTCCCCGGTGTGGATCTCCTGCGCGGTGCGGGTTACCACCACGGTAGCGGTGCGCTCCTTAACATTCAGCACCACCGCCTCGCCGACGACCTTGCGGATGTCAGGACGGCCGGATTTCGCACGATCGGTCGTCACGACACGGCCTCCCGCATTGGAACCGGACTTGCGAGCTGCCTGATTCGAGAATTTGCCGCCGCGATACTCAAAGCTCTGGAAGCCGTAATCGCGTGCGCTCACCGATTCGGGCGGGCCGTCGAGAAGATTGCCCTCGCCCAGCGGGCGGAAGATCGTCAGGTAATCGCCCACCGATACACTGTCCTCGGCACCGAGATCGACATAAACGATCTGGTCGCGGGTGATCATTTCATGTCCGTCGCGGGCCATGAAGATGCGGCCCATCGCTTTGCCCGAACGGTCTGCATAGCGGTCCAGGGCGGGCCGCTCGACGTATGCCGGGCTTGTCCTTTCCATGTATGGCATCAGCAGATCGCCCAGCAGAAAGTTGTCGCAGGAGGTTCGGACACGGGCGATCGAGTGATCGCCCTTGACGCGGATCACCTCAACGGTACCGACCTCTTGCACGTAAAAGCCAAGGTTCCCCTTATCGGTCCAACGCGTATTCACCTTGCCGCGGGGCCGCACGACCGCCATGCGGTCGCCAACCTGCACGCCGCTGCCGGCGCCGACATTCAAATAAACCTCATCGGCCTGGGCATAGATGAACCCGTCTTGTTCGTTCCACGCGCCGATTATCCGCCGGTCGGTATTTATTGCCGAGGTCTGCACAAATCCCGCGCAATAAAGATTGTTACGGGCAGCGACCGTTGTCGGCACCATCTGGGCCGCGGCCGTCCCCGCAAATATCAGCAGCAAAAATAGAATGGGAAAAGATCTTGGTCCGTTGCTTTTGTTCAAAATCACGATCTATCTCCTTGAATCGAAAGAGTGTTGTCGAAGGTCACTGCCCCGAGAATTAAAGGGCGGATCAAAAATGGCTGGATGCGGCCCAATGGGCCCAACTGTCATTTTAAGCCTCAACGGCCGTTTTAGTCAACATTTTTTTACTTCGTTTAACAAACTTACTCCCACGTTCCATGATCTCCGGCCCACATACTTGCTTACCGCTCAGACGCTTTGCTATCATTTCCGTTCGCCCACATGGCGAACCCACCCAAGCCGGTGTAGCTCAGTTGGTAGAGCAGTTGATTTGTAATCATCAGGTCGGGGGTTCAAGTCCCTTCACCGGCTCCATTCTAACCTCGATCAGTACAGCACAAACGCCATCCTAAAGTACTATCGCTGGTAAAAGCGCTCTGTGGGACCAAATGTCTCGGCAAGATTCTTCATGAAATCGGTAACGGAGATTGCATTATTGGCCCAATTCTCGACTATAGATGCAAACTTCTGACAATCGTTGTTGTTAGGTGGATTGCCGCCCACCGCACCTCCCCGCCGACTAATACCCCGTTCCCTGGAATATTTGCACCGCTGCCCAAACCGAACTGGCCGACATATTCTGAATGCGAATATACCCCGTCTCGATACCATTCCCGCGTAACTGTATAGAAGCGTATGCCTGCTGATTGAGCAAGTCCACTGGGATGACAAAATTTGTCTGCTGGTCGAGACGTACGAATACCTATTGAAACTCTGCGGGTCGCCGAGCAACATCGAGCGTTATAGGGATCGGAAACTGAGTGTACTTGCTTTGGTGAAAAAACCAGGAGGTCAGGTAGCTACGAACGCGTACAGTACTACAGCCCGTGACATCAATCTAGGTCAGGGAATTTCGCGATTACTGGCTCGTTTGGCCAAGTGAAAATAGCTTCGATAAACCAAAAACGCCATGAGTCGAGCCACCAACAGCACAACGAGAAAAATAGAACCAAATAAGAAGAGCCCAGTGAACAGCTTACCGACCATCGGAAGAACGAATATCTTGGAAATGATCTGCTCTGCCGTTGTCACGGTGCTGTTCGGGTCCACACTTTTCCACGCCACCAATATGACCCCATGGCCCAATGCAAACAACATTGAGCCGATGCTGGTTAACCAAACCCAACTCGGAGGCCGCCACACTATTCTGCT
Organism: Acidobacteriota bacterium; assembly: GCA_023391155.1. Taxonomy (GTDB): domain Bacteria; phylum Acidobacteriota; class Blastocatellia; order Pyrinomonadales; family Pyrinomonadaceae; genus OLB17. The sequence continues at coordinate 23,797 of JAEWBM010000092.1, forward strand.
GGGACCTGATGTTGATGATATAGATATTGATTCCGAAGCGGTTATCAAGTGGTTCCGATTGAAAAGCATCCCTACAGCCCCTGCGATCAGAAAACTAAGAATCCCAACCGCGGCTCCGAGAACTAGAAGGTCGCTGCGATAATCTAAATCGCTACTTGTTTCTAACTGGATCGAATAACCAAGCCAACCCCCGAATACTGAATAGACGCACAGGTCGAATACCCAGAGGCTTTTTAGAAATATAAAACTAAAGAAACGTGAAACATCCATAACTCGTTAGCATCTCATTTACAAATGTTCTTCCTAAGTCTTCTCGCAACATTGCGAATCTCGTTCGCCCTATCGCGGGCGGAATGAACGACTCTGTCATTTAGTGCCGCCCCAATCGGGAATGCCGCCCTACTAAGTGCCTCATCTTGGGGGTCATCAATGAAGCTGTGACCAAAAGCAGTAAGAGCAAACCCGTTGATGCCGAGCCGAGAGCCGGCCCACTCGCTGCTCTGTCGGGCAGATCCCCCCTTCCAAAAGTGGTACTCAAATCAGCGATATTGGCTGACGAATTAGCAGGGTGACCAAGGTAGTGTCCCGAGAAAGCTGCGTCAATAGCTTTTACGATTTCATCGAGCCGATCATGACCCAAATTCAAAAACGCTGAAAGCCCGCCAGCACCCTCAATTAACGCTTGATCTATTGCGTCCAAGACACGGGCCATTCGCTCGCACGGTCCAATATTTAAAAGACTAGAGTTTCTGACAGATCCGCCGCCAACACCTTCACTGCCGCCGTCATCGTAAATTGTCACGCATTGCGTGTACACTCCTGAATTCGAAGCAGTCCGCTTGGATCCACAAAATTCGTCGGTTGGTTCGATACGTACGAATACCGATTAAAACTCTGCGGGTTGTTGAGATTCATCGAACCGTTGTAGGGATCGGGCGAGGTCCAGCGGCCCGCTTGGTTTTCGTGTTTCCGGAACCATGTGTGCGTTCCGTCAGGCCGTATTTTTGTCTAAGGGCATTTGCACTGCCGAATCTTTGATTTGCAGTCGCAATCATTCTCGATCCTTCATCTTGGTCTCGATGCGTGAGGAGGCCTCCAAGGTCCGGTGAACCGGGCATTTGTCGGCGATCTCGAGCAGTTTGTTCTTTTGATCGTCCGAAATTTCGGCTGTTACCTCAACTGTTCGGTTAAATGTATCGATCTTGACCTTTTCGTCCACGCACTCAGCACAGTCCTCGGCATGGATCTTCGAATGCGATACATGAACGGCGACGTCGCCGAGATCCCAACCTTTGCGATCGGCATACATCCGAAGCGTCATCGCCGTGCATGCGGCAAGGCCCGAAGATAGATAGCCATATGGCGACGGGCCGAAATCGTTTCCACCGAACGATTCGGGTTCGTCTGCCGTCATTCGATGGCTGCCTGCCTTGATAGCTGTCGTGAACTTTTCTTCCGCTGGAAGATGGGCGACGACATCTTCCGATGTGGAGATATCCTCTTCCGCTTCGTTCGACGGAACGTAGCGGGCCGCCCACGATGCGATCAGTTCGCCCGCATATCGACCGTCTTCCGCTTCGGAAAGAAGATGGTCCGCGCCGGAAAGCGAAACAAAGCTCTTCGGATGCCGGGCTGCCTTGTAAAGGTCCGCAGCGTTGCTGATACCGACGACGTTGTCCTCCGGGGCGTGCAGGAATAAAAATGCTTTGTCCATCGCCTTCACTACGGTGAGAAGATCGTGGTTGTCCAGATCCTCTACAAACTCTCGCTTCAAAACGAAAGGTCGGCCGCCGATATCGACCTCCACCGCCCCCTCTTCCACGATCTCATCAACCCGATCAACGAACAGTTTTTTAACATGTTCCGGGTCGGCCGGAGCTCCGATCGTTACAACTGCTTTGACCGACTCCAGCCTGCTCGCCGACAGTATGGCCGCCGCACCACCAAGCGAATGGCCTATGATCAACACCGGCGCCTTGTGATCCCGCGTAAGGTATTCGGCTGCTGCGAGCAGATCATCTACCGAGCCCGAAAAGGTCGAATCCGAAAAATCTCCCCCGCTTTCGCCAAGTCCCGTAAAATCGACACTTAGCACGCCAAACCCCTTTGCCGCCATCGCGTGGCCGATCTGCCGAACGGCACGATAATTTTTATTACACGTAAAGCAGTGTGCGAATATAGCGAAGTTCAGCGGTTTTCTGTCCGCGGGCAGTTCGAGCCTCGCCGAAAGTTTTGTGCCTTCCCTGTTGATAAACTCGACGTTCATTCGATCTCCTCATGGTTGGATATTAGCTGCTTATCATGTCACGGCCGCCCCGTTTTTGTCCCATCCGACGCCCAATGCCGCTAGCACCGCACGAATTTCGCCGTATGAGTAATCGTCCCCGAGCATCTCTTTGATCGGTGCGAGGCGGCCTTCCGGATTGTCGCACGTTTCGATCGCCTTCTTGATCACGGCGATCTTGTGTAAAGGGAGCAATTCGTCAAGCCGGATCTCGCCGGTTTCGATGAAGCGTGAAAGGTGCCCTTCGACCGTAGAGATTTCGAGGCCACGCGCGGAAGCAATTTCTGCCGCGGACATCCCACTGCTGAACATGTCAAAGGAGACCTGAAAAGTGGTGCGTCCCGATGCATCGCGTTTGCCTGCGGCCGCTTTCGTCGCCCTTCCCTTTATGAATTTGCGGGATTCAAGGTCGTGCAAGCTGCAATATCTGTCAACTACCCTCAAAAATTCTCGACCGTACTTCTCGAATTTTAGATCGCCGACACCTGAGACCCTTTTCATTTCGTGTTCGGTTCGCGGAAGAAAACTCGCCATTTCTAAAAGCGATGAATCGGCGAAAACCACGTAAGGGGGGATGTTTTGCTGCTTAGCAAGAGTGGTACGAACCTGCCTGAGTTCATCGAACAATTCCTGAATGTACGGAGGGGCGTCTTTCGCACGCGTTGAGGAACTCTTTGCGGAAATCCTTGGTTTCATTAGCTCGACATGCCGCTTCCCTCGTAAGACGTCCTCGCTTGCTTCGGTCAACTTTAGGACCGGATACTCCCCGCCCGTTTTTATTAGAAGCCCTTGATCGATCAATTCATTAATGTGTCCGAACCATGCCTCGCGGGATATATCCGCCCCGACGCCGAACGTCTTTAACTGCTTATGTTCGTCGCGGACCGTTTTAGCTTTCGAACCACTGAGGATATCGACGATGTATTTCGTCCCGAATCGCTCCCCGGTGCGGTAAACGGCGCTCAGCGCCTTCTGTGCGATCACTGTGCCGTCAAAGAACTCTTGTCCGGCCGTGCAGTTGTCGCAGTTATCGCAGCGTCCGGCATAGGCTTCGTCAAAATATTCAAGCAAGAATTTACGTCGGCACGTCCTCAGCTCTCCATAGCTTGCCATTTGATCAAGCTTCTTGAGCATGATCTTTGTTTGCTGCTGATTCCCTTCAACCGTCGCAAACCTTTGCAGCTTCTGCACATCCGCCCAGGAAAAAAACAGCAGCGCATTGCTTGGCAGTCCGTCCCGGCCCGCACGACCTGTCTCTTGGTAATAGCTCTCGATATTCTTTGGGAGGTCCATATGAACAACAAACCTGACATTTGATTTGTCGATGCCCATTCCGAAAGCGATGGTCGCAACGATGATCTTTACATCGTCGTTCTGGAAAGCCGTCTGATTGCGGTCTCGAACGTGCTTTTCGTGCCCCGCGTGATAAGGCATCGCATTGTAGCCCGCGTCACCGAGATCGCTCGCAAGCGAATCTACCGAAGCTCGGCTAAGGCAGTAAATGATGCCGCTTTGGTCCCTCCTCTCCTGCAGAAAGTCCAGCAGCCTGTCAAAGGATCTCTGCTTCGGTTCGACCGCATAAAATATGTTGGGGCGATTAAAACTGGATCTCAGTAGCTTGGCAGACGAAATTTTAAGGCCTTCCAGAATATCTCGCTGAACAAGCTCGTCTGCCGTGGCCGTAAGGGCGATGACCGGTATGTGGGGAAACTCGGTCTTGAGCCTACCGAGCCGGATGTATTCCGGGCGAAAATCATGTCCCCAACTCGAGATGCAATGTGCCTCGTCGATCGCAAAAAGCGATACTTTGATCCCGCGAAGAAACTCCACAAATCGATCGCCGCGTTGGAGCAGCCGTTCGGGGGCTACATAGAGCAACTTTAAGTCGCCGCTTCGGATCGCATCGAACACTTTGACCTGCTCCGCCGCGGTCTGGGTCGAGTTGAGATAGGCCGCATGGACTCCGTTTGCGATGAGTGAATCGACCTGATCTTTCATCAGGGCAATCAGCGGAGAGATCACTATCGTCAAGCCCTCCATCATCAGTGCCGGGACCTGATAGCAGAGCGATTTTCCGCCGCCGGTCGGCATAAGGACAAGACAATCATTTCCGCCGAGAAGGCACGTGATCGCCTCCTCCTGATTCATTCGGACGTTGTCGAATCCGAAATTGCGTTTGAGTATCTCGGTTGCTTGTTCGAGCATGAGTGTCAGCCGCCTAAGCGCTAGGTGTGGTCGCGCCAAGGCCGGGGCTCAGTCTTGAGCCATCGAATTATAGCAGGGGCTCTACGGTTCATAAAAAGGATGATACGTCTGCTGGTGTACATACATCACCTCGGCGCTCTTATATGATGCTGTAAGTTGCGCTCTTGCGGAGCGTACACGGTGCTCGAATGCGACGGGTACCGGGAGGTTAGGAGAAGAACTGACAAGGAGGTAACTTTATGGCAAACAGATATTATAGGAACCGCGACCGGGAGTTTGGCCGCGAACAGAATGACCGTTACGAAGGCCGCAGCCGCGGCGACCGCTCAAGGAGCGACTATCCGGACCGAACATCGTCGATAAGCGGATGGGATTACACCGACCGAACGGGCGGCGAACGGTACTTCGGCGGCGGAATGGACACCGGCGAGGGTTACGACCCGGGATTTGAGGGCGGATTTGAGAACCGAGATTTCGGAGGCGAGCGTTCACCCAATTACGATCGTTATACGGGCCGCCGCACTGGCCGAACATCGCGCAAGATGGATGATCCTTATGGCTCGCGCCGCCCAAGCTACGGCTCCCGGCCGGCTCGGCGTTTTGATCGCGATGATACGGGCGGCTACGGCTATTACGGCTTTCACGGGGAGCGTTACGGCGATCAGTATCTCGGTTCCGAAGAGGGCTTTCAGACGGACCGTGAAGGCTACGATGAACGCGGTTGGTGGGACCGCACGGTGGACGAGGTCTCATCCTGGTTCGGCGATGAAGATGCCGAACGCCGCCGTCGAATGGATGAACGCGAGGGTTACGCTTCTCGCGGACAATATCGCGGCAAAGGCCCTAAGAATTACATCCGTTCCGACAGCCGTATTCAGGAAGACATCAGCGAGCGTCTCTACGACAACGACTATATCGACGCTTCGGATATTGAGCTGACGGTTAAAGAGGGCGATGTCGTCTTGACAGGTACTGTCGCGGACCGATTCTGTAAGCGTCTCGCCGAGGACATTGCTGAAGATGTTTCCGGCGTGAAGAACGTCGAAAACCGCCTGCGGATCGACACCGCTTCACATCACCGGGAAACGACGGCTGGCAGTTTCGCTGCGGGCGGATCTCGCTAAGCCGAATTTCCTCTCACCGAAAGTGAAAAAGCCCGGGCCAATTCGGTCCGGGCTTTTTCGTAACTCTAAATGTATTAATGAAACCCGCCGCTCGCACGGCTTCGGCTCATCGTGTGATCAAATACCTCGTCGCGACGTTCCTGTTCAGACCTCGGCGTCACTACATCGCTGCCCCCGCCCTCGAGCAGGTGCTTCATTCGGGCCAGGTCCTCGTCCATTTGTGAACGTGGATCCGCACCGAATGCCATCGCCAGTGCGTGCCCGATGGCACCGCCAGGCGGGTTATAGCTTATCCGCACTGTGACCTCCGTCGCACCGTCGGAAGTTTCTTCGAACAGTACGTAGCCGGCGTTCGCGAACGTCGAACCTTCGACCGATTTCCACGCGATCATCTCGTTTTCAGCCACGCGGGTGATCTCGGCATCCCATTCAATCGGAACGCCGCCCGGCCCTTCGACCTTCCAGTGCGAGTGCCCGCCCTGACCGCCGCTCACCTCAAGAACATTCGACATGAACATCGGAAAGTTCTCAAAGTTCGACCACAGTTTATAGACGTTTTCCACCGGCGCGTTGATCGTTATGGCTTTTTGCACGGTGACGGCTTCCCTGCCGCCGCCGGTGCCGATCATCCTGTCAAACCGCAGATTCGTGGCGCTTCTCGCTGCGAGAGCCGCTCCGATCAGCCCGATACCTGCACCGAGCGCGTCGCGTTTCGCCAGACCATAAGCCAAGGCCCCGGCCCCGGCGGTTCCGGCAACTACACGAGTTGCGGGAGACCAGTTTTCCTGCATCACGTCATATTGCGATCCCTTTCGTCCGGTGCCCTGCAGCGACGGGACGCCCTTGCGCGATCTGTGAACCTTTAGTCCCGAATCGTCGATCTGCTTCACGCCCGAAACGGCCCTTGCCGTCTGAAGAAGCGGCTCAGCCTCACTCTTAAGGATATCCCCCTCGAAGCGTACATTACCGCTGTTCGACGTCACACGCAGCGCGTGTGGATTCGAAACCACGCGTCCCAGCTTCGACCGCAGTCGCGCCTCGATCACCTGATCTGTCGGGTTATCGTTTGAAAAAAGCTTCGTTGCCTCGGACCAAATG
>JAEWBM010000104.1 GCA_023391155.1 Acidobacteriota bacterium
CCTCTTCGTAAAGCTCCATATTTCGCGAAGCGTTGACCATGGCCATCGCTCCGCCTCCCGTGCCGGTGCCGTATGAGACCGTGCCCTCGTATGACACAGGCCAGATGAGCACCCTGGACGAGTCAAATTCGGACAATGCCGGGTCGTCGATACCGCCGAAGTTCATCGGTAGTTGAGCAGATTCAGACATACTTTCAATTTAAAAGTTCAAATTCCAAATTCCAAACCGCAAGAACGAGCGGACGGAATTTGGAATTGAACAAAGCCGTTCCCCGGTCTAGGGAACATCAACGGTCATGTCTTTGCCCGAGAAGCTAAAGTTCGGGCGTTTTCGACCCTTCATAAACTTAGCCGCGGTCTGTGATAGAGCGGTGATAACCATCGGAAGGCCTATCGACGGGTCGCTCGGAACATATGCGGTCGTGGCGCCCTTGTGAAGCTTGCCGAACACCTCGGTGTGGTTACCGCCGAAAGAGGGTGTGCGTGCAGAGAGCGGTGCCGGGTCGGTGGTCATCGAGATTGCATATTTGTGACCGCGTGAGGTTGTCCGGGTTATGTAAGACGCAACCTCGTTCAGATTTACCATGGCCTGGCTCGCAGTGCTGCCGAGGGCGATGATGCCTGAATTTCGCGTTTTCTGTGCGATCTGCATCATCTCCATCGTGTCGGCGGTGATGTCGAAGTTCAGATGAAGTTTCTTTTCAAATCGGGCACGGGCGATGCCGACAGCGATCTCGCTGCTGCTAAGGTCGGGGCAATAGATGGGGATGCGTGCTTTGAAGGCCGCTGTCATTATGCCGTCCTCGTGGGCGATCTCGGCGAGTTCGCGCCCCATGAGATGCAGAAACTCGCGAACCGCATAAGGCCGTGAGGTTTCGAGCTGGTTAACGACGCTGCCGATCCACTCATCCGCTTCCTGCAGCTCTTCCCGATTTGCCAGCGTATCGCCGACTCGGGCAATGCTTGCCGCGTCAAGCTCTTCGTCTGCCATGCTCGGATGAGCTTGGTAGTGGTTGCGGCCGAGCGTTTCATGAATATCGTGATAAAGAACGGTTCCCGACATAACGATGACGTCGACGAAGCGATTCTTGATCACGTAAGCCAGAAGCCGGCGCATTCCCGACGGAACGAGATTCCCGGTACCGCACAGGTAAATGGTCGAGTTATCGTCGAGCATGTCTAGCCAAATGCGGTGAGCCTCTGCCAACTGCTTTGCCCCAAAGCCCGCACCTTCCATTTTCTCGAGAAGGCCCGCGACGGAACGATCCCGATCGATCGGAACGGGACGTGTCGGGACGGTAAGGAACTTCGAAGCCTTTGATTTCTTTTGAGCTGCCATAGATTTCATTAATAACGTAACTTATATAAATTTTGTTGCCCGCTATTCCGAGCTGTTCGGCGTGAGGTACGTGTAACTCTCCGCCTGATTTTCGTAAAACTCGATCACTGCATTGCCGACTCGGGTGGACAGGGCTCCATCCTTGATGCGTTTCATAACAGCGCGGCGAAATTGATCGCGCAGCTGACCCGCTTCAAACCGAACTGACGACAACGCATCGGATAGCGTCGCGCCGGTTATCACTTTCTTGATGATGTGGCCATCTTCACCGATGAAGATATGGGCTTCGTGGGGTACCCCAAACAGGTTATGGTTGTTTCCCATCACCTCCTGATAGGCTCCGACCAGCATCATTGCAAGATAATACGGCTCCTTGGGATTCAGGCTGTGCAGTTCGAGGACCGGTTTTACGTCGTGCAGGTCAACGAATTTGTCCACAATGCCGTCGGAATCGCATGTAATATCACATAGCGTAGCATATTCCGTGGGCTTTTTGTTGAGTTTATGTATTGGAATGATTGGAAATAATTGCTCCAGAGCCCAATTGTCCGGCATTGACCTGAAAACCGAAAAATTTGCGAGATATTTCGCGCACATCAACCGGCGGAGGTCATCGAATTCTTCCGAAACATATTTCTTCTGCTGTGCGAATTGGTCTGCCTTTTCGCAGACATCCCAAAAAAGAACCTCGCCTTTGCCCTTGTCCTCCAGACTGATCAGGCCGAGGTTAAACATGGTAAAGAGTTCGTCGCGGTGCTCGAGGGCATCGTGATAATACTCTCGATAATTTTTCCCGTTGATGCTTTCGCGAAGGTCGTAGAGCTCTTTTACCACCTGAGGGTCGTCCTCATCAACGGCTAGCGGGGTGATATCCTCGACGACCGTTTCTATCTCGTCCTGAACATTAGTGACAAGGATCGCGTGGTAGGCCGAAAGATACCTGCCGGATTCCTGGATGATCGTGGGATGAGGGACATTCTCGTCGTCGCAGACCGTTTTGATGACATAGATAACGTCATTGGCAAACTCCTGCGCGTTATAGTTTGCCGAGGATTCAAAGGAGGTCCGTGAACCGTCATAATCTACTGCCATGCCGCCTCCCACATCGAGATAGTCGATCGGGATACCCATTTGGCGGATCTTTGCGTAGGTCCGGGCGGCCTCTTTCATAGCGTTCTTAATGCGTTTGATGTCGGTCAGCTGCGAACCGATGTGGAAGTGAAGCAGCTTGAGCATGTCGATGCGGCCGGCGTCCTGGAGTTGTCGGACGATGTCGAGGATCTCGGTGGTTGTAAGACCGAACTTGGCAGCCTCACCCCCGGATTTTTCCCATTTGCCGGAACCTTTCGAATAAAGCTTTACCCTAACGCCGATCATGGGGAGTGCGGCGTCGGGCGAATCTTTCGTGATCTCGTCGACCAGCGCCAACGTATGGTCGAGCTCACTCATTTTCTCGATGACGATCACTACATTCTTCCCGGCGGCGGCGCCTGCGAATGCCAGACGGATGAAATCGCGGTCTTTGAACCCGTTCAGGACGAGCAAACTGTCCTTTGACTGGTCCAGGGCGAGAGCAGCATAGAGTTCGGCTTTGGAGCCGGCCTCGAGGCCGAAGTTATAACGTGACCCTTCGCGGAGATATTCTTCGATAACGGCACGGTTTTGGTTCACCTTCATCGGATAGACGCAAAGGTGATCGCCCTCGTAATCGAACTCGCGGATCGATTTTTTGAAAGCGGACTGGAGTTTGCGGATCTGGCCGAAAAGCAACTGGGGGAACCGCAGCAGGATCGGTGTGTTGATATTCCTCTTACGGAGGTCGTCAATTATCTCTTTGACATCAGCCGTGAGGTTGTCATTCTCGGGTGCTTTCACGATCAGGTTACCTTTACGGTTTACCCCAAAATAACCGGCGCCCCAGTTTTCTATGCCGTAGGTCTCGATGGTCTGTTCAATTACTGAGCTCAACTAATTTTCCCCTAATAAACCTGCCCGCGGAAGATGACACCGATCAAAAGTTCGGACAGCGTAAAAACTCAAAGTGTATAAAAAAAATGAAAAAAAACAAACACCCCAGTTCTTATCACCGCGGCGTCCGAGCGAGGATCATCGGAACCGTGGCATAAGGGTTGCACTTACATCGGGCGGGGCGATCGACCGGCCGAGCCTAAATGCAATGATTATCGCAACAAGATCACGATTACGGGCAGTTAGAGCGAGAAGAAAATCGGTCAAACTGGCAAAAAATGGTGACAAAAACTGTCACCCGGCCTCTAAATTGAATGATAAAGCAATGACGCAAAATAATAAGGAATCAGGATTTTCTCTAATTGAGCTGCTGATCGTCGTAGTCATAATCGGAGTCGTTGCCGCTTTGGCTGTACCGAATCTGCAAAAGGGTTTACGTGCGGCTGAGAACGGCACGGCATTCGCGACGATGCGAACGATCTCCTCTTCGCAGGCGGGATTTTTTTCCCAGAAGAACCGTTTCGCTCGTATAACGGAACTGAATACGATCTTGCATGAGATCATTGGAACCAACGCCGGTGACCGTGTGATCCGTGGGGAATATATTTTTGAGATGAATCCGACGACGCCGACCGACGAAGAGTTGAAGAACGAATACACGATCACCGCTACCCGGACGGTTGACTCGGTCATCTATAAATACGAACTGACCCAGACGGGTGAGATCGTTCAAATTCTCCCGTAAGCCGACCGGTCTACGCCAACGGCTAAAGAACAAGCTCGGAATACCTACCAAAATGACAGTATTTGAAGACCTTATTGAGGAGTTGAAAGAGGAGAACCTGCTGGAATCCACGGTGATCGAAACCACCGGCGGTTCGCCTGACGGCCTGGCTGGAGGATCGGACGTACCTACCTTTGAAAAAGCCGCCTCCCCCGCCGAGTTCTTTAAGAAACGGGCCGAAGGGGAGGTCGCCAGCCTTCAGATGGTCCAGCATGTGCTATCGGGGGTCGAACGCGAACACATGAAAACGGCTGCAATGCCGTTCAACGACCTTAAGGTAAAAAAGGCTCTTCACGATTTCTTGCAGGAATCGGTTTCGCCGAATTCAGAAAAGGCAAAAGAGGCGGAATTTGAACTGTTAGAACAGACGCAGGATTGGTTCGCGTCGCTCGCGGAACGCGACCGCGAGATATCAGTCGCCAATATTCGACGGTTCTGTGAAAATTCGCGGCCCGTTCTGAGCTCACAGGCACTGATAGCGCTTGCCAGGTTTTACCGAAATGCACCGTTCAGCGAAGATACGCGCAGCAAGTTCGACTTTGTGGTGACGCGGTTATTTTCAAAAGATCTCGGGGACGGTAAACGCCGTTCGCTCTTTGAGCGAAACGATGCGATCGGACATATCACGACCCTTTATGAAAACTGGTCGAGCGTACATATCTTTTCCGGGGAGGAATACGATTCCGAGATCGAGGCCGCGATCAAGCGTTTTGATGACGCGGTGGTAAAAGCGGACCGCGCAGGTGATCTCGATTCGCTGCTTTCGACGAGGGTGTTCGACCGGATCCGCAAGTTCAAGGAAGAGCTCGGAGAAATGTTCTTTGCTCCGGAAGTGCTTGCGGCGGCGATGAACTGTAATGTGAGGCTCGGCAACCGATTCGTCGAATTGGTAGCAGAGACACGATCGCAGGCGGACATCTATGCATTGGAAGAGCGGTACGGCACGGATATCGACGAGGTGGTTTCGTACATTACGGGACGATCGGTAGATGTCGAAGAACTCGTCGGTTCGCGGCTGCCTGAAGATCAGAGGCCCGAACGGGTACGCGAGGCCGGGGCGGGTGCCGTTACAAAGAAAGCATCAAAGGAAAAGCAGTCGTGGAACTTGCAGCACGCTCTCGGATTTAATAAGTGGCTTGCCGCGGCGGCGGTCGTGTTCATCGGCTTGAGCGTCGGTGTTTACTTTTGGGCGGATATGATGGTCGAAGAGAGTAAGGCGTCGATAGTTGCGCAGCCCGTCGACCTTGCCTCAAGCGAACTCGGCACGCACCTGCGAGATGCTCGTGTCAGCAAAGAGACGCTGTATGCCGTGACTCAGCCATCCTGGGACGCAATGGCAGACGAAGACAAAAAGGAGATCCTTAAAAAGGCAGTCGCGTTTGCCGAAGAGAAGGGAATGAATAAGGTCAACATTCTGAACTATAAGGGCAGAACGGTAGCATTCAGCGACAGGTATCGATTCGAGGTTCTTCCGCCCTCGTGAAAAGCGCGAAAAGGCAACGAACCCACACCCGAAAGGGCGGCGGCATGCTGCCCTTTTCTCTTTTCCAGATCCGCCAAAGATAAATTTAAAATCCGCAGCCTAATAGACGTTTCCTATTGTTGCAGGCTACAACATTTGAAATTACGGAGAGCACGACTAACGATTTATGTTGCTTTTCGAAGATATTTTTGAGTAAATAGGAGTATTCCTTTTGCTTTTCGCAGCCCTTTAACTCAGTCAGAATGATTTCCCCGTAATATGCAGGAATTTACAGATCAAATGCCTTCGGACATCCGCCGTTATCCGATGGTTCCCATCCGAGACGTCGTTATTTTCCCCTATACAAAAGTCGCTTTTAAGATCGGCCGCCCGAGCAGCGTTCGTGCGCTTGAGGAAGCGATGACCGGCGAGCGAGATATTTTTCTTGCGACGCAGCACGATGCGACGGTCGATGAGCCGTCGGCAGACCAGATATATTCGATCGGCACGTTGGGCCGGATCTTGCAGGCTCAGCGCCAGGACAACGGCCAGATCAAGGTGGTAGTGGAGGGGCGTGAACGCGGACGCTCGGAACGGGTGGAACAGGACGATGACGGAATGTTTTTTGCCCATGTGCGAAGGATAGGGTCGACAGATGAATCGGGGTATCGAACGGACGGGCTTCTTCAAAAGATCCACACGCTCGTCGAACAGTTTTTGCGTGTTTCGCCGGATGCTTATACCGACGCGTTGCACGCGAGCCTGCGTGGAGTTTCGGCTGCCCAGATAGCTGACGCGATGTCGTCGCACTTGAGGATCGGGGTCGAAGAGAAGCAGGAGCTGCTCGAGACGATCTCTGTATCCGAACGGCTGCAGAAGCTGATCGACATACTTGAGGCGGAGATCGAGAAACGCCAGTTGGACCGGACCATTCACTCGCGAACGAAGAAGCAAATGGACAAGCATCAGCGTGAGTACTATCTGAACGAACAGATAAAAGCGATCCACAAAGAGCTTGGCCGAAAGGATGAGAAGGCGGAGCTTGAGGACATAAAGAAAAAGATCGAGGAAGCCGGGATGACCGAAGAGGCCAAGGAGAAGGCCCTGCAGGAATTTTCACGGCTTGAAGCGATGCCGCCGATGTCGGCAGAGAGCACGGTTGCAAGGACCTATCTCGATTGGCTTATCAACGTGCCGTGGCACAAGCGATCAGACGAGATCGATGATCTTACCGCAGCGGAAAGGACCCTTAACGAGGACCACTACGGTCTCGAGAAGATCAAAGAGCGGATCCTGGAATTTTTGGCAGTTCGTCAGCTTGTCGACAATCCAAAGGGAACGATACTGTGTTTTGTCGGGGCGCCGGGCGTAGGAAAAACCTCGCTTGGCAAGTCGATCGCAAATGCCACGGGCCGGAAGTTTATGCGGCTGGCGCTTGGCGGCGTGCATGACGAGGCAGAGATACGCGGCCATAGGCGTACATACATCGGGGCGTTGCCCGGGCAGATAGTTCAGCTTATGAAGCGAGCCGGGACGATCAACCCGGTGATACTGCTGGACGAGGTCGACAAGCTTGGACGCGACTTCCGCGGGGACCCGAGTGCCGCTCTGCTCGAGGTGCTCGACCCGGAACAAAACAATACTTTCAGAGACCATTATCTCGACGTCGATTACGACCTTTCGAACGTGTTCTTTATCGCCACGGCGAATGTGCTGCACACTATACCGCCGGCGCTTCAGGACCGGTTAGAGATCTTGCATCTCTCGGGATATACCGAAAGGGAAAAGGTTGAGATCGCCCGCCGGCATCTAATACCGAAACAATGCGAAAATACGGGCCTCGATTGCGAGAATGTTAAATTTACAGAAGACGGGATACTCGAGACGATCCGGCACTATACACGCGAGGCGGGTGTCCGCAATTTGGAACGGGAGATCGGATCGTGCTTCCGCAAGATCGCTCGCCAATTTGTGCTTTCGGAGGCGAAAGACGATTTCCGGGTGGTGATCGATGCGGAGAAGGTTCGCGAGCTTTTGGGAACGATCCGGTTCCGCAAACAGGACATCGCACGGACCAGCGAGATCGGGCTGGTAAACGGACTGGCCTGGACCGAGGTAGGAGGCGACGTGCTTCAGGTCGAGGCTACGCTGGTCTCGGGTAAGGGCGATGTCACGCTCACCGGGAAACTTGGCGAAGTGATGCAGGAATCAGCCCGAGCGGCCTTAACATGCATCAGATCGCGTGCGGAAGAGTTGGGTATTGATCCCGCCATTTTCCGTGAGAAAGACCTTCATATTCACGTGCCGGAGGGTGCAATTCCCAAAGACGGCCCCAGTGCCGGCATCACGATCGCGACGGCCATGGTGTCAGCTATGACCCGGCGTCCTGCGAGGCATGATGTGGCAATGACCGGTGAGATCACGCTCCGCGGAAAGGTGCTGCCTATCGGTGGCGTTAAAGAGAAATTGCTCGCGGCGCATCGTTTTGGCCTGAAAACACTTATCCTTTCAAAAGAGAACGAGAAAGACCTGGCCGATATTCCCGAAGAGGTTCGTGAAGACCTGACGATCAATACCGTCGATACGATCGATGAAGTTCTAAAACTCGCGATCGAGCAGGGAGCTCCGGACGAGAAGATCGAGGGTGAACCGGTCTGGAGGCCTGAGACGCCGCCGGCCGGGGTCACGACAGCGGTCGAATAGCGCGGCGCATTAACGCGGGCTTTGATGTAATCCGGCCGGAATATTAAGCTGTTGTTAATGAAGGCCGTAACCGCAAGTTTCATTAAGAGTGCATTTGAGAGATCGCATTGGCCCGAGGACAGTCGGCCGGAGGTCGCGTTTCTGGGCCGCTCAAACGTCGGGAAGTCGTCGCTTCTGAATTCGCTGCTTCAGCGAAAGGGCCTTGCCAGAACATCGAATACGCCGGGCCGGACGCAGAGCATCAATTTTTTTCTGGTGAATGAAGCGTTTTACTTCGTTGACTTGCCTGGTTACGGGTATGCGAAGGTCTCAAAAGCGATGCGCTCCGGGTGGGGCAAGATGGCTGAGGATTACCTTTCGGATCGCGAGGAACTCGTCCTTTGCTGCCAATTGATCGATGCCCGACATGAGCCGACCGAACTCGACAGGCAGCTGAATCAGTGGCTGACCCATCATAGTAAGCCGCATATCGTGGTGGCAACGAAAGCAGACAAGCTTTCTAAGAATGCACTTTTTAAGAGCGTCAAGACCATCGAAAAGGTCTATCCGCACAGTAAAGTGATCCAGTACTCGTCAGTAACCGGGAAAGGCCGCGACCAGATGTGGGCGGAGATCAACGAAGCTCTGAAATAATAAAAAAAACTTTTGGGTTGATTTTTGAGTCAAAGTGTAGTACAAATTGGTATTCCCTTTAACTCGTGAGTCGCGGACGAGCATTTCGCTCATTCCTGTTTGCAAAACTACTACTTATCCATACGAAAGCCTCCGCTCTCTTGCGTCATTTCGCCATATCACAAAATTGCGTTTTTACGTACCAATTGAATCAAACTAGGGTTAGAACAAGACAATTTAACAATGCCAACCAAATCGACAACATCGCGAAAGCCTAAGGCTGCTGCATCGGATGATGGAGCCGTGGAGAACGATGTTCCAGTGAACGACGAAGCGCCTACCGAATCGACCAATTCCCGCGGGAACGGCAACGGAGGAGGAAGCAGCGGCGACCTGCTTAATCTTGCCGGCCTCAAGGACATGTCCATCAGCGAACTCACCCATATTGCCAAGGAAATGGGCATCGAGGGAGCCTCCGGGCTGCGGAAGCAGGAGCTGATCTTTAAGGTGCTTGCGGCTCAGACCGAAAAGAGCGGTCTTATCTTCTCGGAGGGCGTACTGGAGACGCTCCCCGACGGATTCGGCTTTTTGCGGGCACCTGAATACAACTACCTGCCCGGGCCGGACGACATTTACGTCAGCCCTTCACAGATAAGGAAATTCGATCTGAGGACGGGCGATACGGTTTCGGGACAGATACGCCCGCCAAAAGAAGGTGAGCGGTACTTTGCTCTCATCAAGGTCGAGGCCATCAATTTCGAGGCCCCGGAACAGTCCCGGGAAAAAGTATTTTTCGATAATTTAACCCCGCTTTACCCGGATGAACAGCTCAAGATGGAAGTGGGCCCCGAGAATATCTCGGCCCGCGTCATCGATCTGGTGACGCCCATCGGTAAAGGCCAGCGTGCCTTGATCGTGGCACCTCCGCGAACCGGTAAAACGGTGCTGCTGCAGACGATCGCGAACTCGATCACACAGAACCATCCCGAAGTTTCGCTTATAGTGCTGCTCATTGACGAACGTCCGGAGGAAGTGACGGACATGCAGCGGTCAGTTAAGGGTGAGGTGATCTCATCCACCTTTGACGAGCCGCCGACGCGGCACGTCCAAGTTGCCGACATGGTGATCGAAAAGGCGAAGCGGCTGGTCGAGCATAAACGCGATGTCGTTATTTTGCTCGACTCGATCACACGCCTCGCACGCGCACATAACGCGGTGGTTCCGCCTTCGGGCAAGATCCTCTCGGGCGGTATCGATTCGAATGCACTGCAGAGGCCGAAGCGGTTCTTCGGTGCTGCACGTAATATTGAGGAGGGCGGATCGCTGACGATCATCGCGACGGCACTTATCGACACGGGTTCGAGGATGGATGACGTTATCTTTGAGGAATTTAAAGGAACAGGTAACTCTGAGATCCATCTCGATCGCCGGCTTTCGGACAAGCGTCTATTCCCGTCGATCGACCTGCAGAGGTCGGGTACGCGTAAGGAAGAGCTGCTGCTTAGCCCGGAGGACCTCAACCGTATCTGGGTGATGCGGCGTGTGCTCAACCCGCTTTCGCCGGTCGAGCAGATGGAGGTCGTTCTTGAACGGCTCGGCAAAACAAAAACAAATGCCGAATTCCTGGCGTCGATGCAGACGTAATTAAATCCACTAACGTGAGCAGATCGTGAACAGTGCTTCGGTTTGACGCCGGCCGCTGTTCACGATTTACTATTTGCGGACCAATTATGCGTATTGCCGTTATTTCGGCTGAGGCTGTTCCATATTCAAAGACCGGGGGCCTGGGTGATGTCGCCGGGGCATTGCCAAAGGCTTTGAATGCGGTCGGTGAAGATACGGTTCTCATAACGCCGTGCTATTGGCAGACAAAGGGCGAGTTTCTTTGGAAGACCGCGGTCGAACACCTGCCCGTACCCTGGAAGGGCGGCGTCTATGACGCGAAAGCCTTTTACAGCGAGGCGAACGGCTCCCCCACATTTCTGATCGATGCCCCATCGATCTTTCATCGCGATTCAATTTACGGGTACACCAAAGATCACGAGCGGTTCGCTTTTTTCAACCGGGCCGCTCTGCAGCTTATCCGGCAGATCGGCGGGCCGCCGGATATTGTTCATCTGAATGACTGGCACTGCGGATTTGCGGCCGTCGCGATAGCGGAGTCGCGCAGATTCGATCCGTATTGGCAGCGAACACGCACAGTTTTTTCTATCCATAACATGGCATATCAGGGGGCATTCGGGCTTTCGGAGCTCCCTGCTTTGGGATTTTCGGGCGGATATGCACGCGACAGGTTCGCTTTTAACGGCCACGCATCGGCGATGAAAGCGGGCCTTGAAGCGGCGGATATGCTCTCGACGGTTTCGCATACCTACTCGAAAGAGGTCCAGTTGCCGGAGAACGGATATGGGCTGGATTGGCTGACCCGAAGCCGTGCGGATAGATTGGTCGGGATAACGAACGGGATAGATCATGAGGTCTGGGACCCGACGACCGACACTGAAATTCCCGCCAATTACGGCCGCGAGGACATGGCCGGCAAGAAGGCGTGTAAACAGGCATTACTCGAGGAATTTTCCCTGCCAATGGACCTCGAGCGGCCGGTAATCGCCAGCATCACGCGGTTGACGGATCAAAAGGGAGTGGACCTGATGATGGCCGCGGCGGGCGATATACTTGCGGCGGGAGCATACATAATTTCGCTGGGTTCGGGCGAAGAGAAGTACGAGAAGTTCTGGCAGAGCCTCCGTGACTACGCTCCGCACCGAGTGGGGGTATTCAGGGGATATAATGAGAGCCTGGCCCATCGAATCGAGGCGGGGGCGGATATGTTCATGATGCCGTCGAAGTTCGAGCCATGCGGATTGAACCAGATGTACAGCCTGCGATACGGTACCGTTCCGATCGTACGTTCGGTCGGGGGCCTGGACGACACGGTCGAGAACTGGGATTCGGTAAGCGGAGCAGGGAACGGCTTTAAGTTCGGCCCGTATCGTGCGGATAAATTTATCGAACGTATCTATGAGGCGTTGTTTGCATATGCAGATAAAGACTCATGGCGAAAGATTCAACAGAACGGGATGGCGGTAGATAATTCGTGGGAGAATGCGGCCCGGAAATATGTCGATCTTTATCGCCGAACCCATTCAAGCTAACGATATGAACGAGAAGTTTTTCGACGGGCGTTTAACGGTAAAGGTGGGCGATATCACGCAGGAAGACGCCGACGCGATCGTAAATGCCGCGAATCGCTCACTGCTCGGAGGGGGAGGGGTTGACGGTGCGATCCACGATGCGGGCGGGCCCGCGATCCTCGATGAATGTGAAGCGTTACGGAAGAGCGATTATCCGGACGGCCTTCCCACGGGAAAGGCGGTTGCCACCACTGCCGGGCGGATGCGTGCACGGTGCGTGATACACACGGTGGGTCCGATCTACGGCAGGCATCAAGGAAAAGAAGCTGAGCTTTTGGCGGACTGTTATCGAAATTCGATCGAGCTCGCAGTTGAGAAAGGCCTTAAAACTATTGCATTTCCTGCGATCTCGACCGGTATCTACGGCTATCCCAGGGATGAGGCAGCAAAGGTCGTCTCCGCCGTCGTGACCGAAAAGCTCGACGCGGATCCCGAACTCGAGGTGCGACTCGTGTTCTTCTCCAATTCTGACGCGGCGTCGTTTTTGATGAATGCGAACCTGTCCCGTTGAATAACCGTCGAGTCTGAGCCCCGTTTGCCAGCGGGCGCCAAATTCCGCAAAATAGAATCCGGCCTTCGATGAAATATAAATTTCTCAATTTTGCACGCCAACTCGGCCTTATGCTGCTGGTGATCTGGACGGTCATCTCGCTGGTGACGCTCCTTATCGAGCTTATCCCCGGCACGCCGGCGAATGCTGTATTGGGCGAAACGGCGACCCAGGAGCAGATCGACAACTTTAACCGCAAGCATGGCCTGGACCGCCCGCCGTTTTTCTTCACGATAAACCGTACTGACGGCTTTGAGTGGCACGGGCTGGAGAACCGTTACGCGGATTACTTCGGAGGGCTTGTGCAGGGGGACCTGGGGACTTCGTTCCGTACCGATCGCCCGGTGCTGGACATGATCATGGAAAGGTATCCCGCGACGATAAAGCTTGCACTGGCATCGATGCTGGTGGCTGTGGGTATCGCAATTCCCTTGGGCGTTCTGGCCGGGACGCGGAAGGGGAGCCTGGTCGATAATTTTGCATCCTTCGTTGCTTTGCTGGGCATTTCGTTGCCGACCTTCGTCGTCGGGCCGTTTCTCGTTTACATATTTGCGGTCAAATTGGGATGGTTTTCGCCCACGGGCAGCCTTTATCCCGAGGACATTGTTTTGCCGGCGGTGACGCTGGGAGCTGCGCTTTCGGCGATCTTAACGCGTATGGTCCGGTCGAGCGTTATCGAGGAACTCGGGGAAGATTATGTACGGACCGCACGCGCCAAGGGCCTCAGCGAACGGACGGTTGTCTATAAGCACGTTTTGAAAAACGGCCTAATACCGGTGGTCACGATACTTGGCCTGCAGCTTGGCGTTTTGCTGGCAGGGTCGATAATCACCGAAAAGATCTTTAGCTGGCAGGGGCTTGGATTGCTGCTCCTGGATGATGGGATCGCGAAGCTGGATTACCGCCTGATCCAGGGCTGTGTTCTTGTGATCAGCGTGACCTATATTTTTGCCAACTCGATGACGGACCTGGTTTACCGGTGGCTGGATCCGCGGATCAGACTTTCCTAACGGATGAATCGCCTCACCTACATCGGCCTCGCGATAGCGGCGGTCGTCATATTTGTGGCGATCTTTGCCCCGTGGATATCGCCGTACGATCCCTTTGAGCAGGAACTTTCGCGGCGGCTGTTGGAGCCCTCGGCCCAATATTGGTTTGGTACAGATCTACTGGGTCGTGACGTTTTTTCGCGTGTCCTATATGGAGCACGCATATCGTTACAAGTTGGTATCTCGGTCGTTCTAGTTTCCGGTGTGATCGGTGTGATCATAGGAGCTATTGCCGGATTCTATGGCGGATGGGTTGACCGTATTCTCTCCGGATATCTGTTCAATGTATTTCTCGCGTTTCCAGGGCTGCTGCTGGCGATCGCACTTGTTGCGTTTTTGGGTCCGGGACTTGGCAAACTGATCCTGGCTCTCTGCATCATCGGCTGGGTCGGCTATGCACGCGTAATGCGCGGCCAGGTGCTCAAGGTGCGGGAATATGATTTCGTGCAGGCGGCCAAAGCGCTGGGTGCGAGCAATTTAAGGATCCTTTTCATACACATCCTTCCGAATTCGATCCAGCCTCTGATCGTGCAGGCATCTTTGGGAATGGCGGGTGCGGTCCTGTCCGAAGCGTCGCTCTCGTTTCTGGGACTTGGCATTCCGCCGCCGGCACCGAGCTGGGGGACGATGATCGAAGAGGCCCGCAACTATTTCGCGACATACCCGCACACGCTTTTCTTTCCCGGTGTTGCGATCGCGCTGACGGTTCTCGCGTTCAATTTTATCGGCGACGGGCTGCGAGAGTATCTTGACCCGAAACAGCGCACACGCTGACTGCGCGATGCGGATCTTTCCCTTAAACGAAAATGCTCTTACAGTCGAATTCGGCGACGTGATATCGCCGGAACTGAACAGTCGGGCGATCGAACTTTGTCGGCGGATAGCTCGCGACCCATTCCCGGGGTTCATTGAAGCTGTGCCTGCGTATTCAACGGTAACGGTCTTTTATGATCTTACGGCGGTTCGTTCCGAACATCCAGGATCTGCAACTGCGTTCGAACGGGTGAGAGAGACCATCTCGAGCATGATCGTGAAGTCGGATTCAGTGGAGGAATCACCATCGAGAAAGGTGACCATTCAAGCGAAATTTGGCGGCGATGACGGCCCCGATCTGGTTACGGCCGCCGCGCTCTCGGGGCTCGCTCCTAAAGAATTTATTTCTATTTTTCTTGAGCAGGAGTATCGCGTTTATATGCTAGGGTTTTTGCCCGGCTTTCCGTATATGGGCGAGGTCGATGAAAGGATCGCAGTGCCTCGACTCGCGTCCCCGCGGACCTGCGTGCCGCGTGGGAGTGTAGGAATAGCGGGGCGGCAGACGGGCATCTATCCGTTGGACTCCCCGGGCGGCTGGCAGCTTATCGGCCGGACCGATCTGAAGATGTTCGAGCCGAAGAGCGATCCGCCGGTTCTTCTGCAGCCCGGAGACCTCGTGACCTTTCGATCGGTATGAGCCTTTTGATCAATCGGCCGGGGGTACTTACCACCATACAAGACCTGGGGCGGCAAGGGCATCGGGACCTCGGCATCAATCCGAGCGGGGCGATGGACCGCACGGCACTCGTGATCCTCAACATTCTGCTCGGGAATGATCCGTGTGAGGCAGGTATTGAGATGCACTTTCCCGCCGTCGATGCTGTGTTTGAAAAAGCAGCCACCTTTGCGATTGGCGGAGCGGACTTTGGCCCTATCCTCGATGGGGAAGCCGTGCCGTTTTGGACCACGCTGCGGGCCGGCCCCGCTTCGCGACTAACCTTTGCTGAACCTGGACGCGGCGCCCGGGCATATCTTTCGGTGTCGGGAGGTTTTGATTTGCCGGAGTGGCTCGGAAGTAGAAGCACGAATCTCGCTGCAAAGGCGGGTGGTGTAGACGGGCGAGCGCTCGGAGCAGGCGATCGCCTTCCGTTCCGGGGCGGGATCGGCGAAGCGACATCCGGTCTCACCGCCGGCCGCTCGATAATTCCTATATATAGCCGCCATCCAACGGTTCGCGTTGTGCCGGGTGCGGAGTTCGGCCTGCTGACCGCGATGGGCGAAGGCGTGTTTCGCGATTCTTCATTTACGGTCACGAACGATTCGAACCGTATGGGCTATCGGCTGGCGGGGCCGCGGCTTCCCCTGCTGCACGAAAAGGAGCTGCTTTCGGCGGCGGTCACATACGGGACGATCCAGTTGATGCCGGATGGGAGTTTGACGATCCTGATGGCTGATCACCAGACTTCGGGCGGATACCCGCGGATGGGCGGAGTAATCGGGCCCGACCTCCCGCTGCTCGCGCAGCTTGTGCCGGGGGAGAAGGTCTCGTTCCATGTCATTGATATGGAAGAGACCGAGCGCGCTACTATCGCCCACGAACGCGATCTGGCCGTACTTCGAACCGCCGTTCGGCTCCGCGGCTCATAGATAATTTTGTGCTAATCTGTGGCGAAGAAAATGCCGACCGTTGATCTAAATTGCGATCTGGGTGAGGGCTGCGGAAACGACGCAGAGCTTATGCCGTTGATCACATCAGCGAATATCGCCTGCGGCGGGCATGCGGGCGATGCTGAGACGATGCGAGCAACGGTGCAGCTCGCGCTGCAAAATGAGGTAGCTATCGGGGCTCATCCCGGATATCCCGATCAAGAGAATTTCGGAAGGATAGAGCACGATATTTCGCACGAAGAGCTTTTTGATGAGATCGTTGCTCAGGTAAGCGCATTGAGGGATATCTGCCGCGAAGCCGACACGGAGTTGAGCCACGTTAAACCGCATGGGGCTCTGTATAATCTTTCAGCGCGGGACGCAGAGACCGCTCGGTTGATCGCAAACGCCGTTGCCGCCGTAGATCATGAACTCGTGCTATTCGGACTGGCCGGCAGCCATTCGCTGTCCGAGGCAGAGCGTGCCGGCCTGC
Organism: Acidobacteriota bacterium; assembly: GCA_023391155.1. Lineage (GTDB taxonomy): Bacteria > Acidobacteriota > Blastocatellia > Pyrinomonadales > Pyrinomonadaceae > OLB17. The sequence goes on from JAEWBM010000104.1 coordinate 16,555, forward strand.
GAACCGCTTCGGAAGTCTTCGGCGACCGATCTTATCAGCCGGACGGGAGCCTTACGCCGCGCAGCCGGCTCGGTGCGCTGATAGAGAGCCCGGAGATCGCCGCCGCTCAGGTGCTGGAGATGGTAATGAACGGGCAGGTCACCTCGATGAGCGGTGAGCCTGTGCCGGTGCGTGCGGATACGATCTGCCTTCACGGCGACGGTGCGTTCGCCCCGGCGTTTGCAATGGTGATCCGCGACGCCCTCCGGCTGGCGGGCGTGGAGATCGAAGCCCCGCGATGACCAAACCGCTTACCAGATCGGCGATGCTCGGTGCCGCTTTCCTGATGGCGACCTCGGCCGTCGGCCCCGGATTTCTAACCCAGACAACCGTATTTACCAAGCAGTTGGTGGCGAGCTTTGGCTTTGTCATTCTGCTCTCGGTCATTCTAGATATATTTGCCCAGTTGAATATCTGGCGGGTGCTAAGCGTTTCGGGGATGCGTGGGCAGGACGCGGCAAATGCCGTTGTGCCGGGGGCGGGTTATGCCCTAGCGGCGATGATCGTATTCGGCGGGCTGGCATTTAATATCGGCAATGTAGCGGGTGCGGGGCTTGGGCTAAACGTTTTGTTTGATCTGCCGGCTGAGGCGGGTGCGGCGATCAGTGCCCTTATCGCTATCGGGATCTTTTTGGTGAAAGAAGCGGGCCGAGCGATGGATGTTGTCGTTAAGGTTCTCGGCGTAGTGATGCTCTGTCTGATCGTTTACGTTGTTTTTACCGCGGCTCCGCCGGTTGCGGAGGCGGCATACCGCACCGTGCTGCCCGAGACGATCGACGCCCGGGCGATCGTTACCCTCGTGGGGGGAACGGTCGGCGGGTATATCACGTTTGCCGGTGCCCATCGATTGATAGACGCGGGAATCACAGGCACGGAGCAGCTGCCCGAGGTCAACCGCAGTGCCATTACGGGCATAGTGCTTACGGCAATTATCCGGTTCCTGCTGTTTCTCGCTGCGCTCGGAGTTGTTTCAATGGGGTTCGCGATCGACGATGCAAATCCGCCCGCATCGGTGTTTCAGAATGCAGCGGGTGTTCTGGGGTACAAGATCTTTGGGATCGTGATGTGGGCGGCGGCGATAACATCCGTTATTGGAGCTGCATTTACGTCGGTCTCATTCTTCAAGACGTTTCACCCCAAGATCGAGGCGAACAGCAACTGGTTTATCATCGCGTTTATCGCTATTTCTACTATTGTCTTTGTATCTATCGGGCGGCCGGTGCAGGTGTTGGTGTGGGCCGGGACGATCAACGGATTCATCCTGCCGATAGGTTTGGGGCTAATCTTGTTGGCATCGAGAAAGAGGGAAGTGGTCGGCGGTTACGTTAATCCAATGTGGCTGACCGCTGCCGGGTGGCTGGTGGTGGCCGTTATGGCGTATTTCACTGTGATGACGCTGATATAATAATGCCGGCCGCCTCCCCCGAAGCGACCGGCCTTGCCCATACCTCAAACGCTCAACTAATTAATAACGCTGAAGGTTGAGGATCCCGCTCAAAATAGAGCCGAGGATGTTCATAGTATTGTTTTGGCGGTACCCGTAACGCGAGTCTGAGTTGTAGCCATCATAATATCCGCGTTCGAATCCCTCGCGGAAATAATGTTGGTACTGATCGCGCTCGACGTACGGATCATATCCGTAGCTGCCGCTGCGATAGATCGGCGAGCCGCCGTAGCTGCCGCGTCGGCCGTATCGGCGGTCATTCACGCCTTCGTTGTAACCCTGCCGATATCCGTCTTCAATCGCCCTGCGGAGCATATCGGCTTGACGCTGGTCATAATCGTAATAGCGTCCGTCGCGATATGCGCGATAGCGAGCCTCTTCGGCCTTACGAATTGCCTTTTGGCGCTTTTCGTATGCCTTTTGCTGCTTCTTGATCCTGTTCTTTTCGTGCGCCCATTGGCTGTTGCCCTGGGCATCCGCATCCACGCTGCCAAAGGCAAAGACGCCAAGTCCGAGAGCGGCGGCAAACGCGATATTTGTAAGCTTTTTGAGTGTCATTATAACCTCTAAATTCCTCCGGGCCCTGTCGAAACGCAATATGACCCGTATTTCTGCCTAATTAATCGCAAAGTCCGTGCCAAACGGCTTATTACTAAAAATGCGGTGAAAACACGTCCTCGGGTGACTTTCCGAACGCTCCGCTCACACCATTTCGGATAAAACATTCGAATTCCGTCTTGTAGTGAGACGAAGCCGTCAGGTTCGGCGACTCAGGATCCTCGTCCACAGGGCGTTCTCGGGGCGTTCTTTAGGCGTTCTC
>JAEWBM010000122.1 GCA_023391155.1 Acidobacteriota bacterium
AAAAAGTGCTGATTCTCTGCACAGGAAACTCCGCTCGCTCCCAAATGGCAGAAGGTTTGCTGCAACATATCTGTCGAGACACATATGTTGTACATAGTGCGGGCACTCACCCCTCGATCGTACGGCCTGAGGCCATAGAGGCACTCGCTGAGGTCGGGATCGATATCTCGCAAAACCGCTCTAAGTCGGTCCACGAGTTTGCCGGGCAAGAGATCGACTTCGTGCTGACCGTCTGCGACAATGCAAAGGAAAATTGCCCTTATTTCCCTGCCAAGACCAAGTTGACCCACCGCGCGTTCGACGACCCCGCAGCCGTTGTGGGTGATGAGGAAACGCGCCTCGCCGCGTTTCGCCGCGTCCGGGATGAGATATACGAGTATCTCAAGACCGAATATGCAGGCCTGATCGGGCTCGGCAAGTGAAAAAGGCCGCCCAAAACGGGACGGCCTTTCTATCACACCTAAAGTTTAACCCTAAACGTCGTTTTCGCTCTTGGTCTTACTGAGCTGCGGAGCAGCCTCGGCTTGCGGGAGCGGAGCACCGGCCGCGTCCGATTTGACCATCGGCGGGTCATCTTCACGTTCGGGTTCCTCGTCATTAACGATCATCTTGCCCGCCTCCTTCATAAAGGTAAGGGCGTTCTTTGATTTATCGAATCCGACAGATACCAGATCGCCGGTCTCGACCTGCTGCGTTGCCACCAGGTTCGAAAGCGGATAGACCAGGAACCTTTCAATGGCACGCTTCAGATGGCGTGCACCGTATTTCAGATCGATGCCCTCGCCAAGCAAAAAGTCCTTCGCCTCTTTCGAACACTCGAAGATAAATTTCGTCCCGGCGGATTCGGTGATCCGGTCCTGAACGCTCGCAAGTTCTATGTCCAGGATGTCCCGTAGGTGATGTTCCTTCAAGCTTCGGAAAACGACCACCTTGTCGATCCGGTTCATAAACTCCGGAGAGAATTTCCGCTTCGCGGCTTCAAGCGCCGTGCGATAGATCTTCGTGTCGATCTCCGTGTCCTCACGCGGAGTTCCCTGCTTGGCCGGAGCGAAACCGATGCCGCCCGAGATCATGTCAGACATTTCACGGGCACCCAAGTTCGACGTCATGATAACGATCGTTCTTGAAAAATCGACGCGGCGGTTATCGCCCAGCGTCAAAGTCGCCTTATCGAGTATCCCGAGCAGGAGCTGCCACAGCGAATCAGAGGCTTTCTCGATCTCATCAAAAAGTACGAAGGTAAGTTTTGTGTCCTCAGTGTGAGCCTTATCAAGATTTTCCTGCGTCAGCATCGGCGATGTTTCGCGATGGCCGAGGTATCCCGGAGGGGAACCGATCAGTTTCGCGATCTCGTGCGAATGCTGAAACTCCGCACAATCGATCTTCACAACCGCATGGGGGTCATTGAACAGAACTTCCGAGGCCGCCTCTACGACCCGCGTCTTACCTGAACCCGTGGGTCCTAAGAAAAGCATCGTGCCTATCGGACGAACAGGGTTGTTCATACCCGCGAGATAGATCTGAAACAGCCCGCTCATCCGCCGCACCGCTCGTTCCTGGCCGACGATCAAGCTTGACAACTTGTCCTCAAACTCCGCCGCACGCGGGCTCTTCCGGTCCGGGTCGAGCAAAATGGCGGTCGTCGCGGTGTCTTTTTTCTTTACTGTTTCGTTCTTCATCTGATCTACCTCCGTGACAAAAAGAGATCGTTTTATTACCGGTCTCTCGTCACCTTGACGTTCCTACGGGTTCAATTTTGCAGGGAGTTGCAAGCTGCGAATCCGCCGTAACTAATGATGATTTCAATATGTTATAAGTTGGCTGGACTTTAGAGTCCGGGAGTACGGACCTATAGATATATAGGGAGGCGGCTATCCGAGCGATGCCGCCCTTAAGGATTTTTTAACACATTATTGCTCTTGCAAGCAACAATTTTTACGCACTTTTTTGGAAACGGCGATCCATTCGCCATTTTCCGGCCGGCCGTTTATTCGTAGTAATCCAACCCGAGATGCGTGATCATGTCTTCGCCCTGCATATGCCTGAGCGTGTTCTTGAGCTTCATCAACTGGATGAAAATGTCGTGCTCCGGATAGAGCCCCGGCCCCGTCTGCGGCGATTTGAAATAGAACGACAGCCACTCCTGGATACCCTTCATCCCGGCACGCTGTGCGAGATCAAGGAACAGTGCGAGGTCGAGGCAAAGCGGAGCGGCAAGTATCGAGTCCCTGCAAAGAAAGTCGATCTTGATCTGCATCTTGTAACCCAGCCATCCGAAGATATCGATGTTGTCCCAACCCTCCTTATTGTCCCCGCGCGGCGGGTAGTAATTGATCCGAACGACGTGCGAGAAATCCGAATAAAGGTCGGGATAAACCTCGGGCTGCAGTATGTGCTCAAGTACGGAAAGCTTCGATTCCTCCTTTGTCTTAAAGTTTTCTGGATCGTCCAGCACCTCGCCGTCGCGGTTGCCGAGAATGTTTGTCGAATACCATCCCTCCAGGCCAAGCATTCGTGATTTCAAGCCCGGTGCCAAGATCGTCTTCATCAGCGTTTGGCCGGTCTTGAAATCCTTTCCGCAGATTGCGACGCCCTCATCTTCAGCCAGTTTGGTCAACGCCGGAATGTCGACTGACAGATTCGGAGCGCCGTTCGCAAACGGAATGCCCGACTTCAACGCCGCATATGCATAGATCATCGAGGGAGCTATAGCCGGGTCGTTATCGTACAATCCCTTTTCAAAGGCCTCGAGAGAGTTGTGTACCTCGCTCGCTTCCAAGAAGATCTCGGTCGACGCGGCCCAGATCATCACCAGCCGGTCACAACCGTTCTCGCTCTTGAACCGGGCGATGTCCTCGATCAGCTGCTCGGCAAGCTCCATCTTGCTCTTGCCCGTCTTAATGTTCTCACCATGAAGCCGTTTGACGTAGTTCTGCTCAAAAACGGCGGGCATCGGTTTGAGGGAGGCGAGCTGTTCCGACACCTGGTTTAGCAGGTCCTTTTCAAGCACGCCCGATTTCATCGCCGCATCAAATGCGTTATCCGGGAAGATATCCCATGCCCCAAAGACGATGTCGTTGAGCGTCGCCAGCGGGACAAAGTCCTTGATCTTTGGGCTGCGATTGTCTGTCCGCTTCCCAAGGCGGATCGTCCCCATCTGGGTCAGCGAGCCGATCGGCTTCGCCAGATCGCGCTTTATCGCCTCGACCCCGGCTACAAATGTCGTGCTGACCGCACCCAGCCCGACGAGCAGGATGCCCAATTTACCCTCTGCGGGAGCCACTTCAACGCCTTTTTCGATCATTAAATTCCTCCGGTGAGTGAAACAGAAATGATAGCTTTACGGCGCACCAATGGCAAACCGGTCGTCCGTGTAAATACTGACATGATGGATTAGCGATCCTGATGTTCCGCAGTGGCCCAAAAACGCGGGTCAACTTCGTCGAAGATATTATCCCGCGCTTCGATCTCGGCCAGGAGTTCCTCGTCGATCTCGCCTGATTCCTGCATCTTTGCGAGCAGGTCAAACCTGTGGATATGCGATTGAAATCGGCGGGAGGAGTACTCGACCGTCGTGCCCTGATAGATCTGAAACGCCCAGTCTGACGACTGCGCAAGCAGCAATTCTCTCGCCATTTGTTTCAACACTCGCGTGTCGCCTGCGTCCGCTGCCTTGTTAACGGCATCGGTCATCCGCCGCTCGGCGTCATGCTGATAGGGGTACATCCACGAGTTCCCCTCGTTCAGCCACACTTTGTAGTAGCCGTTCTCTCCCCAACTCGATGCCGTCGGCTGCTGGTCCTGTATCGCGATCCCGCTGTCAAGAAAGTCTCCGGGCGTCACAGCAGCGACCTCATTCTGGTCCCAGTGAATTTTGCGAAAGAGAAAATCGATAAATTGCGGACCTTCGAACCACCAGTGCCCGAAAAGCTCTGCGTCATATGGCGACACAACAAGCGGCGGATGCCCGCCGAAAGTCTCACGCAGCATATGCGCCTGTTTAATCCGCTCGCCGATAAAATGCGAGGCGTTCTCGGCGACAAGTTCACGAGCCGCGGCCGGGTTATAAGGCTGTTTCGCTTGCTGCGGAACGTCACGTCCGGTGATCCTGTGATACTTGAGCCCCAGATGCCGCCGGGCCCCGTCCGCATGCAAGTGCGGCTTTAGGTATTCCATGGGGAGGTCCCAACCTATATCCCGATAAAACTCGCGATAAAGGGGATTTCCCGGATACCCGGCCTCGGCCGACCAAACTTGCCGGCTGGTCTCAACATCGCGGGCAAAGACCGCTACGCCATTCGGACAAAGAACGGGTGCGTGAACACCGAATTTCGGCCGCGGATCGCCATACAGGATCGCGTGGGTATCGGCGATAAAATATTCGATGCCCACCCCCTTGAGCAGCTCTTCGATCCCCGGCTCGTACGCGCATTCCGGCAGCCAGATGCCCCGCGGCCCCCGGCCAAAGTGCTTGCGATAATTTGCCGCTGCCACCTCGATCTGGGCCCGCCGTGATTCATGTGTCGAGATCAGCGGCAAAAATCCGTGCGTCGCGCCGCAGGTGATTATCTCCAGCACGCCCTCATCCTGCAGCTCACGAAATGCATTAACTAGATTTCGCCGGTACCGCCCGTTCCACAGGTCAAGGGCCGCCTTCAGGTTCGCCGCGTACATATCCGCGGCCGGCACAAATTCCGCCGCCTCTTTCCGAGTTCGGGCAGCCTCTTTTTCGGCAAGCTCGAGCAGATTTTCAAGATGTCGAGTGTATCGCGTTTGCAGCAATTCATCCGCCAACATCTCGCATAACGGCGGCGAGACGTTCATCGCGAGCCGCGGCTTGGCGCCCGCCTCGTGCAGGTTTTGGAGAATGAAAATTAGGGGGAGGTAGACCTCGGTTATCGCCTCATAGAGCCAATCCTCTTCCAGAAACTCCGGATACTCCGGATGCCGCACAAACGGCAAATGTGCGTGAAGGATCAGGCTGAAATAACCTACGGGCATAGCATAACTGATCGTTGCGTTTTGGTCCTCTAGCTGGAAATACGGCGCCCCGTCGAAGATATCGGCTGCGGGCCGCCCGGTTTCAAGCGGCGCCGGCGCGGAAAATGAATACGGCTTAGCCCCACGACGCCGGGCAGCGTCTCATACTCTTCCTCAGCGAACCGGTTATCGACCGCGTTCTTAATTGCTTCGATATCCAACTTATCGATTCGTTCCTGTAAGATCGCAAATACCTCAGGCGTGGTCGTGAACCTCAGCGATTCGAGCGTTGCCCCCTCGGCTACAGCGCGCAGAGCCTGCCAGACCGCATTGGTGTCCAAGCCTGCGTCTTCATCTGCCCGCCGGCCTGTTAATAGAGAGAACGCGTCTGCGGCATGCTGCTCCTCCGTCGCAACATCGAACGCATCCTCTTCGAATCCGGCCGCCTCCAGCACGCGTGCAAAGTTCTCTGCGGGCACTCTCCATTGGGCGTCATCGGCCGCACGTGGCGACGGGCTTCTCCGCGGGGTCGCGATCGTGTTAGAAGCAACGATCCTCACGAAAGGGCGGTTCGGCGCATAGAAACCCACATCTGCCCGGTACTCGCTGTCCGGAGCCACATTGAACCACCAGCTCCCGTCGGCTTCAACGCGATGGATCTCCTCTGCGTCGCGGGCGACATCGATCAGGCGGACCACCAGTGTGTAATTCACCGCTCCCGGCACTGCCTTCGCCAGGATCTTGTAGGGATCCGGGCCGACACTCCAATAAAAATAAAGCCGTCCGGGTGATTGCATCTGCAGCCGTGCACGGTTCTTTCGCTCCAGATCCGGCAGTTCAGGCCGCGCCAAAATTTCCGACGCTCGCGAATTCGCTTCTGCGGCTGCCTCCGTCGCCCGGCCCGCCTTGACGGCCTCATCGGCGCTAATGATCGGCCTGTCCGAAACAAGCTCACCCGACGAGATCGCCGTCAATTCCCTGATATTCTCGTTCATAGATATAAAACGAAATTATGCTGGCTTTTAAGCCAACATACAAGACGGGCCGAATTTTATTGGGGTTTAAGGAGCGGACTTTACGGACCTGATCCGAATGTCGAGCTTGCCGATCGAGGCCTTCACCTGTGAACGTACCGGTATGCGGCGTGCATCGTCGGTTATCCAAATGACCATCGAGCCCTCGCGCTCTATCAGGCTTCCCTCGCCGCCAAAGATCTGCGGCTCGACGACAAAGCACGATACGCGGCCGATGTCCGTCTTGATGGTCTCTTTGCCGGTGACGATCACGGGCACCTTATAAACCAGTCCGGAATCGCTTACCGAGAGTTCAAAGGTCTTTCCGACCTCGAGAGGTAATGTCCGCAGGCGATAGATACCCGACACCAGGTCAAACGTCTCGCCGGACATATCAGACGCGATCATTCGGGGTGGCCGCATCGGTTCATTGGGATCCGTCTCGATATAAGTTACACGCTGCTCGTCGTAATCGAACTCGGCCTTGCTGTTTCGGACGCGTTCCTTTTGTACGTCGTGCTTTTCGGTCAGCAGAGCAAATTGCGAGTCGCGGTCCATTGTCGAATCGATCTGCTGCAAAAAGCTAAAACGCAGCAGCCAAAGTAAGGCACCCTTAGATTTGGCCTCGGCCCGGACGAACAGTTTCTCCGGATCCGGAGTGTCCTCGACCGTAAATGTTAGCTCGGCGACCGATATTCCACTGATGAACTTGCTGAGTTTGCCCTCATAAGTGAGAACCTCGCCCGCGGCATAAGGCAATGCGGCACGAGGAGCGGGTTCCGCAACAGCCACTCCGCTGCCGTTACCGTTCGCTGGTTGTGCGACAGCGGTCGCCGCGCCGGCGACGAAGATCGCTGCGGCAAATATAAAAGCTGTAAAGGTCGAACGCATTCTATTCAGAAAAGTAGATCGCTTTTAGCGTCAGAACTGCCAATCCCAGCACCAAACCTATCGCGGCCTGATATTCCCGATGCTTCAAGTATAGCTGAAGATCGAATCTCGCGTCGAGTTTTTTCCACGGCGTAGGCCTGGGAAAAAACAAAGGTACGTTTTTCGCAAATTCATCAAACTCGCCCTTAAAACGCTCCCTCAGGTCTTGCTCTTCGACGCGCATCACGGGGAAATAGATGCCAAGAAATAAGGCGGCCGTGATCAGCGCCAGCCACCAGACGCCGGCAGCGACAGTAAACCCAACCGCGAGAATAAAACTGCCCAAATAAAGAGGGTTCCGCGTAAATGAATAAGGCCCGGTGACCGCCAGCTTTTCATACTTGTGAATATGCCCCGCCGCCCACGCACGGATCAATAGGCCGATCACGGCGATCGAGCCGCCTATCGATAGGGTCAACGCTGACGGCCGCGCGAGCACGATAAAGACCGCGGAGAGTAAAAATCCGAGCGGGACACGGAATCGCTGCAAAAGCCTTTTTCGATTTGTCGCCATTGAAAAACTAGAACTTTGGGACGCCGTGCGTTGAAAGTCAACCCCTCGCCATCCTTTCCACTACGGCATTCGCAACCGCCTCCGGAGCAATGTCCATGCAGATCCATTTCGAGCACGTACGGCGATGGCAATCGACGCGGCAGGGTATATCGGTCCGTTCGACGCAGATATCGCCGGCGGCGAGGCTCCCGTTTCGCCACCACTCGGTCGGGCCGAAGATCCCGACCGCCTTTGCCCCGGCAGCGATCGCCAGATGCGTCGGCCCCGTGTCGCCGCCGACATACACCTCGCATCGACGTGCCAGCTCGTAGAAGCCTTTCAGGCTCGGTGTGGTTACAAGTGCCGCCCCTGATCGCGAGTTCGCCAGGACTTCCTCAGCCAGCACACGTTCGTTCGGGGCCACCGCAATAACCGGCCGAAGCCCTGTTCGAGAATTAACCAGGTCCGCCAGCACACCAAAGTCTCTCGCCCGCCACAACTTCGTCTCCCACCCGCCTGCGGGATTAAGTATCGCAAACGGCCCGCCCGCCAGTCTCGCGATCGAGTCCGCTTCGGCCTCGTGCTCCGCTGCTGTATAGATAGGAAACTCAGGATGCTCAGGCTGTGCGAAACCAAGAGCGGCGGCGGCAAGTTCGAGGTTCTTTCGAATGACGTGTGTGCCGTCGGGGAAACTCACCGTGTCTGTATAGAAGACGCGTCCTGCCGGCTCTCTCAGGTTTGCCTTGTCAAACCCCCAGCGGCGCGGCGCTCCCGAGAGCTTCGCGACGGCGGCAGATTTGATCAGGCCCTGCAGATCGATCGCTACGTCATATCGCTCGCTCCGCAGGTCACGCACCTGGTCCGCCATCGCCGGCAGAATATCGGTCGCGACATTGCCCTTTCGCAGCGACCGGGTGTCGATCTCGATCAGCCTTTCGATCAGCGGATTGCCTCTTAATATCTCGGCCGATCTTCGCTCCGCAACCCACGAAACCCGAACATCGGGCAGCGCATTACGAACCGCGGCGAGCACCGGCAAGGCATGTACGATGTCGCCGATCGCCCCTAACTTTACAATGAGTGCGTGCACTGATCATATGGTATAACCTCGAACAGGCCTTTTCCGAATGTCGTCTGCGGCATTGGAGAAATTTTCCGCTAAAAACTGTGGAAATGTTCAGACGCTTTACGTTATCCTATTTATTGGCGATTCCGCGCTTCCCGCCTCGCTGATCCTATGCAACGTCCCGAACGAAGAGCCAGTGACCTACGGCCCGCACTCGTCTTTCTGAGCGGCGAGCTCTTGGCCGTCCCGATCCCGCTTGAACGCGAAGAGGTTACACTGGGCCGCGCCCTTGAGGCGGACGTTCGAATAAACGATTCCAAGGTGTCCCGCCAGCACGCGATGATCCGCACCGTGAGCGAATCCGGCGGCGGCGATGCTTACTATATCTCTGACCTCAATTCGCGCAACGGAACCTTTCTCAACGGCCACCGCATCGCCCGCGAAGAGCGGATCCACAACGGTGACAAGATAACGATCGGTGAGCACATCGTCCGGTTCGACCTGCATGACGAGATCGATCGGGAGTACCACAAACAGATCCATCGCCTGCTATCACACGACGAGCTGACCGGGCTCCTCTCGGGACGGTCCTTCTTTTCCGAACTTCGCCGCGAGGCCGCCCGCTCACGTGCCGAAGGCCGGCAGTTCTGCGTCCTGATGATGGACGTCGACCACTTCAAGCGGGTAAATGATATCTACGGCCACCTTACGGGCAGCAAGACTCTCGAAGAGATCGGCCTCTGCATCATTGAAAGCATGCGGAGCGGCGACGCCGCCTCGCGTTTCGGAGGTGAGGAGTTCTCAGCATTTCTCCTCGATGCGGACCTTCCGCAGGCGATGGTGGCCGCCGAACGTATCCGTACCACCATCGAAAACCGCAAGTTCACCGTCGTTCGTCATGACCGCCCTGACCAGACGCACCGCGTAACTATAAGCGTAGGCATCTCTTCATTTCCGAACGATTCGTCAGACCCCATAGAGCTTGTCGAAATGGCCGATTCGGCGCTTTACCGGGCTAAACGTGAGGGCCGAAACCGCGTTTGCGCCTACCGCGACCTAACGCCTGAAGAGCTAAGCCGTGACCTCCCTCCCCGCCGCGATTAACCCCCTGCTGAAAACCATAACTGTTGCTTATTCCCGTTAATCATTGCAAAATCGTGGAGTTGCAATGAGCAAGCCATCCCAAAACGAGTCGACCATGCCGGCCCGCGAGATCGAAAGGTCTGATGCGCGGCTGCTTTCGGCGTGCCGAAAAGGCGACGACGGTGCGTGGGATGAGCTCGTTGACCGATACCAGCGCCTGATCTATGCCATCCCCAAGCGTGCGGGCCTGCCGGACGAGCAGTGCGCGGATGTCTTTCAGGACGTTTTCGTTACCCTGCTTGAAAAGCTCGACTCGATCGAGCAGCCCGACAAGCTCCGTTCCTGGATCGTCACAACGGCCAAATTCAAAACTTGGGGCCTTATACGCGGGAAAAAGAACCAACCGGTTTCGATCGGCGGCGATGAAGACGACCCGGACGACGCAATCGAGCGGATAGCCGATTCCGGCCCGCTTGCGGACGACTCCCTCATCGAATTGGAGCAGCAGCATCTGATCCGTGCGGGCCTTCGGCTCCTCGATGAACGGTGCCGCACGATCATTACGATGATATATATGCAAGGGGAAGCGGCGTCTTACGCCGAGGTGGCCGCGACGATCGGCGTCGAGGCTACGGGGATCAGCCCTATGCGGTCCCGATGCCTGAAAAAGCTTGAAAAGATCTTAACCAAATAGTGTCTTTTCGCTCCCGGGCGGCACACTGTTATGCTGAGGGCGAATGGCTCCGGTAAAAAGATGAATCCCGAGAAGAATATAAAACTGATCACGGATCTGATGGAAAGGGACGACTCCGTCGACGCTCCGGCAGATTCTATAAAGTGGGCAAAGAATATCTTCCGTGCCCGGGTTCCCGCTCGGTCCGCGTCGATAGTTGAACGTGTGATCGCGGTGCTTACCGCCGATCTCAGCGGCGGCAAGCCGGTTTTCGGTGAACGTTCCGCAAGTTCCGCCGCAGCAAGGCAAATGCTTTTTGAAGCCGGCGAGGCCGCTGTCGACCTGCGCATCTCGAGCAAGGGGAGGACGGCAAACATCCGCGGCCAGGTGATCGGTTCGGGATTTGAGAATGCGGTAGCGGTTCTTTCAGGCGAAACTGACGTGACCGCAAAGCTCGACGCTGATAGCGGGTTCGAAATTGCCGCGAAGAAAGGGATCTACTCTTTAACGATCACCGGGCCCGAAACCGAGATAGTGATCGAAAAACTCGACCTGGCCTGACCTCATCCATCGGGCCGGGTATTGGTCAAATGACACCCAAACATTTGGCGCGAAAACTGGTCGCAGAGCCAAACGCCCGCGGCCGTCGAAAACTGCTTTCGGCGAACCGGGGCCTTCTCGACGAGCGCCTCGCCCGCGAACTCGCCGAACTCTGTTTCGAACTCTGGTCCAGCGAACCGACCGTTGCCCGCCGCTCCGCCCAAGCCCTGAAAACGCTTTCAACCCTAAATTCGGACCCGGTCGTTCATGCCTACCGTTCCTGGGTCGCCGGCATCGCCGCAATAACCCGCGGCAAACTGAGCGACGCCGCGGACCTGCTGGCCGAGGCTGAGGACAGATTCACGTCCCTCGGTTCTCAACAGATCGCTGCCCGGACGATGGTCGCCCGCCTTCTGGCGGTGGCGATGCTCGGCCGATATCACGAGGCCGCAAAGATCGGCGACCGGGCCCTGTCGATATTCACAAAACACGACGATCAATTGGCGGCCGGAAAGATCGAACTGAATCTCAGCAACGTCGCCGCACGCCGGGGCCGGCCGGCGGAAGCCTTGAAATTCGGCTTGCACGCCGTCAAAAGATTTGCATCGATCGAAAGCCGTGAATGGCAGGTTATGGCCGAAAACAGCCTGGCGAACACCTACGCCGATCTGCACGACCTCGCCCAAGCCGAGGCCCTCTATATCAAAGCTCTCGCCGGCGCCCGAGATCAAGAGATGCTCGTGACCGAGGCCGAGATAGAGGCCAGCCTGGCCAATCTCTCGGTGCTAAAGGGTCAATACGGCGACGCTCTTTCCTACTTTGAAGCTTCCCGGCGAAAATACGACGGCCTCGGTATGCCGCACCAGTCGGCTATCGCAGATCTTGAAATCGCCGATATTTATTCCGAACTCGGCCTGTACGATGAGGCTTTCCGGATCTATTCCGCTACGGTGCCTAAACTCAGGTCACGCCGTCTGCGAGCCGAAGAAGCTCGCGCCCGTGCCAATTTCGGCCGAGCGGCTGAAAGGCTCGGCAAGCTCAGAAAGGCCCGAAGCCAATGGGATATGGCAGCCCGGCTCTATGAGCAGGAAGGCGAACAAACCGGTGCCGCTCTCGTTCAGCTTTCCCTTGCCCGCCTCCTGGGCGATCACGGTGATCTCGATAGCGCCCTCAGCTTAGCGGCAAAGGCCCGCTCAGTTCTCGAGCAAAGCGACAATCCCCGCCATCCGCTTCAGGCCCGTTGGGTCGAAGCGGAGTTGACCGCCGCCGCCGGCGAGCTCTTCAAGGCCGCAAAGCGTTTCCGCTCGCTCATTCGCTCGGCGGAACGTCTGGAACAACACGCCGTTCTCCAAGCCGCTCTGAATTCGCTCGGTGCATTGGCGGCGGCACAAGGCAAGGCCGATGAGGCGATCGGCCACTTTGAAAACGCCGCGTCGCTCGTCGAGGAATTAAGAGACCCGCTTCCCGGTGAAGAATTCCGGATGGCATTTCTCTCCCGCCGGCTCGAACCTTTTCACAACCTCGCCCGGCTCCACATCGATGCCGGCCGCCCGGTCGATGCTCTTGTGTGGGTCGAACGTGCCCGCTCCCGATCGCTCGCAGAATCCGTCGGAGGAACCGCCGCGAGTGCCTCCGTAACCGCCGCCGATCCGCTTTCCGAAAAACTCGAATCTGCCCGCTCCCGCCTCAATTCGCTCTATAGCCGGCTCGACCGCGGCGACGATCCCGACCTCCCGGCCCTTAGCTCCAGCATCGCTCGGCTGGAAAAGCAGATCTCGGACCTTGGCCGCCGGATCTTGGGGTCCGCCGGCGATCGTGCCGAAAGAACCTCCGGCAAAGCACTCGATCTCGATCGCCTGCAAAGCCGTTTGGGGCCTGAGGCCGCTCTCGTGGAATTTGTCGCGTTCGACAGCGAACTTTCGGCCTTTATCGTCACTTCAACAAAGGTGTCTTTCGTCGCAGATCTCGCTTCAATCGCCGAGATCGAACGTGAGATAGAGGCCCTCCGGTTTCAGCTCGGGTCGTTCAGGTATGGCTCACAGGTGTCGGCAATGGCAGCTCTCATTTCCCGCCGAGTCGATTCCCACCTCGACCGCCTCTATGGCAAACTTTTCGGTCCCTTAATGAAGCTCATAAGCGATCGACGCCTGAACATAGTGCCGTCAGGCCCGCTGAATTACGTCCCCTTTCACGCATTGAAAGTCGACGGCCGCTATTTGATCGAAACTCGCGAGGTGCTGATCTCCCCCTCGGCCGCGATCTGGCTTGAGCTCGATAGCCGGCGGCCGGGCCGATCATCCGAGGCCCTGCTAATGGGTTTTGCCAACGAGCAGATCCCGATGGTCAACGCCGAGATCGAACGCCTTGCCCGCCTTATGCCGGCGGCGGGGAAATACACCGGTGACGCCTGCACTTTCGCCGAATACCTCCGCCTCGCACCCGCCGCACGAATCATACACATTGCCTGTCACGGCGATTTCCGGCCTGAAGCACCGATGTATTCAAGCCTCCACCTCGCCGAGGGTTGGGTGACCGCTGCCGATGCCGCACGCCAAAGCCTGCGGGCCGAGCTTGTCACCTTAAGTGCCTGCGACACGGGCATGAACAAGATCGGGGCGGGTGAAGAGGTCCTCGGGCTCGCCCGCGGATTTCTTTCGGCCGGTGCCCGTAATGTCGTGCTGAGTGCGTGGACCGTCAACGACGCCGAAGCCCCGAAATTGATGGAAGATATGTATTCGGAGATACAACTCGGTTCTTCGATTGCCGCATCTCTTAGGAAAGCACAGATCAATGCGATCGGCCGAGGCGTTTCGCCTTACATTTGGGCCCCTTATTTTCTGATCGGCGCAGGTTAATTTTTTCACCCTTGTCTTTTGATACAATATTGGAACACTGTTAGCTTGATAGGCCCTTAGGTTTATCGCAGGGCAATGAAGTATTTTCGAGCATTTTCAGGTTTATTTTGCTTAGGCTTACTGATCGCCTCGGCATTCGCGGCCCCCGCAATGGGGGGCGAAGATTGCAACTGCGTCCCTTCGCAGGTCATTGTTCAGCTTGTCGATCCGGCAACGCTGCCCCAGGTCGCAAAGGACTATGGCCTGGATCCGACGCCGCTCTCGCAAGTCGCCGCGCCTCCGATCTTTTTACTCCAGATCACTAACGGACAAACTCCCGATGAGGTTGTCGCCGCCATGACAACGCCCGCACCGGGCGATGCCCGAATCATATTTGCCGAGGTAAACCGCAAACTTTCACAGGTCGAGCGCGTCGGCCTCGGCTGGACACAGGGCCGCTCGTGGGCGATCGGCCGTTCATGGGCCATCGGCGGCAGCGCCAAAGGTGCCAACCGCCAGTGGTTCAAGCACCGCATTCGTTTGGCCGAAGCATGGGAACAGGGCCGCACTCGCGGCGAGGGCGTCACTGTTGCCGTCCTTGATACCGGTATCGACACACAACATCCGGCATTTGAAGGCAGGCTCGTCGCCCCCGAAGCCCGGTGGGATTTCGTCGATAACGATGCTGACCCCTCCGAGGTGGGCACCGTCCACGTCGATCCCGCCTACGGCCACGGCACCCACGTTGCCGGCATAATTGCGCTTACCGCGCCCGACGCGAAGATAATGCCGCTCCGCGTTCTGGACCAATCGGGCGAGGGCGAACTTTGGCGAATAACGGCGGCGTTGATATGGGCCGCGAACAATGGTGCGGACATAGCTAATCTAAGTTTCGGCTACCCGGACGATGTTCGGCTGCTGAAAGACCTGATCGAGTGTACCGACGTCGGCACCACGCCCACCGGCACCACGTTTCCGATCGGCCTTAACCGCGTCGCTGTGGTTGCTGCGGCCGGAAACGGAGGCGACACCGCCGAGGTTTTCCCTGCGGCTGAGGACCTTAACGGTATGCTCGGCGTCGGCGCCAGCACCCGCGACGACCTGCTCGCGTCGTTCTCAACGTACGATCGGAGTTGGGTCGAGGTCACCGCCCCCGGGGACGAGATCGTCAGTGCCATTCCCGGCGGCCGCTACGCCCTTTGGACCGGCACATCCATGGCTGCCCCGGTCGTCGCCGGCATAACGGCCCTTGTAAAGGCCGCGAATCCAAGGATCACGGTCCCGCATGACCTGCTCGATATCGTCAAAGAAACTTCCGTGGACAAGCGTTACAACGCCCAACCGTGGGGCGAGGTCAGGCTTAAAAGGGTCGATGCACTTTGTGCGATCACCAATAACCAGGATTGTCCGATACCGCCGGCTGTGCCCGCCATCGCTCCCTTCGACGTAAAATAGGCCGATCTCCAATATTTCTTCCGCCGCACCGCAACGTGCGGCTTTTTTTGCGCTCGGGGTGTCTTTTCTCGTTTGTCGCGAGCACTGTTCGGTTGATGGCCCCGACAGGGAATTGATCTTAGGAAGGAACACAAAAATGAGAACGTTAATAAATATTTTTCAGAATGGCCGCAATTGGAAGGCCGCTCTTGTTGCGGTCGCGGTCGCCGGCTGGCTTTCCATTCCGGTTCTGCACAACATGGTCCAGGCG
>JAEWBM010000044.1 GCA_023391155.1 Acidobacteriota bacterium
CCCGCAGCACCCTGTGGGTGCCCGATCTGCGATTTCGTCGCCGACATCGGAATATCGTATGCCCGCGAGCCGAAAGCAAGCTTGATCGCCTTGGTCTCGATCCGGTCATTCAACATCGTTGAGGTGCCGTGAAGATTCACGTGTCCCACATCCTCTGCCTTAAGGCCCGCGTCCGCGACCGCAAGCGACATCGCACGTGCCGGCTCCACCCCATTCTCTTCCAGCCTCACACGATGATATGCATCGCACGTCGCCCCATATCCCGCGACCTCCGCGTAAATATGAGCTCCGCGGTCCAGCGCCGCCTGATATTGCTCCAATACGAACATCCACGAACCCTCACCGATAACGATCCCCGACCTGTCCCTCGAAAACGGCCGGCTAGCCCTCTCCGGTTCGTCGTTCCACTTGTCGGTAACGACGGTCATAACCTCAAAACCCCGGAGTATTCCCGGAGCGATCGGCGAATCGACACCTCCCGCGATCATTTTTTCCTGTCGTCCTAGAGCTATATGTTGCGCCGCGTAGAAGATCGCATCTGTCGACGAAGTGCATCCTGTCGAGATCACATGCGAAAGCCCGTGAAGCCCGAACGCCATCGAGAGTTCAGATGAGAGCCCCCCGTGAGTTGAAGATGGGATGGTGTAGATACTGCCTTTTCGTTCGTTGCCCGAGAACCAGAATCCGAATTGTTTTTCGGTGAAGGCCAACCCTCCGCCGCCCGTCCCGATAGAAACCCCGAACGACCGGCGTTCCTCCGGATCTAGCCCGCCCACTTCGATCCCGGAATCCGCGACCGCCTCGCGTGCAGCCGCGAGGGCTAGCGGCACCGTCCTGGGCACATGCCGGCGGTCCTGGGATTCGATCTCGGCTTCCCAATCGAACTCCGGTATCTCCGCAGCGATCTTTACTTTGAAATTCCCGGCGTCGAAACTTTCGATTTTTCTAACGCCTGATCGGCCCGCGGCGAGAGCCGACCAATAGTGCTCCTTTCCAATGCCGATGGGGGTGACGCAGCCGAAACCCGTAATGACGGCACGACGAGGCGCCTTAAATCCGTGGAGCATATTATCGAATTGGAGAATAGCACACCGGACGGTGCTCGAATAAGCTGGCTAGAAATCCAGGAAAGCGTCAAACGCCCAGCCGGCATTCTCACCCCACATCAGCAGGCACCATCGGCCCCGGTTCCCGCCTATCGTATGATAAGTCTGGTCGCAGATGATCACCTGCACTTTTGTCCCGTGGGGGATCGCCGCGATGCGGTCGCCGATCTCGGTGCTCGGTACCGACCGCAGCGCCAAAAAACCGTCGTTGGGTGAATTGACCGTCGCTTCGATCGGGAACCCGGCTGCCTCTTTCAGATCATCCGGAAACGGATCGCCGGTGATCGGCGGCTCTTCCATTTCAGCAAGCTTCTGCTCGAGCTTTTCAAGTTCCGTCTTGATCCGTTCCTCATCGGTCTGCGGTCGGGTTGGTGCCGCGGAAGGCGTGGGAGTAGCGAACGTGATCTCGCCATCTTGTTCGGCACTCCCGATATACGCCAAGATACCGATGAAGATGACGCCGGCGACAAACATCAGGCCGATGATCGCAGCTCCGAGAGCGACAAATATCCATGCCTTTGATGGTGAACGCTTTTGCGAATCGTCAGGAACGATCCGGGTCTCAGCCGACGGAATATCCACCCGCAATTGTGCACCGTCCCGCACGAGTTCCGTCCCATCCGCAAGGCAGAACCTCAGCGATTCGTCCGTATATGTTGTCCCGCATTGCGGACACCTCATCGCTCTATCTCTTTAATTCGGCTGCGATCATTGAACGAAGATCGTTGGCATTCAGGCGAAACAGCTCTTTGCCGTTCACAAAGATCGTCGGCGTCCGGCGAACACCAAGGCTCCGGCCGTCCGCAAAATCTCGCTCGATCTTCTCGAGATGTTCTTTCTTGCCCGCCGACGCACGCAGTTGTTCCACATTCATCCCCAACTCGCCGCCCCACTGTTCGAAAAGTACCTTAGGGTCCGGCCGGTTGACCGGCTGCGGAGCTCCATGTATCTCGCCCCATTGACTCTGTCCGGCGAGCATCTTATCCATATATTCCCAATATTTCCCTTGTTCGGCAGATGCTTCGAGGTAGGATGCGGCAAGCCTGGCATTGCCGTGGAACGGCATATAACGCACAACGAACCTGACCTGGCCGTCAAATTCCTTTAGTATCCCTTTCACCGTCGGGTTAAAGGCCGCACAGGCCTCGCATTCCGGGTCGAGAAATTCGACCACGGTGACCTTCGCATCCGCGGGGCCAAGGGTCGGGCTGTCGCGGCGCACCATCGCCTCCGAGACCGCGGGTGCTCCGGGTCCCGGTTGAACGGCCGGGGCCGCCGATTGCCGGTACATCATCGTCCCGATAACTCCCACAACGACGATGACCAGGCCTATGCCTATCAGGGTTCTTACTTCTTTTTTCATAGATCTTTTTCCGGCCGATAGAGTGCCATGATCAATGCCAGGCTCGCAAAACCGGCCAGCGACATTAACGGGATCGTTATAAAACCGAATAGCTCCAGTTGTCTCGCGTTACACGGAACGCCTTCGCTGCACGGCGTTATCCCTTCGGAAATGAAATCGTAATAAAGCAGGTTATGGTAGGCCGCTATCAAAAGCCCAACTATCACCAGCGGCCACGCATATTTCTTCCAGCCCGCATCGCCGGACGCGATCCCGACGGCGATCACGGCGACCAGCGGATAAAGGAAAATGCGTTGATACCAGCAAAGGTCGCACGGCGGAAAATCCATCACCTCGCTAAAGAACAGGCTCCCTGCCGTGCCCGCTAGCGTGATGATCCATGCAATATACGGAAGGATGCTGTTGAATGCGTTTCCGCTTTGCGGAACGTTCTCAGTGGGCTCCATATTTGAGATTAAATCACGACAGCGCGATTTTTTTAAACCTCGTGAATTGAAAAAGCGGGCCCCGACAGGACCCGCAGCTTAGGAGCAAACTCTTGTTTCGTGCCTCATATCCTCAGCGGCATTACGATATATTTATAGTCATAAGCTGAGTCGCCCGCGATCCGCATCTGTGTCGCAGCATTAGAATCCTTGAATTCGAACGAAACCCGCGTCGACCCTTTCGTATCGC
This sequence comes from Acidobacteriota bacterium, assembly GCA_023391155.1. GTDB lineage: Bacteria > Acidobacteriota > Blastocatellia > Pyrinomonadales > Pyrinomonadaceae > OLB17. The sequence goes on from JAEWBM010000044.1 coordinate 3,145, forward strand.
GTGCCGGGGCCGCAGCGGCACTCGATCCGTCTGATGCCGCTTCAGCCTCGTCTGTCTCGCTGCCGGTCGCCTCTAGTGCTCCAACGTTGTTTAGAAACTCTTGCAGATACTGGTGATTGAACCCGAGCGTTACTTCTTCACCGCTGTATTCCGCCGGAACCACCTCGGCCCCCTCACCTTCTTCGCTGGACTGAGCGGTTATCTCGACCTCGCCTTCGCGTACGGTAACCCGGATCGATCTGTTCCTTTCATCTGCCATCAGGGCTACGCGTCTCACCGCGGACCGCATCTCGCCCAGATCAAAAACGACCGTCTTGTCGTTATCCTTCGGCATCACCATCTCATAATTCGGGAAATTGCCGGAAAGCTTTCGGGTGATCAACAGTCGCCCTTCGGTCTCAAAATAAATATGGTTCTGGTCCTCGCCAAACTGAATGTCGCCGCCCGTGTCGCGAGAGATCTTTACGAGCTCAAGCAGTGCCTTTTTCGGGATCAAGGCATCCATCGACGTATCACCTGTGTCGCCGACCTCTTTTTCGATAAATGCCAGTCTGTGCCCGTCCGTCGTCACCATTCGTGCAGTGCTGCCCGACAGCATAAACTTAGCACCCGAAAGCGTAAAACGGCTCTGCTCGTTCGTGATCGCAAATGCCGTGCTCTGGATGAAATAATTGAGAACCTCAGCCGGCAGCGTCATAGGAGCGGATTTGAACATCGGGATCTCGGGATACTGTTCACGGCTCACACCCGCCAGGCGAAAGTTCGCTCGGCCGGCCTTCATCTTCACCCAGTCGTTGTCGTCCTTTTTGAAATGGACGTCACCGCCGTCCAGCGTTCTGACGATATCAAAAAGCTTCCGGGCCTGAACACAGATCGAACCGGGCGTCTTGATCTCGGCCTCGGCATCGCACCTGATCGTTACGTCGAGGTCGGTTCCGACTATGCGGATCGACCCCTCGCCCAGCGATTCGATGAGGATATTTGAAAGTACCGGTATTGTCGATTTACGCTCGACGACGCCCTGGATATATCCCAGTTCCTCTTTCAGGACGTTCTGCTTGATGGTGAATTCCATGATCGTATTGCTCCTAGATTTAATGCTGTGTGAGATTCCCGATGGGTATTTCCCCATTATACCCGAGTCCTCTGATTTCGCCTTATCTCGGCGGCCGCCTTTTCTGCTTTTAATTCAAAAGATCCAGGATATATTTCTAGTACCAGTAATAGGGCCTGTTGATATGTGCAAAACCGGTGCCCCGGCCTGATTATTACAGCTCGATTCCATCCACAGGCTCGTGTGGAAAAGTTGTGGAAAAAGCTTGCAGTGTGCGGAAAACTTCTCCCGTCTCCGCTTTTCCACTGCTTTCCACACCCTCCTCGTTCGCCGAGCTGAGGAAATGTGGATAACTTTTCTCAACTGCTGCAAATAAAAGAGATAAGGGGGCAACATCGCGGAACCGCATGTGAATAACTCGATCTTCCATCATTAGCTTCATCTCCGTAACTAGCTGCAAAGATTATCTATCAGTTCGCTGATCGTATTGTGGAAAACACGGTCGTCCTTTGTTAGCTGGTCTATCTTTTCGCAAGAGTGCATCACGGTCGTGTGATGCTTCCCGCCGAACTCCCGGCCGATCTCAGGAAAGCTGTGCTTTGTCAGCCGCTTGCACAGGTACATCGCGATCTGCCGCGGGAATGCGATCGCTCGGCTGTTGCTTTTTGACATCATCTCGTCAACCGTCAGCTTGTACCGCGAGGCAACGACGCGTGCGATCCGCTCCATCGTCAATCCTTCCGGCCGCTCGGCATCGATGATGTTCTTCATCGCCTCTTGAGCCAGCATTTTTGAGATCGGCGTACCCCTCAAAGATGAGATGGCCACCAATCTCACGAGCGACCCCTCAAGTTCGCGAACGTTGCTCTTGATCTTTGACGCGATAAAGATCGCGATCTCGTCCGACAGATCTATTCCGTCAAGGTCCGCCTTGCGTTTAAGAATTGCTACCTTCGTTTCAAGGTCCGGCGGTTCGATGTCCGCGATCAGTCCCCATTCAAACCGCGAATGCAGTCGCTCCTCGAGCGTCGGTATCTCCCGCGGCGGGCAATCGGACGAGATGACGATCTGCTTCTGATTATTGTGCAGCGTGTTGAAAGTGTGAAAAAACTCCTCTTGCGTTCGCTCCTTTCCGGCAAAGAACTGAACGTCGTCCATCAGGAGCACATCTATCGAGCGATACTTTTCACGGAAGCTGTCCGTCTTGTCATACCTGATCGCATTGATCAGTTCGTTCATGAACTTCTCGCTCGTGATATACGACACCCGCATATGCCGGTTCTTTTGTTTGATCGAGTGGCCGATCGCGTGCATCAGGTGCGTCTTGCCGAGGCCCGTGCCGCCATAAATGAAAAGCGGATTATAAGACTTGCCCGGGGTGTCCGCCGCTCCCATCGACGCGGCATGTGCGAACTGGTTCGATGACCCGACGACAAACTTCTCGAAAGTGTATTTCGGGTTTAACGAGTGCTCGACCGGTTCTATATCGACAAAATTCGTCGTCGTATGGCCCGGACGGACAGATGCATTTTCACGATAGGTTTCAACACGCGGCGGC
>JAEWBM010000046.1 GCA_023391155.1 Acidobacteriota bacterium
CGTATAACCCGGCCATAATAAAGCCGATGAGGAGCTGGCCGCGGACGTAGGATTCGAGAATGCGGCCGGATTCGTCAAAGAGGCGGCTGAAGGGGTCACGAAAGCGCGGGGGTATAAGGTCCTCGAAAGATTCACGCCAGCGCGGAAAATCGATAAGGATGTAGAAAACGAAAAAGGGTACGAGGAGCAGATCGAGCGATGAAATGATCGTCGAAAAAACGACGGCACCGCTGGAACGGCTGGGCTTGATGTTTCCCTCTTCGTCGATGGTCGCGGCTTGAGGCTCAGCAACGTTAGTGTCGTAAAACTCTACGGGGTCGCTAAGGAACTCTTCGACCTTGTCGCCGGCGACTCGCTCGAGCGCGGGCGAGAAACGGCGAAGCCACTTTCGCTGGCGGGCGGCATTTTCGGGCGTGAAGCTTTCGGCGATCTGCTGGCCGGCGCGGGAGCTTTGCGCCCAGAGGTCAGGGACGACATACGAGAAAAAAGCGGCGATCGCCAAGGATACGACGATTATCGCGAACAGCGAGGCTGTAACACGGGACAGGCCCCACCGTTGAAACTGCACCACGATCGGGTTGAGCAGATATGCGAGTGCCACCGACGCAAGGACCGGCACGATGGCGACGGAACCGACCACGTAAAGAATGTAAAGTACGATTACGGAAAGGACGACGGTCGGAACCCAGCGGAACCACCAGAAAGGCGAGCGCTCTTCGGCGGGCCTAAGCTTTAAAAACCCCTTTTTCATTGAAATGAATTATCGCACGAAAAGCTCAGCGCACAACCGCAGATCAAGCAGAAGCTGCGGCAAAGGCGGCATCGAGCACGGAGGCGAGTTCATCGACATGATCTTTTGTCGAGTTGAGCATCATTCCGGTGCGGATGACATTGCCGTAGAGGCCGCCCTTGCCGATGAGGACGCCGCGGCGTTTAGTCTCTTCAAAAACGCGGAGCAGTGCCTCGGGGGCAGGCTCTTTCGTTTCGCGGTCTTTAACGAGCTCGAGGCCCTGCATCAGGCCCATTCCGCGGACATCGCCGATGAGCGCGTGCTTTTCTTTAAGCTCTTCGAGACGCTGACGGAGGTAATCACCGACGACGCGGGCGTTAGTCCGCAGATCTTCATCCTCGATGACCTTTATTACCGCAAGGGCGGCGGCGGTGGAGACGGGATTGCCGCCGAATGTGGCGAAGGTGAGGCCCGGGAAGGCATCGGCGACCTCGGGCGTGGCGATCGTCCAACCGATCGGTATGCCGTTGGCCATTCCCTTGGCGGAGGTGATGATGTCGGGCTCGACGTTCCAGTGTTCGATGCCGAACCATTTGTCGCCGGTGCGGCCCCAGCCGGTCTGGACCTCATCGGCGATGCAGAGGCCACCGTAGTTGCGTGTGATCTCGTAAACGCGCTCGAAATATCCGGCGGGCGGGACGATGAAGCCGCCGACGCCGAGAATCGGTTCGGCCATGAAAGCGGCGATCTGGCCGGTTGTGGTGGTGCGGATGACGTCCTCGACGTCATTGGCGCAGGCTGCGCCGCAATTGTCGGGCGTGGCGCCGAACGGGCAGCGGTAGCAATAGGGCGCCATCGCGTGGACTATGCCCGGGACCTGTGCCGGGAGCGGGCGCCAGCTTGAGTGCCCGACGGCGGAGAGCGCAGTTGCGCTGCGGCCGCTGTAGCTATGGCGAAGCACAACGATCTCGTGCCGGCCGGTGGCGAGCTTCGCCGCGGTGATGGCGGTGTCATCGGCCTCGGTGCCGCTGCTGGTGAAGAAAGATTTCTTCAGGCGGCCGGGTGAGATCTCGGCGAGCTTTTCGGCGAGGTTCGATTGGTTCTCATTCGCGTAGAGCGTTGAAGTGTGCTGGAGCTTCTGATTTTGCTCGATCACCGCCTCGTTGACGGCCGGGTTGGCATGGCCGACGCTGACGGTCAAAACGCCGCCGAAGCAGTCGAGATAGCGGTTGCCGGCGTTGTCCCAGACATATTCGCCCTCGCCGCGGACAAGTGCGAGGGGCTCTTCGTAATAGGTGGCAACAGCTGGGAAAAGAAACTCTTTGTGCTTGCTGACGGCGTCGGAAAGAGACGAGCGTTTTTCGGTCGATTCCATAAAAAGCATTCTAACCCTAATTGAAAAAGCCCGCATTAAATAAGAGGTACGCGCACTCCGAAACCGGTACCCAAAACCGACGTAAAGCAGCAGCGGCCATATTTTAATTGCGTCCGATGGGCGGTTCAAGGTATAAATATATAGCTGCGTTATCGTGGCCGCCTGTTCATTCCTCACACTGAAAGCAAATGAGAACCGACCCGCAGTCCTCCGCCGCACAGCCACCGGCGCCGTTCGCGGACACTGTGTACACAAACGAATTGCTCGAACGCCGCAGCCGGCGATACGCGGGAATGACGGCGGAGCAGATGCTGTTTGACCTGGCGGCGTGGTACGGCGGTCTGATCGCGTTTTTGGATATTCACGACCGGGCACTGTCGGAGCCCGAGAAACCGCAGTCGGTCACACGGGAGCGGAGCACGGAGTTTTTCATTGTTCAGGCTGGGATCGCACGCATCGCCGAGGTGATAAATCATATCCGCTCGGCGGACATCGAGGCGGCTGAGGCGGCGTATCCCGGAATCGAATCGCAGATACGAGAGCTTTCGGGGGTGGCGGCGGAATATGCGTTGCTCTTGCCCGGGCTAACGAAAGGGCGGCCGGGGTTTGCAGAGTGGCGATCCTTTCGAGAGATGCTGCGGCATCGGCTGGCGGGCCTGACGGTTGCGGATAATTTCGACCGTCTATTGTCGCGATCGGGATTTGAATTCTTGCCGGACCGGTTTAGAAAGCTGACGACGGACGCTTCCCTTTCGGCGATAGAGCTTTCGGCGGTGACATCGGTTGCGGAGCGATTGGGCCGGGTGATGGGGACGCTGCGGATAATCGGCGAAATGCTGAAGGCAGACGAACCGCTAAAGGGCGGGGTGCTGATCTTCTGCGGCATCTATGTTCAGATGCGGTCGCTGATCGACCATATCAATAATCTGTTGACGCGGTTCCCGGATGATCAGACGGAGGTTTTCGGGCTGCTCGACGGGACGTCTTATATAGCGTCGCTGGAACTGAAAAAAGCGTATTTTCAGGAGCTGACGGGCATAGTTTCGCTGCGGCCGGCGCCGGCGATCTACGCAAGGTTTGAGACGGCCTATTCCCTGCTAAACGACAGCATGCGGCAGATGGTGACGAGTTTTGCGAAGCTGTTCGATCCGCAGATCGATTCGGCGGCGCTGTTCCCGGTATTCAACGAAAAGCTTGAGCAATCGCTGAAACTGAGGTCGGCGCTGGCGAAGATCCTGAAAACGGTCCAGGCGGCGGAGAAAAAGCCCGATGCCGCAGAGATGAAGGCTCTTGACGCGGGACTGGCCGAATTTCTCGAGGACAACATCCCCGCCTTGTATTACAAGGACCGCGAGTCGTTCCGACGCTTTTCGGAGCAGATCGACACGGCGGATGACAAGAAGGATCTCGTTCCCATTCTTCACCGATTTGCCGCGTATCTGGAGACACTGCTGCGGCAGGTGAATATGCGATCGGTGCTGGCCGGGCACCCGTTTGAAGAGGTACCGATCCGTCCCGATCCGGATATGTCGTAGCTATTGCGACCGCAGGATGCCGAGAGGTTTTTTGAGCAGCACGTCAAAATTTGAGACGACCCCGACCGTCAGTACAACGAATGCGGTGATCGCCGCACCGGCCATCGTCAACATCCCGTCAAATTCCCATTCGATATTCAGAATAAACCGGCTTACTGCGTAGGAAAGTGCCGCGGCGAAGCCGGCACCGATCATGCCGGAGAGAATGCCGAGCAGGCCGTATTCCGTAATTAGTATCGTTGCGAGGGCCCGCCGGTCGGCACCGAGGGTCTTTAGGATCGCGTTCTCGTAAACGCGTTGAGATTTCGTCAGGGCGACGGAGCCGATAAGTATCAGAAGGCCGCTGAGGATAACGAAGCTTCCGACAAAGCTGATCGCGAGCACGAAATTGTTGACGAGCTGTTGAACGGTTTCGACGATGTCGGCTACGTCAAAGACCTGGACGTTGGGATATGCGGTGACGACGGCTCGCTGCAGCCGTTGACGCTCGGTCGCGCCGATGCGTGAGAGCATGGTGGCGGCATAGCTTTGCGGCGCTTTCTCGAGAGCTCCGGGGCGGAAGACGAAAACGAAGGCGGTGCGGGTATTCCGCAGGTCGATGTCGCGAATGGCGGCGACGCGTGCGGTTAGTTTTCGGCCGGAGATGTCGAAGGTGATCGAATCGCCGGGAACCACGTCGAGGCTTTCGGCCATGCTCTCCTCGACAGACACCTCGGGGATCTCGACGGAGGGCTCGGCACTCCACCAGCGGCCGGCGATGACGGTCTCGTTCTTGTCGAGATTCGGGCGATAGGTGACGGCGAATTCACGGCCGATGCGTCCCTGCATTCGGCGGACGGTGGGGTCGCTGAAATCGAACGCCTTGCCGTTCACATGGGAAATGCGGGCACGGACGGTGGGGGTCGCTTCGGGGTCTTCGCCGACGCTTTGCCGCACCATCTGACGCAGCCCTTCGATCTGGCTTTTCTGAATGTCGATGAAGAAGAGCGTTGGCAGGCGTTCGTTGCGGGTGAGGTCGAACTCGCGGATCAGGTTCGTCTGCAGGGATTGGACGGCGAGCACGACGAAGGCTCCAAGCCCGACGGCGAGCAGGATAACGCGGGTCTGGTTGCCGGGGCGATAGAGCGAATTCACCGCCTGCTTAAAGGCGAACGGGCCGAGAGGCCGGGCGGTGCGAAGTACACGGGTGAGCAACGCGGCGGCAAGCAAGAGGACGAGCGTCGTTACGGCAAGGCCGGCGAGGAAGAAGGCGCCGACCTGAAGCGAGCCCGCCTGCCACACGGCGAGACCAAGAAGTCCGAGGAGGCTGAAGGCACCGAATGCCCATTTTGCCCGATCGAGCCGGCGAATGTTGACGTTGTTCTCATCGCGGAGCAGGAGGCGCGGTTTGATGTTGCGGACCTGCAGCAGCGGCAGCGCCGAAAACAGCGCCGAGATGAGCACGCCGAGTGCGATGCCCTGAAGGACGGCACCGAGGCTGACGATGTAGCTCATGTTGGCGGGCAGATCTTCGAAAAAAGCCTGGCCGACCCAACTAAGAACTCCCTGCGCAAATGCGACGCCGAAGAGGCTTCCTAAAAGCCCGAGCACCAAAATTTGCAGAAGATAAACGGTGATGATGCGGCCGCCGGATGCACCGAGGCATTTGAGTATGGCGACGGTGCGGCGTTTTTGTTCGACGAAGGCACGTGAGACATTCCAGACGCCGACGCCGCCGAGGACGAGGATGAGCAGGCCGGTCAGCGAAAGATAATTTTCGGTGCGGGCGAACTGTTCACTTACGCGCTCTTCGGTTTCTCGAAAGGTGCGGACGCCGATGGTGGAGCCCTCGAGCGCGTTCCGAAGGCCGGCGGCGAGCGGCGTGGGATCGGAGGAGGTGCGATAGAGGATCGATCGACGAACGCGGCTCGCGTTGCGGGTGATGCCGGCGTCATCAAACGCTTTTTTCTCGACAAAGACGCGGGCTCCGAGACGAAAGCCGCCGCTGCCGCCGGGCTCTTTGTCAAAGCTTGCGCGGATCTCAAAATCGGCCTCGCCGATGCGGATGCGGTCACCGACGGCGACGTTCAGGTCTTCGAGGAGGATGCGTGCGACGACAGCGCCGTTATTGCTCAGCAGCGCGTGGTCGAATGCGTTACCGCCGTCCAATTCGAAATCGCCGACGAGCGGAAAGGGCGGTTCGATGCCCTTTAGTTCGACCATGCGGAGCCGATCGTTGCCCGCATCGGCGGGGCGTGCCATCGCGGTCGTGGTAATGACCTCGTTTCGGGCTTCGACAATGGAAGAGCTATGAATTACCGATTCGATCTTTGCGAGGTCGGCCGGGGTAAAATCGCTCGCCGAACTGATGTCGATGTCGGCGGTCATCAGGGCACGGGCATCGGTGCCCACGGCCTGGTTGAGATTCTGGATCAATGAACGGAGCGCGACGATGGAGCCCACGCCGAGCGCGATGCAGAGAAAGAAGAAGAGCAGCCGACGCCACGACGAGCGTATCTCTCGGCCTGTAAGGCTTAGAATAAATCTCATTGGCGGCCTGCGTCCGTATCCTCGACCACACGGCCGTCGCGAAGCACCACCTGACGCTGGGCGTGGCCGGCCAGGTTCTGATCGTGGGTGACGAGCACGAGGGTGACGGACCTACGGTCGTGGAGGCCGGTCATCAATTCGAAGATGTGTGCCCCGTTCTTTGAATCGAGATTGCCGGTGGGCTCGTCAGCGAGCAAGATCTTTGGCTCATTGGCAAATGCACGGGCGATGGCGACGCGCTGCTGTTCGCCGCCGGAAAGCTCTGTCGGGTAATGGTGGCCGCGATCGGTGAGGCCGACATCCTCGAGCAACTCGGCGGCTCGGGACCTTGCATCGCGAGTGCCGCGGATCTCCATCGGAATGAGCACATTCTCGAACGCGGTGAGCGACGGGATGAGGTGGAACGACTGGAAGACGAAGCCGATCTTCTCGGACCGGAGATCGGCAAGGCCGTCCTCGCTCATCGCGGTTATCTCGTCGCCGTCGACCGAGATATGGCCGGAACTCGGGGAATCGAGGCCGGCGATAAGGCCGAGGAGGGTCGATTTACCGCTGCCCGAGGCGCCGGTGAGCGCAACGAACTGGCCATCCGGAATGTCGAGCGAGACATCCGAAAGAATTGTCAGATCGGAAACGCCCGATCGAACGGTTTTTGTGACGTTCTGCAAAGAGATCATAAGGGTTTGGCTCCCACGAGTTTACGCGCCGGGCCGCCGAAAAGTTAAACTATACTACGGCAGCGGCGGCGGTGCCGTTCCGACAAAGCGTTTAGCCGCCGCGAGTAAATTACATGGTGCTTTCTAAATATATCTTTCGCCGGGCCGCATTGCTCGGTTTCGTTTTTGCCGCGTTACTTGGGGCGGCGTGTTCCTCCGAGAGCGGAGCGACCCGACGCGAGGGCGACCCGGACCGTCCGCTGGTCGTACCCGAAGCGGCCGTCTCGCGGCCGAAGATCGTGGCATTGGGCGACAGCCTGACCGCGGGTTTCGGGCTGGCGGAGACGGAATCTTATCCGTACCTGCTGCAGCAGCGGCTCGACGCCGAAGGGTACAACTACGAGGTGATCAACGCGGGGGTTTCGGGCGACACGAGCCTGGGCGGGTATGAACGCGCCGAGTGGGTGCTGGAACAGGAGGGCATCGAGATATTAGTACTCGAACTGGGTGCCAATGACCTGCTACGGGGGATGCCCGTGGGCTCGATGAAAAGGAACCTTGCGGGGATCATCGAGATGGCCAGGTCAAGAGGGGTCAAAGTTTTGCTTTGCGGAATGATCGCGCCGCCATCGATGGGCGCGGACTATGCGAACGCATATCGAAATGCCTTTGCCGATCTGTCAGAGGAATATGATACGGCGTTCGTTCCCTTTCTGCTCGAGAACGTTGCGCTCGATCGGGCGTTGAACCAGGCCGACGGGATACATCCAAACGCCGAGGGCACGCGAATTATGACAGAGAACATCTATCGCGAGCTTAAGCCGATGCTGGAAGAGGCCCGCGGCGGAAATTAAATACAAAGTTCAAGGGGGATAAATGAAGATCTTAATAATTGCAGCGCTGGTTATTTTTTCGAGTACGGCCTACGGGCAGCAAAGCGCGGGCGTCGCGACGCTCACAGGCCAGCAAGTTGAAAAGGCGGCGGTTCAAAGCGACTCCGGATCCGTTGATGGGTCGACCGATCCGAAAGAAGAAGCTGACAGAGGCGGCGTCGATGACGAGACGGAGATCTTAACGTCAGAGACCGGAGCGGCAAACGCAGATACCGCATCGCAGACTCAGAACGGCTATACCCGCCCGGAGCCCAAGCAGCGATTGAAGAATTATGTAAACAGCATGTTCGGGCCGATATCGCTTGCTCAGCGGGCGGCGCAATCCGGCGTGGGGACATGGCGGAATTCGCCCGAGGAATGGGGCAGCGGCTGGGAAGGCTTTGGCCGACGGTTTGCTTCGGGAACGGGCAAGAGCGTGATCAAGAACTCGGCGATGTACGGGCTGGACGAAGTGCTGAAGGTGGACAGCCGGTTCTACCGAAGCGAGAAGCGCGATGTGGGTTCGCGTATAAAGAACGCACTCATTTCGCCGGTCACCGCCCGACGTCCCGATGGGAGCAGGACGATCGGCATTCCGCGGCTCGTGGGCACATACACCGCAAACGTTGTTGCGGCAGAGACGTGGTACCCGGCTCGATACGACTGGAAGGACGGCGTTAGGAGCGGGACGATCTCGCTTGGGTTCAATGCCGCGTTTAATCTGATCAAAGAATTCGTCTGGAAAAAGTGACGCGAAATGAACGTAACTCATTTGGAATGTGCTAATTGCGGGAAACACTACGAGGCCCGGCGGCCGCACGGGCTGTGTACGGAATGCGGCAAGCCGCTGCTTGTGCGGTACGACCTTCGTGCCGCGGGACAGACACTTTCGCCGCAGACCCTGAAGGAGCGGGAGAGCAGCCTGTGGCGATATCGCGAGGTACTGCCGGTTGACGACTGGAACAACGTCGTCTCGTTCGGCGAGGGGTGGACGCCGCTGATCCGGGCGAATCGATTGGCGGAGACGCTGCCGATCGACATCGACCTCTTTATCAAGGACGAGGGACAGAACCCGACGCAGAGCTTTAAGGCACGCGGGATGACGGCAGCCGTTTCAATGGCGAAGGAGTTCGGGTTTAAGAAACTGGCGGTGCCGTCGGCGGGCAATGCGGCGGGTGCATTGGCTGCATATGCGGCCCGTGCGGGGATGGAGGCGTTCATTTTCATGCCGGCGGACACCCCGAAGGCGAACATCATCGAATGCCAGCAGACCGGTGCGAACGTCGAACTCGTCGACGGGCTGATATCGGACTGCGGGGCCATCGTCGCCGAACGCAAGGATAGCGAAGGTTGGTTCGACGTCTCGACGCTCAAAGAGCCGTACCGGGTTGAGGGCAAGAAGACGATGGGCTATGAGCTGGCCGAGCAATTCGGGCCGGTGCCCGCGGGCCAATCCGGAGAGCTTTTATCGCTGCCGGACGTGATCATTTATCCGACCGGAGGCGGCACTGGGCTGATCGGGATGTGGAAGGCATTTGACGAAATGGAGGAGATGGGCTGGATCGGGCCGAAGAGGCCGCGGATGATCTCGGTCCAATCGGAAACGTGTGCTCCGATCGTGCGGGCGTTTCACGCCGGGGAACGGTTTGCGGCGGAGTTTGAGAACGCGGCGACGGTCGCGTCGGGTCTGCGGGTTCCGAAGGCGGTCGGCGATTTTCTTATTCTCGATGCCGTAAGGGCTTCAGGCGGAACGGCGATCGCGGTGAGCGATGATGAGTTGATAGCAGCCGTCGCGGAGATCGGCGCGGCGGAGGGGATATTTGCCGCTCCCGAGGGTGCGGCGTGCCTGCCGGCATTACGGAAACTGATGGAGCAGGAGATGGTCGCGCCGGGCGAAACAGTGGTGCTTTTTAATACGGGGGCGGGGGTGAAGTATTTGGAAGCAATTCAAGGCAAAAGGCAAAAGTAAAAAGGCAAAAACAGTTGTCAGTGGTCAGTTGTCAGTTGTCAGAAATCCGAAAGCAGAAGACAGAAATCAGGAACCAGGACTCGGGAATCTGATATTGCCTTTTTACTTTTGCCTTTTGCCTTCAAAAAGAAGCAGGCCGCGCGGATCCGTGAGGATCGCGGCGGCCTGTTAACTATTATTTTCAGCCGGCTTAAACGCCCCGGCCGCGAACTAATTGCAGAACAAGTACGATGACTGCAATTACGAGCAGAATATGAATCAGGCTTCCTACAGCCTCTCCTGCCAGTCCAAATCCGAGTGCCCAAAGCACGAGCAAAATGATCAAAATCGTCCAAAGCATAAGTTTCCTCCTTAAGGTTAAGCTAACATCAACGTTAAAAACGTGAGAGTGTTACACCATCTTCGCCCGTGCGTGTTTTGCCCGAGCGGCTCCGATCTGTGTCTTCACGCTCTTTTCCTCTTCAGGCGGCGGAAGCACTGCCGGCATACCCATTGAATCGATCCAGAGTTCGCGGCCCCATCCCGTTGTGTGGAACAGATGCTCTTTTTCCTCTTCCATGACCTCTTCGTGGGCCTTTTTCAAAACCTTTGCCGTTTCACCGGTCTCTTTCTTAGAAAGCTCCTCGATAAGTTCCCAGTTGGCGTGATCTTTGCTCTCGGCAAGCATAACACATTCTGCAGCCACGAGTTCAGCGTTTTTCGCATCGGCTGAGCTTTTAGCCATGCCCATTGCCTGGACGAGCGATTCGCCTATGTGGCGGACCACCTGCCTTCCCGGCGTCTCGGTCGTCTTGTCCAATCCCAGCTCATCGAAGACACCTTCGAGGATCTCGACGTGTTTCGTGGTCTGTTCAAGATATTCTTCCCATTCTTTCTTAAGATCTTTATTCACGGCGCATGATATAGCCGTTTTATAGATCTGAACGCCGCCCAATTCGGTCTCAAGTGCCTGATAGAGCAGCTCCTTCCTTTGTTCGTTCATCTTCCCACTTCCTCCTAATTCGTGGTTGTACCGGTTTAGTACAATTTCTCTCTTAGGCAATGAATGGGTGCAAAGGGCGTGCCAATGTCCCGAATCGGGCCGCGATGCCTGTTTTGCTATGATTAATCGGTAGTTTTTGCTATTCTTCCGAAAGCAAACGGCGCGAAATCGTCCACACAAACAATATGTTCAGTGATAATTTCAGACGCGGCGAATCCGGATCGAAGGGTAAGACCGGTTCGAAAACCATCTCAAAGCTCGCAGATGTCGGCTGGAAAGCATTCCAGGCGGTGAATACTGCATTGCCGGAGGGCAAGTCGATACAGCCGGAGTGGGCCGCGGAGCCGCTGCTCAAATCTTATGAGCGCACGGCGCCGCCGCTCGGCTTTCCGCGTGAAACGGACAGCCTTTGCCCGGCGTGTGTGAAAAGCGTTCGCAACGGGGTGATCTCCGGCGACATACCGCTGAATATCCTGATGGACGCGCATCCGGGCGA
>JAEWBM010000130.1 GCA_023391155.1 Acidobacteriota bacterium
GTTTATAGGTGCCGCCAATGACGATCACCGAGCCCCCGATATAGGCGTCCTTTTTCTGGATGATCGAGCCGCCGAGAGCGGCCACATCGCCCTCCACGCGGCCCTCGCCGATCACATCGCCGCCCCACGAGAACACCTCTTTTGCGCTGCCGCGGATATGGACGTTCTTGCCAAAGGCGATGACGTTCATCTCAGGAGCTTCATCGATGATGAGAGTTTCGTCAGCCGCCTCCGAGACCTGGGCCTGAGCGGAGACGGCCAGCGTCATCAGAAGGTACAGGGCGAGTGCCGCAAATGCACGGACGATCGGCGCGGAAGCGGTTATGCGGGTGAGCTTCAAGGCTGCAATGTCTCCCGTGAGCGGGCCGGCCGCCTGAAATTTCGCACAAGGATAAAAGCGGCCCCCGTACCTACGACCGCAACCGCCATCAGTGCGGCAAAGCTTCCGGCACCGCCGGCGACGGCCTTTATCATTATCGCGATGCCCAACGCCAGCGAATACATCGCATGGCCCGCGGCTGACGCGACGGCGACGGCTTTTTCGATTATGCCCGAGCCGAGCGAGGTCCCGCTGCCGAGCAGCAAAAGGCTGCCCGCGGCTATGATCAAAATTGCGGCGGAGGCGATAAAGATCTCGCGACGGCCGCGGACACCGTTGACGCTGCTCTCGGCTGTCGCCGTGACGATCTTTGCAAAATCGCGCGGCATTTCAGGTGCAAGCCCCTCTGACAGGCCAGCCCCAACGAGGTTCAGAAAACTTTTCTGGCGATTAAGCTCCGCGGTACATTCGCGGCATTCCGAAAGATGGACCGTAAGGCCGAACTCCTCTTCGGGCGAAAGCTCTCCGTCAATATAGGCAGAGATGTCATCGGCCCGGCAGGGGGCAGAAATTTGAACCTTGTTGTTATCCATTCGACGGATCCCGGCGAGGGATCCCGGGGTTGGTAACTAGAAACCCGAAAAACCTCGCTCAATAAACAGCTCCCGCATCATTTCGCGGGCCCGGAACAGCCTGTTCTTGACCGTTCCGAGCGGAAGGCCTGTGACCTCCGCGATCTCGTCATAGCTCAATTCCTGTGAATGCCGGAGCACGATCAGGTCTCGATACGACGGAGACAGGCATTTGACGACGGCATCGATCTCGGCCCGCCACTCGCTCCTTTCCCGGTCTTTTTCCGGTGAAGGAAGCGAACTTTCAAGCTGTAATTCATACGCACCGTCGGCGTTTTCGGTTTCAATACTTGAGGTCTGCATCGAGTTGCGCCGCATGTGGTCAATGGCGGCGTTGTGGGCGATGCGGTAGATCCATGTTGAGAACTTATATTCGGGGCGATATTTGTCGAGAGAGTTGTAGACCTTGATAAAAACGTCTTGGGTGACGTCCAGCGAAAGGTCGTAATCGCCCAGCATCCGAAAGATGTATGCGGTGATCGGACGCTGATAGCGTTTGACCAGCTCCTCAAAGCCGGATTCGTGGCCGCGGATAGCACGTGTCACCAGATCTAGGTCGGTGATCAAGGGCGTCTTGGTTGTCGAAACGGTCGCGGCCATAGGGTGATAAACGCTCCTTATATTCTTTCGCCGTCCGATAAAAAACGCAAGCGCAAAATTGAAAGAGGCGCCGGAAAACGATCCGACGCCTCAAAGGAAATTACTATATCTCTAGCGATAGGCTAATTTAGCGAGTCCCGCGGGTGCGGCAAGATCGTCAAAGCGGAGCCCGCCCGCGCTTGGCATCGAAAGGCCTACGTCCTCCGGCCCGAGCACCGAGAGCGGCCGGCCGAGGGCCTCGGACGAGATCTCGCGGATCTTATCGGGCGTAATGCTGCCGCCGACGACCATAAAGCGGTTCAGCCGGTCTTCGCCCTGCTCGGCGACGCGGTCGTGATAGAACATCAGAAGGCGATAGATCTCATCATCCTGTTCCGCCGGTGTACAGGTGACGCTGCGAACGACGTTGGGTTCGCCGTTTCGGAGCAAGAGTGCGGTAAAGCCGGCCTCTTGCACGCTGATCAGAAGCGAATCGCTGCCGCCGCCGTTGGTCAGCCAATTGGTTTCGCTGACCACACGGGGGAGGATCAGGCCCGCCTTCCAGCCGAGGCTTTCAAAGACCTTTTCATATTCATCGATAACGGCAAGCTTGACCGCCGTGGCAAGATAACGCGGCCGCCCCTCGACATCTTTCGGGATCTTGTAACGGCTGATCCGCAGCTCACCGGCCGGGACGCCGAAGGTCTGCTCGGCTTTCCAGTCAAGGATCTCCTCAGATTCTTTTCCGTTGCCGCCGGCCTCGAGCGTGAGAATGGCAGTGCGTGCCGTGTCGCTCGGCAGCGAGACCGACCACGAGCGCTGGCCCATCAGGCCGGCGTTCGTTGCGGCCTCTTCGAGAAGCACACGGAACTGGCCCGGGTCAGAGATGTTGTGCTCGAAAAAGCTCGGCTCGATCAAATTTGAGGGAAGCTCGACGGTCGCCGCCTGGCGGATGGCAAATGCCCCGCCGGAGCGTTCCAATTCGACCGCGGTGACGCGGGCGGCTTCAATGCCGAGTGCGGCGCGGGGATATTTTGGGTCTGTAAGTATCGATAGCATCTGATTCGTCCGGCCGTTCTAATAATCGCTATACGCCTTGCCGTCGCTGTCGCTGCCGTCGGCCAGGCTCTTTACATCGGTCATTCCCTGGCCGCCGTCGGGATTGTTCGGGTCGTCGCCCATTATCTCTTCCCACTCGGTCTCTTCGGTGATGGGGTCCATCGGCCGCTCGCGAAGATATTTGTTCTCCACGAGTTCGTCGACGGAGCTGGGAAGCTTGCCCTTATCCCCGGAAAACTGATCTATCGCCCGACGCATTTGCCAGAGATTTTCCTTCAGCACCGTTTCGCGGGCGTGCTGAACGCTTCGCTGGTAGGTCGGGATGGCGACCGAAAGCAGGATCACGAGTATGAACATCGCGATCATCAACTCGAGCAAAGAGAAGCCGCGTTCGCCGCGGCCGGTCTTCATCCGTCTAATTGCCCGATCACCAATCACTATATTTCTCTCCATTGAGCGCCGTTTGGTCCGAGGCCGAGCGAACATCAAAAACATTTATGTTGTCCCAGGAATCGTCGCCCGGGGGCTGATATGACGAACGAAGCTTCCAATCGGATTCACCGGTCATCGGATCGACGGGCATTTCGCGGAGGTAGACCTTGGTCACCTCGTCGGTAGCATTGACCTCGGTCGCCTGTGTCTGGCCGGCCCGAATTCCGCTCCCGCCCTGCATATTTAGCCCGCGCTGTTTTACCCGGACGCCCTCGACCAAAGTGTCGAGCGAAGGCGGAAGCCGGTCGAGATTTTCCGTATCGAAGATCGTGCAGTCATCGATGACCACGCGGCTGCGCGGATCCGGCGGCACGGCCGCTCCTGCATTCGGCCTGGTCGGATTGCCGGTGGAAACGGCTCCCGGTTGGCACGCGCCGTATGCATCGCGTTTGAACTCATCGATGGCGTTGCGAATGTCACGGAGCGTCTCGCGAAGCTGAACCTCTTTCCGACGCTGAACCGCATTCTGAGCAAGCGGGATCGTCCCCATGACCAGGACCGCGAGCACGGTCAGCGTGATCACCAGTTCCAAGAGGGTAAAGCCCGCAGGCCCACGTTGCGGCTTACGGGCTTTTCCCATTTTTGCTAAACGCGAAAGAAACATCTATCTAGTCCAAGCTGACCCTGAAACTGCTGCCGTCGGCCGCCTGAACGTTGAGCACTTCCCTTTCGAACTCGATCACCGGTGTACCGTCGGCAAGCGCCTCTATCTCGACAAAGGCGAGAATGCCCGAGCGGCTTTCAACCGCGCCGTCGGGATGAGCAAGCGTCACGAACATCCGGCCGTTTTGGTTCAGGAACGGGGTCGCAGCGGCACGAGAAAGTGCTGTTCCAAAGATCTCGCCGAAACTCACCGAGCGAACGGCGAGCTGTTTTTCATCGAACTTGATGCCGAGCACCGCAGAGCGGAAAACGCCCGCGGCATCGACCATAACCGGCACCATTATCCGGTCGCCCGCTTTCATCTCGCTTAATGCGTCAGCAAGGTAAACCCTTGCAGATGGGCCTGCCGGGGCTGAAACGGGTTCGCTTTCGACCGGTTCGACCGTGCGGACGCTCGTGTCCGAGGTCTCCGCGATCTGCAGCGACCTTACGCTGGTGTCGATCGGCTTGAGGCCAAGGGCCGCGGCGGCATCTGTACGCTCGGGAGCGGGTGTCGATTCGACCGGCTGCTCCTTGGGCGTTGCGGCTGCCTGTGACCCCCCGGTTCGCACATAGGCCGGTTCATCGACCGGGCGGTCCGGAAGCTGTACTTGTGCCGTGTTGGTGAGCCGACGCATCGAAGCGAGATATTCATCACGCTCTTCCTGGATGATCATCGCCTCAAGCGAACCGCTGGTCGGCACGGCGATGCTGCCCGTCGGGCGTTCGACCTCGTCCTCCGGCAAAATGGCCGGTGCACGGATCACCCGAGGTGTGATAGCGATAACGATATCGACCTGACGGTTGTCGCGGGTCGGCGCCGTGAACAGGCGGCCGATGATCGGGATCAGCCCGATGAGCGGCAGTCCCGTACGTCCGCGGCTCTCGATGCCCTGTGCCACGCTCGCAAGCAACAGTGTCTTGTTATTCTGGACTCGGGCCGTCCCCTTGATCGTCCGTTCGGTGAAGATCGGGGTCAGGGTCTGTGCCCCCGAAACGTCTTTCGATTCGATCTCCATCGCGACCTGAACATCCTGGTTCGGGAAAACGATGGGCTTGAACTTAAGCGTCAAACCGACCTGCTCGTA
>JAEWBM010000037.1 GCA_023391155.1 Acidobacteriota bacterium
CGAAATCTTTCGTCGTCGAGGAGGGCCGGCTTCGCGGCGTGATGTTCGAAAAGGTCGCGGCCGTCTTTGACGAAAACGGCAAACGGTCACTCGTCCCGACCGGCGAGCCGGAAGTGTTCTATCCGGCGGACGACGTGCTGGTCGCCATCGGGCAAGAGAACGCATTTCCGTGGATCGAACGCGACTTAGGGATAGAGTTCGACCAGTGGGAAGTGCCGGTGCTCGACAAGCTGACGTTCTGCTCGACGCACCCCAAAGTGTTCTTTGGCGGCGACGCGGCCTTCGGCCCCGAGAATGTCATAACCGCCGTGGCTCACGGACATCAGGCTGCGGTCTCGATCGATCTGTTGTGCAAGGGTGAGGACCTTTACAACCGGCTGCCTCCGATTGTGAACCTTCACAGTCAAAAGATGGGCATCCACGAATGGGCGTATGACAGCGACGTTGCGCCCGACCTGAGATACGTGGTGCCGCAGGCCGAGAAGACGGTGACGCTAAGGAACCGCCGACAGGAAGTGGAGCTGGGGTTCGACGCCGAGACGGGATACAAGGAAGCCGAGCGATGCCTGAACTGTGATGTTCAGACGATCTTCCATGCTCCGAAATGCATCGAGTGTGACGCATGTGTGGACATATGCCCGACAAGCTGTATCACTTTCACCGCCGACGGTGAGGAAAGCGATCTGCGAATGCGGGCAAAGGTTCCGGCATTGAATCTCACGCAGGACATCTACGTCGCCGACCGCCTAAAGACAGGGCGCGTGATGGTCAAGGATGAGGATGTCTGCCTCCACTGTGGCCTCTGCGCCGAGCGCTGTCCCACTGCCGCCTGGGACATGCAAAAATTCTGGTACAACGTGACCAAAGCCGGCGAGGTGAAATATGGCCCGAACGGGAACGGCCTGGTGCAGATCGAGCGGAATGGGAATTAGGAACGATCGGGGATTCCCACTCGAGGAGCTGGATTGGAAATGAGCGAGAGTTGGACACAACGAGATTAAGATGAATTCACTAAAGGAAGAAGTTACGGCCTTACTTGAACGATTACCTGATGACTCGACTATCGAGGATGTTCAATATCACTTGTACGTACTCGAAAAGGTTCGAAACGGCCTAGACGCCGCGAAGACGGAAGGAACGCTGACTCAGAAGGAAGCCGAGGAGAGGCTAGGTAAATGGCTCGTGTCGTAGTCTGGTCGCCGAGGGCAATCGAGGATGTAGATGACATCGCCGGTTATATTTCCCAGGATTCAGAAGTATATGCCGCTTCAGTCGTTCGTTCAATTCTAAGAAAAGCAAGAGGATTGGCAGAACACCCGTTCATGGGCCGCGTTGTCCCCGAGTTCGGAGATGAAACAGTACGAGAGATTTTTTGTTTTAGTTACCGGATCATTTATAAGATCGAAAACGAATCGGTGACTGTGGCGGCAGTTATTCACGGTAAGCGTGAGATGGATCTTGCTATCGGGCCGTAATAAATTCTCATATCCTGCACAATGTCGAACTTCCAGATTCGCTAAAGTTCTCTGCTGTGGATTCATATTCCGAGGCACTTTATGCCCCCGACATTTGAAGGCTATCTCGCGAATGTGGTCGTCGTGATCGACGTTGTCGGGACGTTTGCATTTGCAATGAGCGGGGCCATTGCGGCGGTCCGACGAAAACTTGATCTGTTCGGCGTGCTGGTGCTCGCGTTTGCGGCGAGTACGGCGGGCGGAATAACACGCGACGTCTTGATCGGTGCCACGCCGCCCGCCGCTATCGCGAACTGGCTCTATATTGCAGTTTCGGCCCTGGCGGGATTATTGATCTTTTTCTGGTACAGAAAGATTCGGGAGCTTGTTCGGCTGCGAAACTTGCTGCTCCTCGTTGACGCGCTCGGGCTTGCTTTGTTCGCGGTTGCGGGCACGCAAAAGGCGCTCGCGTTTGGCCTGAGCCCGATAATGGCGCCGATGCTCGGCGTGCTCAGCGGCATAGGCGGCGGGATGGTCCGTGATATTTTGGTCACCGAAACACCGACCGTCCTGAGGCCGGGAGAGCTTTATGCGGTCGCCGCGTTCGCCGGTGCAGTTACGGTGGCCGCGGGCGCTTACATGGGCATACCGCCCGTTATCGACGCTCTGCTTGGCATCGCCGTTTGTTTCGCCGTTAGAATGCTCGCCGTCAGGCGTCGATGGATATTGCCCGTGGCGGAGGTTGTGGAAGAGGTCAATGAACCAAGCGAATCGGGAATCGAAAAAAGCATGGAAGGCTGAACAACGGACATTGGCTAATAGCGCCTTTCCGCTAAACAACGACCTTTTGGCATCGCTTTTTAATTTCGTTGAGATGTCTGTCGATACGGACGGTTGTGACCACTCCCTTCGCTTCACGGAAGAGTGGCTTGTTTCTAGTGCCGTGGTCCCGGAACCGGTTCTCAATTGGCTGGAGTCAAACGGGGGTTATTGCGACTGCGAAGTGGTTATTAATGTAAGGCAGCACTGGGAGGAGAATTGCTGATACATTCGCTTGTAAGGAGCATGTGAAAAGGGGCGTCTGCGGCATCCGCGTGGAAGGTTTCGAAGACCCGCTAATGCAAAAGATCCGCTGGCTCGACAAACTCATCGACGAACTCGCAAAAGGGAAGAAAAAGGAGAAGATTCTGAGGACGGCGGAGTAGCCGCCTTTGACGGAGTATGTACACGTATTTTCTTGCCAGTCGTTCAGTTGCTTTACAGAATATTAGAACCATAGGTGATCTCCTGACATACATTATGAGGGACAAGGTTCAGGTCGGAGGTTTTTATAGCCGGGAAAGAATTGACTACTTAACTAATGTGTTTTTAAGAGTTCATAGACCCTCGTTTCCAACCGAGTCGGATTAAGCGATAGATCAGTGTTTTATCAAGTTGATCCGGATTTGACGGCTTGTGTTGCAAGCAGAGGGCACGATGAACTTCTAGAAGCATCCCTTATTTGGGATCAGGGAGCTTGGCAAGGAATGGAGATAAATCCCTTCGATCTTGCGGGTTTCTTGATTGAATTCGCCGAGCTTTGTAAAATCGCGGTTTCGGACCAGAAGGAAGGGTATTTCATAACAACCGCAAAGTAGGGGATGAGAAAACTGATCGCCGCGATGAACATGACTCTTGACGGTGTTTGCGATCACACCGTTATGGGGGCTGATGACGAGGTTCATCAGCATTACACGGATCTCCTGCGGAGCGCCGATACGATCATCTACGGACGGAAGACATTTCAGCTGAGGGAATTTTGGCCGCCGCTTGTTAAGGAGCCGTCCGGTAACAAAGCCATGGACGACTTTGCCGTCGCCATCGACGAGATCGATAAGATCGTTTATTCCCGCACTCTCAAAACTGTCGATTGGAGGAACACCGAACTGAAAAGCGAGATAGTTAAAGATGATCTCGTTGAGCTGAAACATTAGGATGGCAGGGACATTTTAGTCGGGAGCCCGGGGTTGATCGTCGCACTCGGAGATCTCGGCCTGATCGTCGAATATCAGATCGCCGTTCACCCGACGGTTGTAGGGAACGGACTGCCCCTGTTCAAGAACATTCGCGAACGGATCGATCTTAACCTGCAAAAGACGAAAACATTCGGGTGCGGCGCCATCGTTCTTTACTACGAGCGGGCGAGTAAGTGATAAAATAGTTGCGTCGATCGGTATTTACCTCCAATGAAAGTAAATGATCTAGTAGTTCGTTTTGCCAATGTGAACGGGACCGGGTCGGCCTCGGCGAACTTCCTGTTTACAAAGGCGATCTTCCGCATGGGCATCCCTGTAACGCCTAAGAATATCTTTCCGTCTAATATTCAGGGACTTCCGACGTGGTATGAGGTGCGGGTCAGTGAAAAGGGCCACCTCGGACGCCGCGAAGGCATCGACCTGATGGTCTGCGTAAATCCTCAGAGCATGGCAAAGGACGTTGCCAGCGTGCGGCCCGGCGGGTGGTTTCTTTATGACAGCACCAAACCGCTTGCACCGGCGTACCATCGCGACGACATAAACTATCTGCCCATCCCGCTGATGGAGATGTGTAACCGCGAATACACCGATCCGCGGCAGCGGCAACTCTTCAAGAACATCATCTATGTCGGGGCGCTTGCGGCGTTGCTGGATATCGAATTCAGCGTTCTCGAGGGGTTGGTCGGCGATCAGTTCAAAGGAAAAGAAAAGCTGATCGAGCCGAACATTCGGGCCCTCACGATGGGCGCGGATTACGGCCGTGAGAATTTCGAATGCCCGCTGCCGATACGAGTCGAGCGCCGTGACCTGATCGGAGATGCGATAATGATCGACGGCAATGCCGCGTGTGCATTGGGGGCACTGTATGCAGGTGCCACCGTTGTGGCCTGGTACCCGATCACGCCGTCGACCTCGGTCGCCGAAAAGTTTGAAAGTTACGCGGCAAAGTACCGCATGGATCCCGAAACCGGCGAACGCAAATACGCCGTTGTACAGGCCGAGGACGAACTCGCTGCGATCGGTGTCGTTATCGGTGCTGCGTGGAACGGTGCTCGTTCCTTCACCGCGACCAGCGGGCCGGGCGTTTCGCTGATGAACGAATTTTTAGGCCTCGCATATTTCTCTGAGATCCCGACCGTGCTGATCGATGTGCAGCGGGCAGGACCCTCGACGGGTATGCCGACTAGGACGCAGCAATCGGATATTTTGCTTGCGGCCTACGCCTCGCACGGCGACACAAAGAATGTGCTTATATTTCCCGGCAGCCCGCGCGAGTGCTTCGATCTGACCGTCGAGGCTTTTGACCTGGCCGACCGGCTGCAGACGCCCGTCATAATAATGAGCGATCTCGACCTCGGGATGAACGACCACGTCACGCGCCCCTTCGAATGGGACCCGGCGCGTCGATACGATCACGGCAAGGTGCTGACGGCCGAGCAGCTCGAGGTGATCTACGGCATGTCGGAAAGACCGATGGGCCAAGCGACCGGAGCTCCGCAGAGTAACGGAAACGGGGAGAAAACGCTGCCCGGCGATCTTGAACTCGACACCCTTACCAACGATACTGCCGCTCCCCAGCCACCGCTCGAGCAGTTTCGCAGCAAGTTCGGCCGCTATCTGGATGTGGACGGCGACGGCATCCCATACCGGACGATCCCCGGCACGCATCCTTCTCGAGGGGCATATGTGGTACGGGGCACGTCGCGGGACGAGTACGCCGTTTACACTGAGGACAATGAGGCTTACCGGCGTAACATGGAGCGGTTGTTGGTCAAGTGGGACACGGCTAAGGAACTCGTTCCGGCTCCGGAGTTCTACGGCCCCACGGAGGGAGACCGTTCCGGCGTGCCGGGTGCGATCTTCTTCGGCACCTCTACTTACGCGGCAAAAGAGGCGGTCGAGACGCTCGCCGCCGAAGGCATCGTGGTGGACGCGATGCGTGCCCGAGCATTTCCATTCGGTAAAGCGTTCCGCGATTTTGTCGACGCCCACGATCGCATCTTCGTCATCGAACAAAACCGCGACGCACAATTCCGCAGCCTGATGATGATCGAACTCGGCACGCCGGCCGAAAAACTGATCTCGGTCCTCAATTACGACGGCACGCCGATCACGGCTGATAATATTGCGAGGCAGATCAAAGGAGCTTTAAGTGCCGGTGAGGTCCAAATATAGTTGATTGCTAACATTGGTCCGAGTTATCGTACGCGGGTTTTTAAGTCGGCTAAAATGTTAAAATGAAGTATGTCCGGAAATTATATTTTGAGTGATTACGTCGAAATAGCGCTTGAACAGGCTGAGTACGACAAGCTTGAGGACGAAACGTTTGCGGGTCGCATTCCGGCGTGTAAGGGAGTAGTTGCTTTTGCTCGAACACTTCGCGGATGCGAAAGCGAGCTGCGATCCACCCTGGAGGACTGGGTCTTGGTAGGACTTAAATTGGGTCATGAACTGCCGGTTCTAAATAACATCAATTTGAATAAGATGCCCGCTTATGAGCCGCTGGAGTCCGTGTAAGAGGAACGATTTTATTCGGCGGCTGCGCCGGCTTGGCTTTGACGGGCCATACTCAGGTTCGAAACACCAGTTTTTGGTTTTGGGGAGCAATCGACTCACAGTGCCGTCGAATCCCGAGTATTCGGTTCCCCAGTTGCGAATGATGTTACGTGAAGCCGCCGAAATACTTGGTCGCGAGATCTCGGCGGATGATTGGAACAACCTAAAATGAGCTATCTCAAACCAAAATTTCGCCACCCGGCTCTGCCGAAGAACTCGCTCGGGTACACGTTTGATTACTACGAGGGCAGCCTCAGCACGTTGTGTGCGGGGTGCGGGCACGATTCGATCAACGCGGCCATTATCCAGGCGTGTTTTGAGCTTGATATCGAGCCGCACAAGGTTGCGAAGCTCTCGGGCATAGGGTGTTCTTCAAAATCGCCGGCATATTTTCTAAATAACTCGCACGGCTTTAACTCGGTCCACGGCCGCATGCCCTCGATCGCCACGGGTGCAAATCTCGCCAACCGCGACCTGCTTTACCTCGGCGTTTCGGGCGACGGCGACACGGCGTCGATCGGGATGGGCCAGTTCGTTCACGTCATCCGCCGCAACCTGAACATGGTTTACCTGGTCATGAACAACGGCTGCTACGGCCTGACCAAGGGCCAGGATTCGGCGACCGCTGACGTTGGTTCAAAGAACAAGACCGGCCACGTAAATCAATTCGAGGCGATCGACCTCGCCAGTCTTGCTATCGAGCTCGGAGCTACGTTTGTCGGCCAGAGCTTTTCGGGAGACAAGGATCAGCTCGTCCCTCTCATCAAAGCCGCGATGCGGCACCCGGGCTTTGCGTTTCTAAACGTCATCAGCCCGTGCGTCACCTTTAACAATAATGTCGGCTCGACCAAATCCTACGATTACGTTCGCGAGCACATGGAAGCGACCGCGACGATGGATTTCATTCCCATCGGCCGCGAGATCCGTGCGAGCTATGATGAGGGTACGGTCGAAAGCGTGGCAATGCACGACGGATCGCTGATCAAGCTGCACAAGATCGAAAAGGATTGGGACCCGATGGACCGCTTTTCTGCGATCAACGCCATGCAGCGTGCCAAATCCCGCGACGAGATACTCACCGGGCTTCTCTTCGTACAGCCGGACTGCAGCGATCTGCACGAATACCTCAATACTTCAACAACGCCGCTTAACGCCCTGGGCCAGGAGGATCTGTGCCCCGGCGCCGAGACTCTGGCGGCCATAAACGCCGGCCTCCGCTAGTTCATCCGCTTTTTATTCCGCTGAATCAAAACCGCGCAACCGGCGAGCGCGGGCCTTTTCTTCTCGAACAGAGATCTTTTCTTCGCGTAAATAGATCTCTGCGCGAGGAAAATAGATCTTTGCACGGAGAAAATAGATCTCTGCGCGGAGAAAATAGATCTCTGCGCGGGGAAAATAGATCTCTGGACGGCGGGAAAAGATCTCTGGACGGCGGGAAAAGATCTCTGCGCGGGGAAAATAGATCTTTTTTTGGCGATGTCAGAGGCTTCCTTGATGAAAAAAATGCAGGCCCGAAGCGTTCCGGGCCTGCGTTTATCGAATGTGGACGGCATTATGCCGTAAAATCGCGTACGGATGGGCTTGTAAATCCTGCCTGTTGGCTCGCGGACTTGCCGTTTTCGTCCCGCAGGGCAGGAGCTGCAGCACGGGAGGCCTCGCCGTTGTTGCGAGTCAGCCCCCAGATCAGCCCGCCTAAGCCGAGCGCGACCGCCGCGGTCGTCAGCTTCGGATGAAGCGTCGCCTTGGTGTAAAGGCTCGATTCGGCGACGTGCCCTGTATAGCCGCCGCGTTCCTTAAGGCTGGCGTCCTGCGATTCATACAGCCCCTCGCGTGAGATGCCGTTGTCCGGCCGGTCGGTCTTCTGCATATCGATCATCGTGTTTTCCATAACGATGTCCGTTGTTCGCGGGGCGTACTTTCGCATGGTCGAAAAGACCTTTGCACCGCCGCCTATAAAGACATCGCGAGTTGAGTGCTCCGCGCTGTGCAGGATCGCTCGAGCCGCGGTTTCCGGCGAATACACCGGCGGAGGATTTTCAGGCTGAACTCCGAGATAGTTCTTAGCGTGCTCTTTGTATGGCGTGTCGATCGCCGCCGGTTTGATGAGCGTGACCGAGACCGGAGCGCCGTCCGCCTCCAGCTCCATTCGCAACGCGTCGGTAAAGCCCTTTACCGCGTGTTTCGACGCCGAATACATTCCCTGCAGCGGTATCGCAACGTCGGACAGCGTGCTGCCGATGTTGATCAAGGCACCGCCCGTCAATCGCAGATGTCTTGCCGCGACGATCGAACCGTTCACCAGTCCCCAGAAGTTCGTTTCAAATAGCTGCTTCGAATCCTCAAGAGACACCTCCTCCAATTTGCCGTAGATGGACACTCCGGCGTTGTTCACCCAGGTGTCGAAGGTCCCGTAGTGATTAACCGCTTCCGAGGCGATCTTCTTCACATCTGCCTCTTTGGCGACGTCGGCGGCGACATAGATCGCGTCGCCCCCTTTGTCATTTATCTCGCCAGCCAGCTTAGCAAGTGCACGTTCGTTCCGTGACGCCAATACGAGCTTTGCACCCCTTTCGGCGGCCATACGTGCAGTGACGAGCCCGATGCCGCTGCTCGCTCCGGTAATTACGATCACTTGATCTCTTAGTTTCTTAAGTTGATAGTTCATAATTTTCTAGACCCCGCGTGTTGCCTTTGTGGAGAGGTTGACCTCGGGCATATCCTCGGTCAGCGAGTTCGGTGCGTTCAAATGGGCTCCCGGGTGCACGCCGACGCCGAGCCGCTCCACCAATTCGCCCCCGAACCACCCGCCCGCCAATGCAAGCAGAAACCCGAAGACACCCAAGGCGGTCGCAAGCAGGTTTTCCTGATCAGCCGCCCCCGTTCGCAGAAAAACAACAATCGCAAAGATCGCCAATACGCCCGCGTTGAGCCCGCCGTGGATCAGCCCCACGTATTTCGCACGCGTGCCGTTCGGAATAGCCGTCCAGTCGATGAACCCAAACAGCGCGGCCAACACTCCGCCTATAATGCCGCTTACCATCATCCAATAACCGGCATTCGCGAGTGCGGCAGTGCCCGTGATCAAAAATAAAATGTCGAAAATAACCCCCGTAGACAATAAGCCGAGCGGGAAAACTATCATTATCGGGTGTATCGCATGACCCAAGATCTTTGCCTTGCTCTCCATAGTTAACGTACTGAGCCTCCTGTAATAAGGAGTGATGCAATTACTATGCAAGTCTTGAAGCTGTAACGATATGGAGTCGCTTTAAGGCAGGGAGGCGGGAATGTAGTATATTTTCCGTACGACGGAGCCCACGGAAAATTTCGTTGGTTTGTAAGCATGCATACAGTATCTCGACCGTATCCGCCTATATTAAGGTTATCGCGCTGATTCTCCTGCGTAATAACCTCCAAGGTTGGGGTGAAAGGTGCTGAAGATGCTATACGGCAGTTTCGGCACCTTTTGCTTTTTCCGGAGGCGAAATAGAAATCTATGGACGTCGCAGATCAGGTCTATTGGCTCATTATGCTGTCGCTCGCGGTGGCGTCGGTCTCGTGGACGGTTACGCAGGAAGAGATCTTTCGAGAACCGCGTGAGGCTGCGGCTAAACGGAGCCGCACCGCAAGTTCGATGCTGGTGAGAAAATTCTTCTACGTTTTCACCTGCGAATACTGTTTTAGCCACTGGGTAACGCTGTTCTTCTTGATCATTAGCCGATTTCAGCTTGTCTTCGAAGATTGGCGAGGGTATCTGATCGCATTTTTTGTGCTGCCCTGGATCGCGAATCAATGGATGAGCTTGTATCGGCGGCTGCGGGTGGGGATAAAGCACGAAGATGCTCTCGCCGAGCAGGAGCTCGAAGAATTGGAAAACGGGAAGGGTGAAAAGAAATGACAGAGGCGATCGGGTGGGCAAGCTCCGGGATCCTGCTGATCACGCTTGTGAAGCAGGTTTACAAACAATGGCAGGAGGGAACCGGAGAGGGCGTCTCAAAATGGCTTTTCATCGGCCAATTCGCTGCCTCAACGGGGTTTCTCATTTACAGCATTCTGCTCGAAAATTGGGTCTTTACATTCACCAACGCGGCCCTTACGCTAAATAGCCTGGTAGGCATCGGCCTGTCTTTTTACCACCGCAAACGCGATGCCGCTGATGAGGCGGCCTGACCAATCTCTGTATGAATGTACCGCGGAATACGAACCGATCGTCGGATCGATGATTGAATAGGGACTACGCGTCGCTTGCGGCAGTGGCCGCTTCAGTTTTACGGCGCTCGCCGGTTTTGCCGGCGCCAATCAGCACGATGTTTACAAGGAGGTAACTGCAATGGGACATCACAGATCACACCGAGACGAAAGGGGATTCGGCCCTCGCAACCAGAGGGATTCTGAGGATCGAAGATCACAAGACGAGAACCGATACGCGACCGATTCGTACGATCAGGAACAAGGCCGCCGGCACCAGTCATGGCGGCCGGCTGACCGCTATCAAGGGGAATTTGACGAGCGAAGCCGCAGCTTCAACGCGGGTTATGATGAAGAATTCGACGGCCCGCAAGGCTGGGGCGGACGTTCAAAAGGCCCTTCCGGATACGGGGGCGATGACCAGCCATATCGTTATGAGTCGTCACCCCGGCAGAGCGAGGAATATGGCTCATCGGGATATGGCTCGCGCGGTTTCGCATCGGGCCGTCAAGAGCCCAGGAACTTTGGCACGCAAGGCTATGGTTCACGGGGCTATAGTTCGAGTGGAGGCCCGGGCGGGTACGGTTCCGGCGGAAGCGGATCGTCGGGCTATGGGGCCCGCGGATTCGGCGGCTCGTCGCAGACGCCGGGCCAGCAGGGATCGGGAACACAAGGCTACGGCCGCCAAGGTTATGGTGGGGGGCAGCAGTCCCGAGGTCCGCAGTTCGGGGACGATCCGTCCCAGAGGTACGGGATCGGCGGACACCGCGGTAAGGGTCCGAAAGGCTATACGCGATCTGACGAACGGATAAAGGAAGATATCAACGAGAAGCTCTGGTTCGACGACGATCTCGACGCATCGAACATCGAGGTGGAGGTCCGGAACGGCGAGGTTACTTTGGCCGGGACGGTCGAAGACCGGTACACGAAACGTGCAGCAGAGGACCTGGTTGAAGGCCTCTCGGGCGTGAAGCATGTACAGAATAACCTTCGTGTGGATTCAAGTTCTTCGGCATTCACCAGCGATCGGTTGAATGAGAACTTGTCCACGATCTCCGGTTCGGAAGGCTCGGAAACGAAGGCCCGTAAGAAGGCCTCGGGTTCCTAAGCTAAGGCCGTAACCACCTTTGAATAGGCCCCGTCATTTACGGCGGGGCCTTTTCTTAAAATTAACATCCGCCGAAGTTACGATCTTTGCGTCAGCAACGCGCTCAATGAACTTGATCGCCTGGTTGTGAAATGCGGTCTCGACGGCGGCAACACAGTCCTTCGGGATGACCACTTCAAATCCGCGCATATGGGCATCGTGTGCGGTGAAGAGAACACAAATGTCGGTCGTTATCCCGGTGATCACCAGCTTTTCCGCTTCCATCGACTCTAGCAGCACGTCGAGAGGTGTCGCGTAAAACGCCGATCGCTGAGGCTTTAGAATGAAATAATCATCACCCTCTGGCGCTAATATATCGGTGATCTTCCGGCCCTCTTCGGAATCGTTGCGCACGGCATCGACGAAGCCGCCAAAATCGCGGTTCCACTTCCCGAAATTATCGTTCACAAAAATTACCGGAATCCCGGCATCCTGTGCCCGCTTCCGCAGGTCAGCGACACGCTTTGCGATCTTCATCGTATTCGCAAACAGCTTTTTGCCGTCCTCGAACTGAAAGTCGCTCACCATATCGATGATCAACAGTGCAATAGGGGAGTTGTCCGGGCCGTGGTCGTTCAATATTGCGTTATGCATTTTCTTTGCCGGCATATATTTGTTCTTCGCTCTCCGCAAATGGCATACCAATTATATGTTCCGCCAGCGTTGAACGGATTCTGTACGATGTCTCCGATCAAAAGTTTATATATCCGGCGCGTTGTATCGGAACGAAACATAGCGTCGACGACGGGAACCGTCCCGTTTTGCTAGTCTACTTCAATGTTTACAAAGGGTTGGAAAAATTGTAGTCCGGATTATTGTTTTGGCGCGATAATTGTATGTACATCGGTTATAGAAGCAAGGAATCGGCCCGGTCGGGAGTGTGCTTCCGGGTCGGCCGAGTCGGCTGCTCCCGGTCCCAACTCCGGAAGTGAGCCGTGACAGGAGAATCTCGGTGGCCGCCGTTCGGTGCACCGGTCCAAGGGGGAAAAATGGAAATTCATCAGGCGTATGCAGAGCGCGGGCCGGAGACGGTCCCTTATCTGCCGGGATCAAACGGCGCTCTGCCGAGGCCAACCACAGCCAAGCTCAACGGGGCGACGGACCCGGTCATTTCCAGCAACAATCAAGTTTTAAATTCACTTCCACATGATCATTTCGCCGCCTTGAGGGCGTCTTTGCGGCGGGTCAAATTAAAAAAGGAACAGTTCTTATTTCAACAGGACGACGAGATCGGCCAGATCTACTTTCCCGAGACCGCCGTTGTTTCGGAATTCAAGATGCTCGACGACGGCCGGATGGTGGAGGTTGCGATGACGGGCAGTGAAGGGGCTGTGGGCCTCTGTGTCATGTGCCGAGCCTCGCGCACCGTAAACTGTGTTCAGGTCTCCCAACCGGGCCTCGCAGTTAAATTGGACCTCGCGGACTTTGAAAGGACAGTTCGGATTCACGGGGATCTTCGCCAATATTTCTTACCATATCTAGACGGTTATATCCGCTTTATCGCGCAAAAGGCGATCTGCAATATGTATCACTCGGTCGAAGAGCGATTCTGCACATGGCTCTTAATGCTGCACGATCGGTGCCGAAAGCCGACGCTCAAGCTTACGCATGAGCAGATAGCGCGGACGCTAGGCGTTTACCGGCCAAGCGTAACCTGCATCGCTCTCGAAATGAGGAAAAAGGGGATGATCGACTATTCGCGGGGCGGCATAACAATTCTCGATAGGGGAGAGATCGAAGCGGCCGCGTGCGGCTGCTATGAGGAGCTGGCACTTGCAGCATCGCCCGCCGCCGCTTCGATGATCCAATAGCTATTGCTCGATCGGTGCGTTCGAAAGCTCGACGCCGCGCTCCTTGGCGATGCCGCGGATCTTCAGCCCAAGATCATCGTCGGCCTCAAGAGCACCGTCGAGTATTCCTCGAATATTCACCGGATCTCGGCCGAGCACCACCGCGGCGGCATTTGCGTCGCCGTCAAAGGCTTCGTTGATGAAATCGGCAAGCATTTGTTTGATATTCGACGGCGCCATATCGTCGTTGGATCCGGCGGAAGCGGCAGCAGCATTGGTCTTGTTGTCGTTTGCGTTCATAATTCAAAATATTATTATTAGCGGAAAGCCGTAATTGTCTTGCAGCGAACAATTGGAGCGAATTTCACACCTTTATGCCGCGAACACTGGTACTTTCCCTGGATGGCAACGAGATGGCGGTCAACCTCGTCCGCATCGACCGTGAAAAGCTTTACGGCTCGGTTGAGATCGAGGCTTACGACGAAAAGAAAAAACCGGCGACCGTGATGGTACTGGCTGCGGACGGCAAGACATTGATCGATAAAGGCGGGACGGGACTCGAGGTGCTGAACGCAGACGGCGACTCACTCGACCGCAGCGATCTAAAGGCAGTAAACGAAAAAGGGAAGCCGATAAAAGAGGTTCCCTCGTCCTTTGACGCGCCTAATGTTTTGAAAAAGGCGGGGGTCGAGGATTATCTGGGCTTGATCGTCAAGTCGGTCTACCTATTGGAACCTGACGACGGGACCGATCTCGGATTGCTTTACGACAACATCTCCGACGGGCGGATCTTTAATTTCCCGTTCAGTTACCGAGGCGGCCTTAGCTATGATGCCGCCTATGTGCTGGGCTCGGAAAAGAATGCCTTTATGGTCGTTGGGACAGACGCGGAACTTGAATACCTGAAGCTGAATCAGGCCGCCGAATACGACCCGACGGACGAGGCCGAGGTAAGTGCAGACGATATCAGCTTTGACCTGCTCTAAGAAACTATGCCGATAAACATCAGCAATGCAGAGAATCGCGATGCGGTAGTCGCTCTCGAAACGCCCCAGAGCCGCCGCGAGGTCTTTTATGTGGATCCGAAAGGCAGGCCGACGACCAACCGCCGCGTCCTCAAATCCGACGTCGAGCACGACCTCAAGAAGATCCAGGGCCGCAAAAAGCTCAACACCCTCGCTAAGAATCTGGTCGAGGGCGACCCTGAGATAGACATTGAATCCTATGGGATGTTTCTCACCGACACATCGCGGGTTTACGTTTCCGAAAACGGCATCGCCCACTTGGTCGAAGAGTTTGAGGTGATCAAGAAGCCTGACGGCACGGTTCGCAGTAAACGGCCGCGTAAAAAGGAGCTGCAGAACATCAACACCGAATATCCTGTTCGCTGGACCGGCAAGTACATTCCAAAGGCCGAGGCGGCGTGTAAATTCGTCTTTACCAACAAAAAGCAGATCGCCCACATCAACGGCCTGACCTTCGATTTCCTTTACAGCATGGCAAAGGAACTGGCCGAGCGGGATGCTCTGCTGCTGCTAAGAGGAGGCGAGAAAGGTGATAAACCGATCGTCCTCAATCGCGGGGGCAAGCAGTATAACGCGTTCCTCGAGGGCCGTATTAAAGGCGACAGCTATTGCCTGATAATGCATCTTTCGAACATGGAGCTAAAACCGCCGGCGGAGGTGCCCGATGCCAAACGCTAAATTCGATAAAAAAGCGTTCAAGTGCAAGCACGGCTACTGTATCGGCAAGGCAAAAGACCTCGCCGACCCCGGCCTATGGGCAAAGGCGCAGGATTACAAACGCCGGATGAGCTCCACGATGCGGGCCGTCGCCGCGCAGGACATCTCTAAACTGCCCAAGGCAAAGGGTTACGACGTTTCGCGGAAATACGACGGCGAGTTCGGGATGATGGTCTGGGACGGCGAAAACCTGATCACGGTCAATCCCGGAGCGACCGTCCGTGCCGGACTACCGTGCTTGGACGAGGCAGCCGCACTGCTCAAAAAAGCAAAGGTCAGCTCATGCATCCTCGCCGGCGAATACTACGTCATCGATGAACCGTCATCGGCCCGTATGCTGCAGCACGTCGTCGGGTTGCTACGCGGGCAAAAAAGCGAGAAGGAGCTTGAACGGATAGCGATCGCGATGTTCGATGTGATCGAGCTCAATGGCAAAGCGGTCGGCTCGGTGGATAAGGTCGTCGGTTTTCTCGACAAGACTTTCGGTAAGGGCAAAAAGGTCCATCCCGTCGAGCACAAGACGGTCGATAAAAACGACGACCTGTTGGGCCTATTCACAGATTGGGTTATCGGCGAGGGTGCCGAGGGCATCGTCGCGCGTCACGACAAGGCCGGCTGGTTCAAGATAAAGGCCCGTCACAACCTCGATGTCGCGATCATAGGTTTTTCGGAGGGCACCGAGGGGCGAAAGGGCATGCTTCACGACCTACTCGTTGCCGTTGTTCGCAAGGACGGCACATATCAGGAGCTTACCCGCGTCGGCGGGGGCTTTTCGGATGACGACCGCAAGAAGTTCGTGAAAGACCTCAAGAAGCGCATCGCCCCGTCTGAGTACGTCGCCGTGAACAGCGATTACGTCGCCTACGAGATGATCAAGCCCGGGCCGGTCATCGAGATCTCGTGCCTCGATATGATCTCCGAACGCGTCCGAGGCGGCCCGGTCAACCGGATGGTGCTTGAGTGGACCGGCAAAAAATATAACGCGCTCCAGCGTATGCCGGGCGTCAGCGTGATCTCGCCCCAATTCGTTCGCATCCGCGATGACAAGGAAGCGAACCCCGACGACACAAGCATCAGCCAGATCACCGATCTGACCACGGTCTTGAAAGCGGACGAGCCCGCCGACCCCGGCCAGATGGAGGAGAGCGAGCTGATCGAGCGAACCGTTTATACCAAGACGATGCAGGACAACCTGATGGTCCGAAAGCTCCTGATCTGGAAGACGAACAAGGAGGAGAGC
>JAEWBM010000055.1 GCA_023391155.1 Acidobacteriota bacterium
GGATAATCACGACGCATCGATAGATGACGACGGCAGTGTGATCGCATTTGTCTCGACACGCGACCTGGTTACCGGCGGTAATCCCTTCCCAGATGACGACAACGACGAAATATTTACGTTTGTCCGGACGGGGCAAACGGGAACGATCAGCCAGGTGACGCAAACACCGAGGGGCCCCATCTTAGACCCGATTTATAACAAGCATCCATCGATCTCCGGTGACGGGCTGCGCGTAATTTTTGCGAGCACGGGCGACAATCCGATCATAGGAATGACCGGGGGCGATAATCCCGAGACCAGCCGCAACGAAGAGATATTCCTGGCGGACCTTGACGCCACAGGTGCGCCCACGGGCAACAAGCTTCAACTAACCGTAACCACCCCGACAAATCCAGGGGATATCGTAAACATCCTCGATATAGGGCGGCGGCTTAGCCGTGACGGGCGCTATCTGGCGTTCGATTCGGCGGCCGACCTTGCCAATGAACACGGCGGCGAAAATCAAGATTCGTTCGCTCTGTATCTTTATGACCTGCAGAATCCTCTGGCACCGGTGATCAGCCGTGTTGGTCCGCGGAGCGACGCAGATGAAGAAGCCGGCGGCGGCGACGTGACCCATTACCCGGGCTTCAGCGATTACGACATCAACGGCACCCCGCAATCGCTCGTGTTCTCTATGCGGCTGAACATAACGCCGCAGGGCACCATCCCGACAAACGAAGAGGACGGGCTGAACCCCATCGAAGGGCGGCCGGTACAGATCTATTCGTACCCGATCGTTCCTCCGAAAGGCGAACCGGCGATCTTTACCCGGATGACCAAGTTCCCGGCGGCGAGCGCATTGTTCGCCACGACCCAGGCGATCCCAAGCGAGACGACGCGGCGCATGACGTTCAACCTCGCGCTGACCGAACTTGGAACGGGAGCAGCAGGCGAATCGGAGTCCTACTATCTCTATACGCCTGTCGCTACGTCCGAGGTCGCCGCGAACCGGACGTTTTTCACCGGTGCTTCGCGGTTGCCCATTTCGGTAGTGCCGACGGCATCCCCGACCCCGACACCCACGCCTACGCCCAGCCCGTCGCCAACACCGACGACCCCGGCGTCAGTGCTCGGGATGTCACCGGGCATGCTCGTCGTGATGAATTATCAGTCGGGGCTGCAGCCGGTCGTAGACCGCACGGCGGTCGGTTCCTACGACCGGTCGTTCCCTCTTCCGATAGAGCTTAGTGGAGTGACCGTCTCGATAAACAAGGCAGCCGCGGGCATCAAATCGGTTCGCCGTATCGCCGGTGGCCGGACCGAGATCACGTTCGTCGTGCCGCCGGCAATCCCCAGCGCCCTCACTGGAACTACCTATGAAATGGTGGTGAACAACAACGGTGTGGTCTCGCGAGGCGATATTGTTATCGTACCGACGCGGCCCGACATATTTACGAGTTCGAACGGACCGGGAGGGCGTGCGAGTGCGCTGAACGTGGTCAACCGGGTCCACCGGGTAGAGCCGTTCACCGTGACGACGATACGCGTCCGCGGCGGACAGCGTGTGCCGACGACTTTAAGGCTACGCGTAACCGGCATTGCCAATACGGTACCGCAGTCAATTGAGATCCGCATCGGTTCGACACGGATCTTCGGCACTGCCGTTCTGACGGGAGGAGTCCCGGCGGAACCGGGTGTGCAAACGGTGGACTTTAATCTGCCGGCATCGCTTGACGGTGCGGGTGATCAGCCGATAATCGTAGAGATACGTGCGGGAGGCACTCTCTTTTCATCACGGCTCGAGGACACCGCGCCGCGCATTTGGATACTCTGATCTTCCGTGCATACGGGCGAAAAGCGGGCTCTGAAGCCCGCTTTTTCTTTAATAACGGTACCATTATGCATTTATAAGCGTTGGTGATGCTTGCGGGCGATTGGGGTATATATTATCCTTATAGTTGTAGTTCGTTTCCGCGAACCCTTCAGTTTTAACCCGACAATTTAACAGCATCTCAGCGCTGCCCCCTAAATTGCGTATTTAATATATAAAGGAGTGTTTTATAAGAAATGGTAAAAGACGTAGCAACGAAAAAGGTCTCTGAAAAGGTTTGGAAGAATGGCGAATTCGTCAATTGGGATGATGCACGCATACACGTAATGTCGCATGTGGTGCATTACGGATCCAGCGTTTTTGAGGGCATTCGATGCTACAAAACGGAAAAGGGCTCTGCCGTTTTCCGCCTGACAGAACACATCCAGCGACTTTTTAATTCCGCAAAGATCTATCGGATGGATTTCGATTTCGACCGCCAGACGCTGATCGACGCGACCGTCGACCTGATCGCCGAAAGCGGCCTCGAAGAGTGCTATATTCGCCCGGTGGTGATTCGCGGCTTGGATGAGGCAAACCCCTCGTTCGGCGTCAATCCCTTCCCTAACCCGGTCGACGTATATATCTGTGTTTGGGAATGGGGCAAGTACCTCGGCGAAGAGGCTCTTGAGAACGGCATCGATGTGTGCGTTTCGAGCTGGAACCGCATCACGTCAAATTCGATGCCGGCGATGGCAAAGGCCGGAGCGAATTACATGAATTCGCAGCTCATCAAGATGGAGGCGATCCTTGGCGGGTTTAGCGAAGGCATCGCGCTCGATGACCGGGGCTATGTTTCAGAGGGCTCGGGTGAGAACCTCTTTATGGTCAACAATGGCAAGCTGATCACGCCGCCGCTCGGCGCGTCGATCCTGCCCGGCATTACCCGCGATTCGGTTATTCAGATCGCCCGCGAACTTGGCATTGAGGTCATCGAAGCCACCGTTCAGCGTTCGGCCCTTTACCTTGCTGACGAGCTCTTCTTCACGGGTACCGCGGCTGAGATCACGCCTATACGCTCGGTCGACCGCATTCAGGTCGGGGCCGGCAAGCGGGGCGAGCTTACCCGCCGACTGCAGGAAGAATTCTTTAAGATCATCCGTGCCGAACGGCCCGCACCGAACGGGGCCGAATGGCTCACCTTCATCGGCTCCGGCGAAAAGCAGACGGCGTCGGCCCGTTAGCCCGAGAAAGCCGAAAAGGTTACAATTTCGCCCTGTGGGCCCGTTGGGGCACGCAGGGCGTTTTCAATGGCAAAGGATGGATCACAAAGGCTGCCCGCACCGGGCTTTATACTAGAGGCGCCAGTGTTCACCTGCGGCGCCTTGGTGATGGCATACGAGATCATCGGCTCGCGGATCGTCGCCCCATACATCGGCACCTCGACCTACATCTGGACGAGCCTGATTGGCGTCATACTTGCTGCCTTGAGCCTTGGTTATTGGCTTGGCGGCCGGATGGCCGACCGCCTGCCCGATGCAAAGGTACTGTCGGCTGCGATATTCGCCGCCGGAGGAATGGTCTCGTTCACCATCCTGGCAAAAGACGTGATCCTCTCGCTGACAGCGAGTTCGCCGCTGCCGCTTGAGCTAAAGGCCGTTTTCGCATCGCTTTTGCTCTTTGCCCCCGCGGCCGCCGCTCTCGGTTTTGTACTGCCCTATGCGGCGAAGCTCCGGATCGCCTCGGTAGATACCGCGGGGAACACCGTGGGCCGGCTCTATGCCCTTTCAACGATCGGAAGCATCGTCGGGACGTTCGCGGCCGGGTTCTTTCTCATTCCCGTCGTAGGCAGCTCCCGAACTCTCTATCTGATCGCCGGGCTGCTGTTCGTGCTGGCAGTGCTGCTGGCTCCGTTCGTCTTCTCTCGCTTGAACTTCGGTGTGCTTATTCTTTTCGTGCTTGCGGTGGCCGGGAACGAGGCAACGACACAGATGCTCCGCTCATCTGCGGGCCTCATCGATCTCGATACGGAATATTCCCGCGTACGCATATTTGAAACAACAGACCGAGCGACGGGCCGGCCCATTCGCGTGCTTTCGACCGATCCCTACTCCGCACAGTCGGCGATGTTCCTCGACGGCGAGGACGGCCTCGTGCTCGAATATACGAAGTTCTACCACCTCGTCCGCCATTTTCGCCCCGGCCACCGCGATGCACTTATGATCGGCGGCGCAGGATTCTCGTTCCCCCGTGATCACCTCCGGGAATATCCCGACGCCCGGATCACCGTCGTCGAGATCGACCCCGCGATGGAGCGTCTTGCCCGCAAGCATTTTCGACTGCCGGAGGACCCTCGGCTGAAAATAGTCCATCAGGACGGCCGCATCTTTCTCAACACCGCCGAACCGGAACAATACGACGCAGTTTTCATCGACGCATTCGGCTCACTTTTGTCGGTGCCGTTTCATTTGACCACGGTCGAGGCGGTTCGCGGCGTCGAACGCGTCCTCCGCCCCGGCGGGGTTGCGATCCTCAATATGGGATCCGCCGTTACCGGAGACCGGGCGGCATTCCTGAACGCAGAACTCGCCACCTATC
>JAEWBM010000108.1 GCA_023391155.1 Acidobacteriota bacterium
CGATAAGGTCGTCGGCTTTCTCGACAAGACATTCGGCAAGGGCAAAAAGGTGCATCCCGTCGAGCACAAGACCGTCGATAAAAACGACGACATGCTCGGCCTGTTCACCGATTGGGTGATCGGCGAGGGTGCCGAGGGCATCGTCGCGCGTCACGATAAAGCGGGCTGGTTCAAGATAAAGGCGCGGCATAATCTCGATGTCGCGATCATCGGATTTTCCGAGGGCACCGAGGGGCGAAAGGGGATGCTCCACGACCTGCTCGTCGCGGTCGTTCGAAAGGACGGGACCTATCAGGAACTCACACGCGTCGGCGGCGGCTTTTCGGATGACGACCGCAAGAAGTTCGTGAAAGACCTTAAGAAACGCATCGCCCCGTCCGAGTACGTCGCGGTCAACAGCGATTACGTCGCCTACGAGATGATCAAACCGGGGCCGGTTATCGAGATCTCATGCCTGGATATGATCTCGGAACGCGTCCGGGGCGGCCCTGTCAACCGGATGGTGCTCGAGTGGACCGGCAAAAAATATAACGCACTGCAGCGAATGCCGGGCGTAAGTGTCATCTCACCTCAATATGTCCGCATTCGCGATGACAAAGAAGCGAGTCCCGAAGACACTGGCATCAGCCAAATCACCGATCTGACCACGGTCCTAAAAGCGGACGAGCCCGCCGACCCCGGCCAGATGGAGGAGAGCGAGCTGATCGAACGCACCGTTTACACAAAGACGATGCAGGAGAACCTGATGGTACGCAAGCTCCTGATCTGGAAGACCAACAAGGAGGAGAGCCCGGATTTTCCCGCGTACGTCGTCTATCTCACGGACTTTTCGCCCAATCGAAAGAACCCGCTTGAGAGGTATATAAAGGTCGCCAGCAGCGAAAAGGCAGCACGTAAGATGTTTGACGAGGTCGCCGAGAAAAATTTCGTCGGCGGCTGGGAGAAAGCTGCTTAACTATGGCCGCCCCCTTCGCAGAATTTGCCGGAAACCGCCGCCTGATGTGGATCGCCGAGGAGTGGCAGCGTTACGCGGACGAGCTTGCCGAGTGGGCGATGGAACGCATCGTCAACCGCCGCGACGTTTGGAGCCAGTACACGCTCAAGGCCGGTGAGATCAGCGTCGTGATGCTGCCCATCAAGGAGCGACGCAAGGCCGGCACCGACATGGTCACGCTCGATAAGCTTCGCCGGCATTTCTCGGGCCGCTCGCCGGCGCATCTTATCGGACTGCACTCGATCAGCGACCACAGCACCTGCAAATGGTTCGCCATCGACATCGATCTTCACGACGAGAAGGTGCCGAATGCGGACGAGATCCGCGAGGCTAATTTCATCGCGGCGCAGGAATGGTCCGCCCGGTTGCGGAGTGCGGGCCTTGACCCGATCTTGATGGATTCGAACGGCGAGGGCGGGTACCACATCTGGACGCTGCTCGACGGGGAATATCCGCTCGCCGATGTTTACGATTACGCCGATTCGATACGCGCCGATTACGATGAGCTTGAGCTTCCGAGAAAGCCCGAGATCTTTCCGCCAAAGCGTGTGGTAAAGCCGGACGATCTGCCCTACACGCTGCGGCTTCCGGGGCGGCATCACACGCGGCACCATTACACACGCATTTGGAATTTCGACGCGATCGGCGAGAACGAGTGGCTAGAGGGCGGCGAAGCCATTGAATATATGATGGCGGCCCGGGCAGGACGGCTGCCGGAGCTGCCTGACCGCAAGTCCGAAAAGGCCGCGAAAGCCGCAAAGCCGGCGAAGAAGCCGCCCGTTCGCCGGCGGGCACGCGTCTGTGTCGATCTCGACGGCGTCCTCGCCCGCTATGACGGATGGGAGGGCGTGGAGAAGATCGGCGAGCCGCTGCCGGGAGCGCTGCAGTTCGCCAAGACGCTCGCGAAATCAGCCGAGATCGTCGTGTTCACCAGCCGCTGTTCACAGGAGCCCCGCGAGGGCAGCTCTACCACCACGCTCAGCCCGGGCCAGCTTCGCATTTACGTGATCGACTGGCTCGAAAAGCACGGCTTTCCATTTGCCGACGTCTATATCGGCCTGGGCAAGCCGCCCGCCGACGCATTCATCGACGACCGGGCCGTCCCCTGCCGCCCGCAAGATGACGAAGGAGCCTACGCCGCCGCACTTGCCACAACGAAAGCGCTTCTAAAACCGCAAAAGCGGAAGCGAAGGTGAAGGCCTCCAATGAAAAAAGCAGCCGTCAATTGACGACTGCTTTCCAAAAAACTGGTCGGGGCGAGAGGATTTGAACCTCCGACCTCACCGTCCCGAACGGTGCGCTCTACCAGGCTGAGCCACGCCCCGACATCCGCGTTTCTAAACGCGAAAAATTAGTCTATGGAACCCACAGACCTATGTCAACCTCGTTCTTCTTATAAGAACAGCCTGACCACGACGAAACCGCCGATCAGCAGCACCAGGAAGACGATCGACAATATCTCAAAATACTTATCAATGAACCGCTTGATCGGTGCACCAAAGAAATAGAATAATGCCGCGACCGCAAAAAACCTCAGCGACCGTCCGATCACGGACGCAATGATCAACGTCCAGAGGGATACTCCGAATGTACCCGCAGCTATAGTAAACACTTTATAAGGGATCGGCGTGATGCCCGCTGCCAGTATTGCCCAAAAGGCGTGCTCGCTATACAGCTGCTGCACATCTTCATAATGGCCCATTGCACCGTAGAAGGTGAGTATCGGCTGCCCGATCGCCTCAAAGAAAGCCCATCCGATGAAATACCCGAATATGCCCCCGAGCACCGAAGCGATCGAGGTGATCGCGGCGTAGCGAAACGCCTTTTTAGGTACCGTGACCGCCATCGCGATCAACAGCACGTCCGGCGGGATCGGGAAGAATGACGATTCCGTAAATGCGATGACGAAAAGCGCCCATTCGGCGTACGGCTTTTCGGCATAACTTTCCACCCAAGCCTTAAGCCGACGCATGTATTCGAATATCTTTTTCAAGCGTTAGATCTCCGATCTTATAAATATTTAAGCTGATCCGTTTGCGTTATTAGCCTCTTTCCAGCCATGCTCCCCGATCAACGGCACGAACGAGCACGATCCGCAACTTTCCTTCTCAAAGCCTTTTTCAGTGCGGCGAACCCGCACCAGCACCTGGGACCGCTGGGTTTCGCCGATGGGGATCACCAGCCGGCCGCCCACGGCCAATTGTGCCATCAGCGGCTCAGGAACCTCGGGCCCGCCCGCGGCGACCAAGATCGCATCGAAAGGCGAATACACTTTCCATCCGGCAGTCCCGTCGTCGCATCGCACCGAAACGTTCCGGATCCCAAACCTCACGACGCGTTCCTTCAGGTCAGCCGCCAATTGCGGCAGCCGCTCGATTGAATAAACCCGCCTCGCAAGGAGCGATAGCACCGCCGTCTGATATCCCGATCCGGCACCGATCTCGAGCACCCGTTCGCTGCCGTTGAGCTCGAGCAACTCCGTCATCCTCGCCACGATGTACGGCTGTGAGATCGTCTGCCCGCCTGCGATCGGCAATGCATTATCCTTATATGCCTGCGCCCTCAAAGCGTCCGGAACGAACAAATGCCTCGGCACGCGGTTCATCGCCTCCAGCACACGCTCGTCCGCGATGTGGTAATGCCCCCGCAGTTTATCCACCATCCGCTGTCTCGGTATGGTAAATTCGTCCGTCATCCGGCTATTCCCGTTCCCAGCCCTTCAGCGAATCCAGCACCAGATGATGCGTCATATCCGCCCGCATCGGCGTCACCGAGACAAATCCCTCGTCGATCGCCTCGAAATCAGTACCGCCTTCCGCCCTAAAGCCCTCGCGCACTTCGCCGATCCAGTAATACGGCTTGCCCCGCGGGTCGATATGCTCGCTGATCACCGGCCTTGCGGATTTAAATCCCTGCGTAGTGATCTTGATCCCCGAGGTATGCCCTTTCGGGATGTTAACGTTCAGCAGCGTCCCTTCCGGCAGCCCGTCGCGCAAGGCTCTCTCGGTCACCTCGCGGGCGATCCTCACCGATTCCGCAAAGTCCCAACTCCGGTTCGCTACCAAACTGAAGGCAAGCCCCGGCACGCCAAGTATAGTTGCCTCCAGCGCCCCGGCGACGGTCCCCGAATACGACGCGTCATCACCCAGATTCGCTCCGTGATTGATCCCCGACGCGCAAATGTCCGGCCTTATATCTGGTGCCAGTATCTGATTTAGCGCCAGCGTCACACAATCCGTCGG
>JAEWBM010000136.1 GCA_023391155.1 Acidobacteriota bacterium
TCTCGTAGATGTTCCGGCCCTCTTCGATCGCGGCGACGATCGTCGCAAAATTATCGTCCATCAGGACCAGGTCGGCGACCTCCCGCGAGACGTCGCTGCCGCGGTTTCCCATCGCGATCCCGACATCAGCACGTTTAAGGGCCGGGGCATCATTGATGCCATCGCCCGTCATCGCCACTATCTCGCCATTGGCAAGCAGCGCCTCGACCAGCCGCATTTTTTGTTCAGGGGTCACGCGTGCAAAGACGTTCGCCTCCCGGACCGCAGCACGGAGATCGCCCTCTGGCAAGCCCGAGATCTCGGTTCCCACCAATGTCTCGCCTTCCGGGATCCCG
This sequence comes from Acidobacteriota bacterium, assembly GCA_023391155.1. Classification (GTDB taxonomy): domain Bacteria; phylum Acidobacteriota; class Blastocatellia; order Pyrinomonadales; family Pyrinomonadaceae; genus OLB17. Next base: position 336 of record JAEWBM010000136.1, read on the forward strand.
ATCTCGCTTGCCACGGCCCTTGCCGTTTCCGGGTGGTCGCCGGTGGCCATGATCACCTTTATGCCGGCACCGCGGGCAGAGGCGATCGCGCCGCGAACCTCCGGGCGCGGCGGGTCCCATATTTCGACGAAACCGAGAAACTCGATATTATCCTCGCCCTCGCCATCACGCCGGCCTAGTGCGAGCATCCGCGAACCTTCGGCCGCGGCGGCTTCTATTGTCGCGTGCATGCGTTCGCGTTCATCGGCGGAAAGGGTACTTCGTTCGAGCAGGACTTCCGGAGCACCTTTGAGATAGCTGACGGGACGGCCGTTTTCGGTGACCGTGACACGCATGAATTTGTATGAGCTGTCGAACGGGACCGCGCTTACGCGTTCGAAGCTCGCCCGCTCGTTTTCGACGTCTATTTCGTTTTCTGCGGCGAATTTCAGCAGCGCGAGCTCGAGCGGGTCGCCGACGCCGCTATCGCGTTCGGCATCATTTGACAGCACCATTGCCCGCAAGGCTCGTTCGCGGTCGTCCGCTGTCAGGGCCCGGACGTTCATCTTGTTTTCGGTAAGTGTGCCGGTCTTATCGGTCAGGATCACGGTGACGGAACCGAGCGTCTCCACCGAGCTGAGGCGACGTATCACCGCTTTCCGCTTCGCCATTCGCTCGACGCCTAATGAGAGTGTGAGGGTGAGCACCGCGGGCAGCCCCTCCGGGATAGCCGCGACGGCCAACGCCACAGCAAAGATGAGCACATGGCCGATGCGGTCGGGCCCCTCGATCAAAAGGCCTCCGACCACGATCGCCGCCGCGAGGGCTAGGATCACCTTTGCGATCTGCTTGGCGAACACGTCGAGCCGAGCCTCGAGCGGGGTCTTACCCGTTTCGATGCTGCCGATCATCGTCGCGAGCTTGCCCATCGTACTTTTCGAACCGGTCCGGGTCAGTTCAAGTTCGGCCTTGCCGCGCATCAGAAGCGTTCCGCTTAGAAGCTCGTCGTCCCGGTTCTTTTCAACGGGCAGCGATTCGCCCGTGATCACCGATTCATCGACCGACACCCCGTCCGTGTCGAGTATGCCGTCTGCCGGAACCCGGTCGCCGGCCTCCAGGTGTACGACATCCCCCGGCACAAGCTCGGCTGCGGGGATGTGAGCTAATTTCCCGTCACGGCGCACCCACGCAAGAGGAGCGGCCATCTCTTTCAGCCGAGCGAGTGCGGCTTCTGACTTTCCCTCCTGATACATTCCAAGGGCCGTGTTGAGCAGAAGAATGGAAGCGATGGCGATCGATTCATAGGGAATGCCGATCGCACCCTCAAACCACCAGATCAGCAGATCGACGACGACGGCGAGAAGGAGTATGTAAATGAGGGGGCTTTGAAACTGGCGCAGGAAGCGGCGGAAAAGCGTGCCCCGCCGGGCCTCGGGCAGGGAATTAGGCCCGTAGCGGGCGAGCCGGGCTCGAGCCTCTTCCGATGTCAGCCCGGGTTTGGTCATGCTGTTCGGCATCAAGCGGTTCTCTCAGCTCTTCAGTGGACTGCGGGGTCGCGAACCACCTCAACGGTGCACTTCGCTCGTGCTGCTACCGCTGCCGAGACACTGCCGAGGAACATCCGGCTTACACGGCCGACCCCACGAGCGCCAATGAAAATGCAGTCGGCTTTCCATTCCTCAGCCTGGTCGAGTATCAGGGAACTCGCAGAGGCCCAGCGGCACACCTGCTTCGCGGAAAGGCCGGCCTCTTCAAATTTTCGCATCGGCCCCTGGAGCACGCGCTCGACCCATGCTTTGGCTTCGGCCGAATCCTTATGCCCCTCCCTCACAGCATCGAGCGACGAGATCTCGGGCCGGCTCCCAGGATCGTCATCTGCGGTCACCAGCAAGAACTGTGTCTCCGCCGGCCAGGTCCGGCCGATGACAGTCTCGACCACAAGATCAGAGCATTCGGAACCGTCGAGTGCAACTAAGATTCGTTGAGCACCATCGTCGGTCTCAGGTCGTTTTCGCACAACACGCACTGACGACCGGGCCTCATGAAGTACCTTTAACGAAACGCTTCCCAAGATCGCCCGTCCGATAAATCCCCGACCGTGGGAGCCTATGACTATCAGGTCGGGCTGCCATTCATCGGCGATCCTGATCAATTCAACGGTCGGCTTGCCGGTCAAGCCTTCGCTGTCCACGTTCCAGTCGGGAAAGGTGGATCTTACCCGCTCCGCCGCTCCGGACGCCATTTCGCCAGTCCGGTCCATAAGGTCATTTAGATGGCTGCGGAGAAGTTCTGCCCGTTCTGCTCCGATACGTCCGGACCCGGACGGCCCGAGCCCGGCAAGGTCGGGCAACTCCCACGCTTCGGCGATCGAAACGACCCGAGCATCAACACCTGTTGACGGCAGCCCGGCAGCCGCGAGATCATCGATCGCAGCATCAGAGAATGGCGAACCGTCAAAGGCAACAAGCAATTTAAAAGTGTTCTGCATAGTCGTTAATCGAAAGGGAGGTGAATGACACAAGGATCAGCCCGTACCATGTGCAGGTAAGAAAAAGGGCCGGATCAAACGATCGAGCCCTTATTTTAGCAGTATTTAGGTGATTCGGGAAAAATCCGTCTAAGGTGCGAGTTTATACACAGCTCCGGCCGGGCCGACAGCCCAGACCGAGCCAGGTCCGCGGGCCGCAACGGCGTTCAGGCTTTGAGTCCCGATCCTCTCCCATGTCGTTCCGCCGTCCGATGAAATGTCGCTGCCGTTCGTCCCAACGGCGATAAGAGTTCGCCTATCGATATAAGCTACGGCGGACCGATAGCCGGAGAGTCCGGTGCCCGCCGTCCATGTCTTTCCACCGTCAGATGTAAATGCAAGATTGCCGGAAGCGTCGCCCGGAACTTCATAGTTGCCGCCGACAATGACGCCGCGGCGGGCGTCGAGCATGGCGATGGAAAAGATCCCGCTGCCCGGGGTGCCGCTTGGCAACGAAGTATCGGCCACGCTCCAGCTCCATCCGCGGTCATCGGAGCTAAACACTCGAGCATCGCTGCCGCCTGTCACGAGATATGCAGTGTTTTTGCCAACGGCGATCAGGCAAGTGCCGCTTGCGGCAAAGGCCGCCTCGCCCTGCTTAGCGTTGTCCATCTTTTCAGTGTCGATGATCTTCCAATCGACGCCGTTTCGTGTTTCAAGCAGACGATAGAACCCGTCGACCGGGTCGGACATCGCGATACAATTCTTGCGGTCCCAGCAAGCGAGCGCATCATAAAAGGCGTCGTTTTCACTGTTGGTGAACTGCAGCTCCCAGCTTTCGCCGCCGTTCATCGTCTTGTAGATCCGCGACGAATCGCCGTTGCCGATACTCAATACATATGCCGTTTTTGCATCGAACGCTTCGATATCCCGGAAATCAAGTTTCTCGGCTCCCGGCACCTTTGTCACTTGCCACGAGTTGCCTCCGTCCGTCGTGCGTATGACCGTGCCGCCCGTGCCTGATGCCCAGATCACACGCGAATCCACGACCGCCAGTCCGCGGAATGATGCAGTTGTCTCGACCGGATATTTTATCCATTGGCCGGATGCCGCGACGGTGCAGGCAAGAGCGAGGATCGTCAGGAAAATAATCTTTAGCATGGCTATTTCTCGTTTTCGGTCTTTCTCCATCTCTCGACCAAGTCGGCCGCTGCGTCTTTCCATTCCGGGTACTCAAATTGAAATCCCGAATCCGTCAGCAGCCTGGGGACGACCCGCCGGCTCTTGAGGATCAGCTCAGTTTCGGTACGCATAAGAAAAGCACCGATCGCCAATTGCCATTCAAATGCCGGAAGCGCGAGCCGGGTGCCCCATGCCTCGCGGAAGATGTGCATAAATTCGCGGTTGGGAAGCGGGTTGGGCGAGGAGATATTCACGGGCCCTGAAAGGTCTTCGTGGTCGATCAGCCAATTGACAGCTCGGATGAAGTCCTTGTCGTGGACCCATGAGATATATTGCCGTCCGCTGCCCGCGGTACCGCCCAGGCCTTTTCGCACCAGCCCAAGCATGACGTCGAAGATGCCGCCTCGGTCGGGGCTCATCACCATCGCAGATCGCATCAGCACTTTTCGCGTTTTAGGTGTGTCGGCCGTGTTCGCGGCGTTCTCCCAAGCGGTCGCGACATCGATGCTGAACCGCCAAGTGTCGGGCGCGTCCGGTTCATTACCGCCAACGATCCCATCGACATCGTCGTTCGGCTCGTCAAAGCGATGTGCATAGATCGTTGCCGTGCTTGCCTGGAGCCAAACCGGGGGTGGGCTAGTCGCGGCTGCGATCGCCTCGCCCACGACGCGGGTGGAATCGACGCGCGAATCCATCATCTGCCGGCGGTTCTCTTCGTTATAACGGCAATTCACACTCCGGCCGGCAAGGTTGATCACGACATCCGAACCATCGACTGCTCCGGCCCAATCGCCGAGCGTTTTGCCATCCCAGTGCTCGCCGCGGCCCACCGTCGCATTTCCGCCGCGCGACAGGATCACCACATCGTGCCCGTCTGCCGCAAACTTACGTGCGAGCAAAGTGCCGACCTGGCCCGATCCGCCTGGAATGACGATCTTCATTTAGTAAACCATCCGTGCCCGAACCGTTGCTTTGATGCCCTTCAAAAGCTCAAATGCCTCTCTGGAGATCTTGTGGTCGACGTCGAGTATGACGTAACCGATCTGGTCGTTGGTCTTCAGATGCTGGCCCGTGATATTGAAACCGCGTTTAGACAGGCGCGAGTTTATCTCGCCCAGGACGCCTGGGACGTTCTTATGAATATGGAGTATGCGGTGCGTGCCCTCCTGCGGGGGCAGTGAGACCGGAGGGACGGTATGAGAACCTTCACTCGTTCCGTAATCGAGATATTTGATCAGCTTTGCGGTGACGTCGTGTCCGATATTCGCCTGTGCCTCTTCGGTCGATCCGCCGATATGCGGGGTTAGGATAACGTTGGGGAGCCCTTGCAGGGAAGACTGGAAAGCGTCGCCCGATTTTTCGGGCTCTTCGGGAAAAACATCCACCGCCGCACCGGCTAGCTTCCCGGACCTGATCGCCTTGCCGAGCGCCTCGAGATCTACAATATCGCCGCGGCTGTGGTTGATGAGGATCGAGCCTTTACGCATCGACTTGAATGCCGAGGCATCGATCATGTTCCGTGTTTGTCGATCTGACGGGACGTGGAGAGTTACGATGTGGGAACGCTTTAGCAGTTCGCCGAGATCGCGTGCCTGCTTTGCATTGCCGTGCGGCAGTTTGGTCGCGGTGTCGTAATAGATCACCTGCATGCCCATCGCCTCTGCCAGATTAGAGACCTGAGAGCCGATATTGCCGTAGCCGAT
>JAEWBM010000140.1 GCA_023391155.1 Acidobacteriota bacterium
GATTGAAATCGTGCAGCGCCCGCGTGCTCTCATCCTTTTCATCTTCCAGAACGCGGCCGCTCCAAAGGACGTTGTCCGCGATGACAAAGCCGCCCTCACGCACCTTGGGCAGAACTAGGTCGTAATATATCGAGTAGTTCGGTTTGTCGGCGTCAATGAAAACCATATCGATCGGCCCGTCCAGCTGCGGGATAATGCTCATGGCATCGCCGAGCCTCAAATGAATCGCATTCTTATACTGCGACCGATCGATAAAGCCCTGTGCTATCCGGTTCGTTTCCTCGTTGACGTCTAGCGAAGTTATCCGGCCTCCCTCGGCCAGCCCCTCTGCCATACAAAGCGCCGAATAACCGAGATAGGTGCCGATCTCAAGAACGTTGAGCGGTCGGACCATATGCGAGATCATCGAAAGCACGCGTCCTTGAAAAAACCCCGACAGCATCCGTGCGTCGTCAAAGTTCTCCTCGCAATCGCGGCGCAGTTCAGCGAGCAGCGGACTCTCGTCCGAAGTATATCGCTCTGCATAATCGATCCATTCCTGTTTCATAGGTCAACCCTCACCAGGCCGCGCTTGATCGCCGTCGTCGCAGCCGACGTGCGGTCCGAAACGCCGATCTTGCCGAAGATGTTCTGGACGTGCGACTTGACCGTGTTCTCTGAGATGTCCAGGGCAAAGGCGATCTCCTTGTTAGACATTCCGCCGACTATCATCCTCAACACGTTCGATTCTGTCCGGGTCAGCTCTTCACTGCCAAAGTTTTCGCTCAATACGCCGGCGACGTTCGCAGGAATAAACTTTCGTCCTCCGGCAACGGCCCTGATCGCATCAACGAATTGCTCAGGCTCAAGATCGTGCGTTATATACCCCAACACCCCCTGTTTCAACGCTTTGCTTATCTCGGCATCGCCCGCGCGTTCGGCAAGCACGATCAACCGCGCCCCGCGGTCATATTCGAAATAATTCTCCACGTCGTCGATCGCGCACGAATCCGGCATCCGCAGGCTGAGCACGGTCACGTCGGGCCGGTGGGCGGTAAAGAGCGTAAAGCCCTCGGCCGCCGTCGAGGCTTCGGCGATGATCTCGATGTCAGGCTGTTCGCTGAGAATTGCACCGATGCCGATGCGGACAAGCGGCTGGTGCTCAATGATAAGGACTTTGATCGTCTCAGTGCTCATCGGCTGCGAGTGCGGCTGTGTATTCAACTAGCGGGCGGATCAGGTCTGTGTCGTAGTTCGACTTCACGTTCTGCAAAACCGCAGCGATCCGCTCAAGCCCCATACCCGTATCCACCGACGGTGCCGGGAGAGGCGTCAATAGAAAGGAACCGTCCTCCGCCTGTGTGCGGTTATATTGCATAAAGACGAGGTTCCAGATCTCCATCGTCGTGTCGCCCGGGCCGTTGACCCAGTGCGGCGAGTTCTTTGACGGATCGCCGGGATCGTCGCCCATATAATAGTGGATCTCGGAACAGGGCCCGCACGGACCCGTGTCGCCCATCTGCCAAAAATTATCCTTGCGGCCAAAGCCCAGAATCCGCTCCGGCCTTGCGCCGACACGCTCCCATTCTGCACGTGCCTCATCGTCGGGGCCCACCTCGTCGTCCCCTTCGAAAACACTGAACCAAAGCCGTTCTTCTTCCAGTCCGAGTTCCACGACGAGAAACTCCCATGCATATTCGATCGCTTCTTTCTTGAAGTAATCGCCGAACGAGAAATTCCCCAGCATTTCGAAAAACGTGTGGTGGCGGGCGGTTTTCCCGACCTCGTCCAGATCGTTGTGCTTGCCGCCCGCGCGAATGCATTTCTGCGAAGAAACCGCGCGTTTGTAATCGCGTTTTTCGTTTCCGAGAAAGACGTCCTTAAACTGGTTCATCCCCGCGTTTGTGAATAGTAGCGTGGGGTCGTTTGCCGGCAGCAGCGGCGAAGAGTGGACCACCTTATGCCCGCGTTCCTCAAAGTAATTCAGAAACTTTTGCCTGATCTCATTTCCCGTCATAAAGAATGGATTTTACCACAGCGCCCGGCCGGCAGATGCACCGGCGCAAAAAACCGGGCCTCGTCAGAGGGGCCCGGGCAAGAGGGATCAACGGAGCACTAACTCAATTATTTTGGCATTACGACGGAATCGATTAGGTGGACGACACCGTTGGACGTCATAACATCGACGGCCGTCACCTTTGACCGGCGGCCCATTTCATCCATGAGCACGACATCCTTGCCATCCATCATTGCGACCAGCTTGCCGCCCTGTACGGTCGTAAGCTCCGCACGCCCGTTGCCGGCCTTGATCGCGGCAGCGACATCCTTGGCAGCGACCTTGCCGGCAACGACGTGGTAGGTAAGCACTTTTGTAAGTGCCGACTTGTTTTCAGGCTGGAGGAGTGAATCGACCGTGCCGGCCGGCAGTGCCGCGAAGGCATCATTTGCCGGTGCAAAAACCGTGAACGGGCCCGCGCCCTTGAGCGTGTTGACGAGATCGGCGGCCTTAACCGCTGCAACGAGCGTAGAAAGCTGATCAGTTGCAGCTGCTGTATCAACGATGTCTTTCTTCGACTTCTTATCGCCGTACTGTGCGGAAACTTCTACGGACGAGAGTCCGAGCGTGAGCACCAATGCGAAAAACCCAAACAATATCTTCTTCATAATATCTCCCTTTGTTCGAAAATTTTGAAAGAACATTTGTTCCCTCTGTGGTTGCAATTCGAACTTGCTGAGATATCAGATTCAGAAATTTTCCGCGTCCTGATCTTTTTTTAATGCAGCGAGCTTTTCGCGGATAAGATCAAAGCCGAACCCGAGGCGGAGCAGGTGGTCATAGAATTTTTTACTATCCTCTCGGGTCTCGGGCATACCCTTGAGCCTGAGACGTTTTTTTATCGCCTGATCGATCAGTTCCGATTCGGGCATTGTTTCAAATGCCGATGCCACAGCGGTCTCCACCGTCTCCCGGTCGAGATCTTTCTGCGCCAGCGACTGGCGGAGCCGGCGGGGTCCCTGCGGCTTTTGACGCAGCTTGCCCGCCGCAAGCTCACGGGCATATTGCCCGTCGTCAAGATATTTGTACTCCTCGAGCTTTGCAATGACCTCGTCCACGATCTCGTGGTCGGTCCACCGTTTTTCGAGCAGGCGCCGGCGAAGTTCGCCAATCGACCTCGGTTTTGCCGCGAGTAGCCGCACCGCGCGGTCCATCGTGCGTTTGCGGGCACTTGCTCGGTCGCGGATAACCCTTTCGGAGTCATCGAATTGCTGCGGGCGTCTTCGCATCTTTCCTCATTTTACAACGACCCTGCCCGAACGATTAGGCGCGGGCGGTAAATCGATTATTATCTAGTGCATGGACGGATTGCTGGTGATCGATAAACCGGAGGGGATTACCTCGCACGACGTGGTCGCAAGGCTGCGAAAGATCTTGAACACAAAAAAGATCGGGCACACGGGAACGCTCGACCCGTTTGCGACCGGCGTCATGGTCATCGTGGTGGGACGCGCGACGCGCCTCGCTCAATTCCTTGATAAGGACCAAAAGGAATACGACCTCCTGGTTAAGTTCGGCTACGAAACCGACACAGGCGACCGGACGGGTGAGCGTCGCGAACGCGACCCGAATTACGAGCCTCGAACGATAATGCCGGACGATCTGATCCGCGTCATCTCGGGACACATGGGCGAGATCAGCCAGGTGCCGCCGATGTATTCCGCAAAGAAGATCAACGGCCAAAAACTCTATGAAATGGCACGCCGCGGCGAAGAGGTCGCTCGTCAGCCGATAGATGCGACGATCTTTAAGATCGAACTCAACCAGAACGACCTTCCGGTCGAGGTCGAGAGCGACACCTTTTATCTCCGATTCCTCGTTACGTGTTCCGCCGGTACATATATGCGGACCCTGGCCGAGGACATCGGCCGTGACCTCGGGCCCGGTGCCCACCTCGAACAGTTGCGGCGTTTGCGGTCGGGACGTTTTGGGATCGAACAAGCCGTGACGCTCGAAGAACTCGAGAATGCCGACAACCCTGGCAAATATCTACTGCCCGTCGAAGAGGCGGTTAGCCATCTTCCGGAATTCAAGCTGCCCCAGGATCGCGTGGATAAGACCCTCAACGGCCTGCCGTCTCGCCCGGAAGATCCGGCGTTCGAGGACGGCTCATCGGTGCGAATGTCCGCGCCCGACGGCCGGCTTATCGCCGTCGGCACCTACTCCGCCAAAGAAAAAACCGTTCACCCCGGCGTCGTAATCGGTTAATATACCGACATTATGAAAAAGCGTGACCTAGCTATCGCCGTCGGTGGCGGTTTGGCCGCTGCGGTCGCGGTCAAATTGCTTACGCGCCCCTCGAGCGTTGAGTTTGAACACGTGCGAGAGACGGTTCCGCACGCCGACCGGTCCCATTTCGTCACTGTCGACGGAACGCGCGTCCATTACCAGGACTTCGGTGAACACAGTGCCGAGCCGATCATTTTGCTGCACGGCTACACCGCGTCGGTTTACGTATGGCGGCTGGTGGCCCCGCGGCTTGCCGACGCGGGATTCCGTGTCATAGCCATCGACCTTCCGGGATTTGGATATTCCGAAAAACCCGCTTGGTTCGACTACACCATCGCATCACAGGCGCGGGTCGTCTCGCGGTTTATGGACACGCTCGGCATCGGCCGGGCGACCGTTGTCGGGAGCTCCTATGGCGGGGCCATTGCTGCAACGCTTGCTCTCGATTACCCGGCCAGGGTCGAAAAGCTCGTCCTCGCCGGGGCCGTTATAAACGACGATGTTACCCGGCATCCGCTCTTGAGGCTTGCATCGATCCCGGGGATCGGCGAGGTCATCACCCCGTTCTTGATCGAATCGCGCCCGTTTCACCGATACCGAATGCGGCGTACGGTATCACCCGCGAACTACCGCCTCGTCACCGACGATCGGGTCGAGAACATCCGTAGGCCGCTCGCCGCTGCTGACGGGCATCGAGCGGTGCTCGCGACTTCGCGACATTGGGACGCGAAACGGATCGAACGTGACGCCCACCTCGTCAACCAGCCGACCCTGCTCGTTTGGGGTGAGGACGACCACGTCATCCCGATCGAGAACGCAAATAAGCTTTACGACTCGATCCTGCATTCGCGGCTCGTAGTTCTAAAGGATTGCGGCCATCTCCCGCAGGAAGAGCGGAGCGATCTATTTGCGGATCTCGTTGCGGAATTTTGTGCGGATGCAAAGGGCCGGATCTCAGAGGGGCATGACAGTTCGCAGGTCTCCAACGAGCTCGCCGATCAGAAGTAACGATAATGTCCGGTGATCGTCCACTCAAAGAGCCGATCTTCCAGGCGCGTGCCGGAGCCGATATTGTGGATGATCATCGGCCGTCCTGAGTGCCTGTCTATAGTGTGCGACACGATGCCGATATGCGTAAGGCCTTTTCCATTCAAGTCCCACGAGACAACGTCGCCGGGTTGGAACGCATTCGGATCGTTCGAGATCGGCAGCGATCTCCCCCTGCGGTCAAAAAAGGTTTGCAGGTTTGGCACTCGCCGGTGATCGATGTTGGTGTCGGTTCGTGTGAGGCCCCACTTGCGGGGGTACGCAGCAAAATTTGAACGCATATCCTCATGCACCTCTTTTTGCAGATCGATACCTGCTTTTCTAAAAGCCCTGATCACGACATCGGTACACGCGCCGGTCTCGGCCGGTACATCACCGTTGGGATAATCGATCGTGAAATAATCCTGCGTATAACCGGTCGTGGTTTCGGTCTGTTCCAGAGCGCTTTCCAGGATGCGGCGAATTGGTTCGGATGTAACGGCGCTCAGTGTATCTGCAGGTAGCTCCTCGGTATCAGGGGAAGAAATTGGACGAAGATCGACAGCGGCGGTCTCGCAGCCCAAAATGGAAAATGCCATCGCCGCGATCAGAACTCCGCGCAGCAGGGTTTTAACACGCCCGTCCATTGAGCCATTATATATCACAGCCGATGATGCCCCGCGACGAAAACGATCTGATCTGGATGGATGGTGAGTTCACCGCCGCGGCAAGCATTTCTGCGCCTTCTTCCGCTGCACTATACGGTAAGGGCGTCTTCACCACCGTTCGAATTGTCGGCGGCAAGCCGTGGCTATTCGAGCGGCATATTCAGCGGCTAATGCGAAATGCAGTCGCCCTCGAGGTCGACGTCACGAGCTTGAAAAACATCGACATTGAAGCAGCTCTCATCGAACTGATGCGCCGCTGCGGCCTCGATGAAGGACGCGCCCGTCTCACGCTCTTTGACACCTCCGCGGCGCCGCACTGGTCGAAAAGGTCGGCTGCATCATCGTCGCTGATGATTAACGCTGCCCCGCTCCGCCCGGTGCCCCGGCCGTTGAGTCTCACCATCTCGCCGTTTCTTGTAAACTCCACGTCACCCCTCGCGGGGATTAAATCTTGCAACTATCTCGAAAACATTCTCGCTCTTGACGACGCTCGCTCCCGCGGGTTCAACGAGGCCGTTCGCCTGAACGAAAACCGCAAGATAACGAGTGTGGTGATGGCGAATGTTTTCTGGCAGCGTGGCGGCCGGCTTTTTACCCCCGCGCTCGAAACAGGCTGCCTCGACGGGACGACCCGTGGATTTATTCTTGAGAACCTCGACGTTGAAGAGATCATTGCCGATGTGGCTGAACTTGAGAGGGCGGAGTCGATCTACCTTTCATCGGCGGGGCTCGGGATCGTCGCAGCAGACAGCATAGACGGCCGTGAACTCAGAACTAATGATCGAACGTTCGTCGATCTTATCAAACGCTTGCCGCAATAAAATAAGCGCACGAAGCCTCGGCGAACCAATGTTCGTCGAGGTCGTGCAAATTTTATATCGAGGAACTAGCCCGCGGTTTCGAAAAGTGCGAGGATCTGCTTGCCTTCGGTCGAGCGGGGGTCGATCGTGCGGAGGTGCTTTTGGCCCTGCATCTCCCAGATCGCCGTGACGTCGCCGTCTTTCTCAACGGCCTGATAATGGACGTCCTCGGCTTGTGCCTGAGTATCCTCGGCCGATTCCGCGGCCTTCACTGCTTCTTCTGACATTAAACGAAAAAACTCCTGTTTTCTTCTATCGTAAATCGAATATTGGACGAAAAAGGATTTTCACACAACATCGGCCCTGTTGTCGAGTTTCAC
>JAEWBM010000145.1 GCA_023391155.1 Acidobacteriota bacterium
TCGTTCGACGAGCCCATCGCGAACTCATCCATGTTAGTTTTCCCGACGACGACGGCACCCGCAGCGTTAAGCCGCTCGATCGCGGTCGCGTCGTAGTGGGCTTTGTAGTTTTCGAGGATCCGCGAACCGCAGCTTGTGCGAAGACCCTTAGTGCAGATGTTGTCTTTGACGGCGACGGCGAAGCCCTTTAAGGGAGCAGAGTCAGTGGTGTTGTCCAACGCCGCAGCACGCCCGAGGGCATGTTCGCGTTCGATGGAAAGGAACGAGTTCAATTCGCCGTTGAGGCGTTCGGCATTGTCCAGGATCTTTTCGATCTCAGCTTTGATCATAAATCAGTAATTTACGCGGTCGATCAGCCAGGCTCCGTTCTCGTTCACGGCCTCGGCTGTTATCGTGCGCTGCTCGGTGCGGTCATCGTTGCGCCAAAATATCAGGATCTCAAATCTCGTTCGGCCTTCGGCAACGGACGTGCATTCGCCAACGCGGAAGGCTCGGGGCACGTCTTCGGTGCCGGTCGTGAACGGGTCGCCGGGGCCGGGAACTTGCTTCAGCCGCTCGCGAAGATCGGCGCTGAGAAAGCGTTCGCGGGAGGCGAGCGTTTCCGGGGTGAAGGCCATATCGTTTCCGAAATGGTACCCGTAGAATTCGCGAACCGCGGGCCGGGCAGCGACACACTCTTCGCTGCTTAGTGCCGGCGCGCCGCAGGCAGCGAGCAGGAACAATGCCGCGGGTGCCGCTAGGCTTATGATCTTTATGGCGATGCTCACAATACTTTCGGCACCTGGAAATGTCCCGCGACCGCCGAGGGGGCCTCTTCGAGCGCCGCCTCCTGGCCGAGCGAAGGGGTGACCTCATCTTCGCGGATAGAGTCCGTTTGCTCGCCCTCTTCCGTCAGCCCGCCGAGCATCGGTTCGATGTCGCCGATGTCGAGCTCGTTGAGCTGTTCGACGTAGCCGACGATCTTGGCGAGTTGCGGTTCGTAGATCGCGGCTTCCTCGTCAGAGATGTCGAGGTGGGCGAGCTTTGCGATGTGTTTAACGTCCATATCTCTTTTTATGGGCCAGCGATTCGGCTGCGGCCCGGACCACGGCCTCGCGGAGATCGGGGTCACGGATGGCGGCGGCGGACCGCTCGATCACATCCGGAGCTGAGGCATCCGATCCGTGGCTTGCCGCGTCTTTTAGAACGTCCTCGAAGGCGGCGGGGTCGATAACGAACTCGATGCGGTCGATGACGGAATCCTCCAGTATCGCATTCAATTTGAACAGTAGTTGAGGGGCAAGGTCCTGGAGCTGACGCTGCCAATTCTTGTCGCGGACGGCGACGCCCAGGATGCGGCCGTCGAGGGAATGGGCTATGGCCCGCTGCACGAGTTGGGCCCCGGCGACGCGTTTCCACGCGGCAAAAACGACCGCGCGACGCACCTCGGGAACGTCGGGCAGCTGTTTGAGCAGGGCCGGTAATGTTTTGAAAAGGGCCTCCATCAGCGGTCAATTGCCAATGGTTCAATCTTAAACGAGAATAAATGGAAATGCTAAAGCGCGAACAAAACGGGTTTGAGCTGCCGGAATTGATCCTGGCGTCGGGCAGTCCGCGACGGGCTGAGATACTTGGTTCGGTGGGGTGGCCTTTTATCAAGGACGTACCGGATGTGGACGAGAGCGAGCGGCCGGGGGAGGAGCCGGCGGATTATGTCCAGCGGCTGGCGAAAGAGAAGGCTGAGGCGATAGCGACGCGGCATCCGGGGCGGCTGGTGCTTGGTGCGGATACGACGGTTGTGATCGACGACTCCATCATCGGGAAGCCGGTCGACCTTGATGACGCGCGGCGGATGCTGAGAATGCTTTCGGCGAGTACGCACGATGTGCTGACAGGCGTGGCGATCGCGGGCAACGGCGCGGTGCGGGTCGGCTGCCAGCGGACGTCGGTGAGGTTTGCTGAGATGTCCGAGGACGAGATCGAGCATTTGGCTCTGAGAGGCGATCCCTTGGACAAAGCGGGTGCGTATGCTGTGCAGGCCCAGGCTGCGCTGTTTATCGAGGGGATAGAGGGCGATTATTGGAATGTGGTGGGTTTGCCGGTGAGCATGGTTTACCGGCTGGTTCGTGAGATCATCGGCAAATGAAAAGGCCGCCATCGAGGCGGCCGAATTATTTCAGCCGGCTAGTTCTTAAAGAAGCCCGTCGACGACCTTCGATATCGGGACGGTGATGTCGAATTTCGGGTCGATCCCGCCGATCGGTTTGCCGACAATACGGCCCTGCTGGTCGAGGATCACAAAGGTCGGTACCTGATCCACACCAAATGCCTTTATACTGAGAACGGCGTCCGGATCGCGAAGGATCGGGACGGTGAGCTTGTTCTCGGTACCGAACCTGACAAGTTCGTCATTCGTCGCCGAATTGCGAGGTTTGGTCAGAGAATCGGTTGCGACGAAAAAGACCGCGACGTCGCTGCCCGCGTATTTGCGCGCGAGCACGTTGGTATATTCCGATTGTTTCGCCGAAAGCGGCAACCACTTTGCACCCACGGCCAGGATAACAACCTTGCCACGCTGCCCCTGAACATCGACCTTCTCGCCCGTTAATGAGGTGAGCGTGGTCTGCGCGGCGGCAAATGTCGCCGTAAGTGCCACGAAAACGATTATTGCGATGATGTTAAATGTTCGTTCCATTTCTTTTTGGAGGCCGATACACGTCCCTCCGCAAAATAAGATGCAATTATGGTGCCGAATACTGTCCGGATCAGAGCATAACGTTGTCGATCAGCCGAATTTCGCCGAATCGGACCGCAACAGCGATCATTGCGGGCCTTTCGCCTAGTTTTTCGAGAGGTTCGAGCGTTTCCGCATCCACGACCGCAACGTAATCTATCGAAGCTAAGGGCTCTGTTTCCAACTCGTTACGCACGATTTGGTCTAGTTTTGATGCATTTCGTTGCCCCTTGGATGCTGCATCCGCGGCGTTGGAAAGGGCACGGTAAATAACGGCGGCTTTCTCACGGGCTTCGGGGCCGAGCAGGGAATTACGCGAGGACATCGCCAGTCCGGAAGGTTCCCGCACGGTTTCAACAGTGACGATCTCGGTCTCGTATCCCAGGTCGCGAACCAGGCGGCGGATGATGGCCAGCTGTTGAGCGTCCTTTTGGCCGAACACGGCATAGTCGGGCTTGACCGTATTCAGCAGGATCGTAACTACGGTCGCCACGCCTCGGAAGTGTCCGGGCCGCGAAGCCCCTTCGAGCGTGTCCGCCAGCCCCTCGACATAAACATAGGTCGAAAATCCGGGCGGATATATCTCGGGCTCTTCGGGGGCGAAGATAATGTCCACGTCAAAGTCGGTCAGCAGTGCGGCATCGCCGGCAAGGTCGCGGGGGTACCGGTCGAGATCGGACCGCTCATTGAATTGGGCCGGATTAACGAAAATGGAGACGACCAGAATATCGGCCAATTTGCGGGCGCGGCGGATCAATTCGAGATGGCCCTCGTGGAGCGAGCCCATTGTCGGAACGAACGCGATCGTTTTGCTATCGCGTCGGGCCTTACGGGCGAACGATGCCATTCGCTGTCGGCGGCTGATTATCTCCATAGGGTCATTGTGAACCGGCGGCCGTATTCACCTCGTCGATTGAAACGTCTTTCGGCAGGCCATATGATTCGGCTTCGGCCGGATAATTGCCCGAGCGGACGTCATCCATCCATTTGGTGATCGCATCTGTTATAACGCCGCTGACGTTGGCATACTGCCGTACAAAACGCGGCTGGCGGCCAAAGGTGAAGCCGATAAGGTCATGCAGTACGAGCACCTGGATATCGCAGTGTGAGCCCGCCCCGATGCCGACCGTTGAGATGGTCAGCTCGTTAGTGACGATCTCGGCGATCTCGCGCGGCACAAGCTCGAGAACGATGGCAAATGCACCGGCCTCTTCGAGAAGATGAGCGTCCTCGATCAAGCGTTTGGCGTCATCGGTGGTCTTGCCCTGCACACGGTAGCCGCCCAGCTTGTGAACTGATTGTGGCGTCAGTCCGATGTGTGCCATGACGGGGATCTCTTCATCAACGAGGCGTTTGACCAGTCCGACACGGTTGCGGCCGCCTTCGAGCTTTACGGCCTCTGCTCCGCCGTATTTCATTAACTTTAAGGCATTTTGGACGGCTTTATTATCACCGGTGTGATAACTGCCGTAGGGCATATCGGCGACCAGAAGAGCACGGCTAGCACCGCGTTTAACGGCCTTTGTTGCAGAGAGTATCTCTTCGAGCGAAACGGGGATCGTATTGCCGTAGCCGTGGATGACGTTGCCCATGCTGTCGCCGACCAGGATGATATCGACGCCGGCCTCATCGACGATCCGCGCCGTCGGATAATCATACGCGGTCAGGCAAGCGAGCTTTTCACCTTTTTCTTTTGCCGCACGTAGCGCCGGGACATACACCTTTTCGGGTTTGTCAGGTTTTAGATATGCCATAAATGCAGATAAAGTCTAGCCCCTTGTATATTTTAAGTCTAGCCCAGCCCGGAAAACGAACCTGTATGCTCAAGGCCGTTCGGGTACCAGCGGGAGACAGAGGAACTGTCGTTCACCTCGTCGAGCATGCTAAGCGCATTTTTGTGAAGGACGGGGTGGATGCGCATGGGGGCGATCTCGGCAAGCGGGACCAGAACAAAGCGGCGCAGGTGCAACCGGGGGTGCGGCAGGGTTAGGAACGGTGTCTCCATCTTGAGATCGCCATAGAGAAGCAGATCGAGATCGATGGTCCGGGGAAGCTTTAGGGATTTCTCTTTTCGGCCAAGGAGGTATTCGATGCGGAGCATTCGGGCCAGCATCTGTGTCGGCGTAATACTTTCGGCACGGATCTCGGCGACCATGTTGAGAAAGCCGGGGGCATCCTCCATCTCTACGGCCTCGGTCTCGTAGATCGCGGAAAGCTTGGTTACCTCAAAGCTCGCCTCCATAAGGCCGCGGACGGCCATTAGTAAATTGCCGGCACGGTCCCCAAGGTTCGAGCCCAGGCCAATATAGGCTGTGACGGTTTCGGTATCCACGGTTATCGTCGAAATGCGAGCGAGGTGCTGAGCATATTCAGTTTGGCCGAAATTTGGGCTTGGCGCAAGGAAAGCAAAGGGGCAGAAACAGCCGGCATTTACTTTTCCCCGAGCCCGTGATTGAATAGAAACAGGCAGATTCAGATGCCAAATCCAGCGGTGCGTGCCGAAATCGGCCGCACTCGGGCGGGTTCAGGTGTATCCGTCTTGACAAAAAATCTACGCCCCAAGCTATGCCGCGACGACGATTTCGACACAGCCAGCGATACGACAGCGCGGCGGACCGTTCTCACCAGGAATATCTCCTAAACCAGCCGGCACAACTCACGACACGCACGGAGCTGCTGAGGCTTATCCGCGGCGGCGAAGACACCTACCTTGAGTTAAAGGTGAAGCTTTCGAATCCGGAGCGCATCGCTCAAGGTATAGTTGCGCTCGCGAATACCAACGGCGGGACGATCATTTTCGGCGTGAACGACCAACTGCGGATCGAAGGGGTCGGCAATCCGGAGGGTGTACAGGCGGAATTGGCACGCATCTGCCGTGAGGATATCGTCCCGCCGATAATCCCACTGATCGACAGCATCGCGTTCGACAGCGGGAAGCGAGTGATAGCGATCGACATCGAAACGCGAAAACGGCCCTACCGTACCCGGGACGGGCGGTTCTATATGCGTTTCGGGGCGGAAAAGCGGGAGGTTTCGCGCGAACAGCTTTCGATGTGGCTGGATGAAATAAGACCTCTGGGTTATGAGAATATCCCGCTGTTTACGGGCGTTGAGAGCGATTTTGACGATGGGCTGCTGTGGAGCTTTGCCCGAGGGTTCGAGGACATCAACTCACTTTCGTCGGATTACAGCACGATGGAGTTTCTGAAAAAGGACCTGCTGATGGCGGTGGGTAATTCGGACGAGTTTTATCCGACGGTAGCGGCACTCGTGCTATTCGGCAAGAACGAACGCGTCGATGCGCTTTTCCCGCGTGCGAAGGTAACGATCTCGCGGTTTTCGGGCGAAAACGGCAATGCGCAACTGGTAGAGAGCGCGGAGGTCAAGGGAAACCTGCTGCACCAGTACGAGACGCTGCTTGCCTTCATATCACGCTACTGCGATCTGACAAAAGAGACCCCGAAGAAGCGCAAGACTCAGGAGCTGCCGGTCAATCCCCGGCCGGTGCATCACCTGTATGCCGTGCGGGAGGGGGTGGCGAATCTGGTGGTGCATCGGGATATGGTGCTGCGTGATATTCCGTCGCGGATAAACATATATGACGATCACATCGAGATGGTGAACGCACGGCGGACGAACGGCTTTGCCCCGCCGGCGACACGTTCTATCAGGTATGGACTGACGCAGCGGCTGAATCCGCAGATCTCGACGGTCTTTGGGCGTCGCGAATACGGCACGAGCGTGCCGCGCGGGGGGCTGCCGATGGTGCTGAAACAGACCGAGCGCATCTCAGGCA
>JAEWBM010000172.1 GCA_023391155.1 Acidobacteriota bacterium
ATAGATCTCGGCGACCTGGACCTTCGCGAGCGAATGGTGCGCGTTATCGGCAAGCGTAAGAAGGAGCGCGTCGTTCCGTTTCACGAACACGCGCTCCAGGCACTGATGCACTACTTGAACGAGACGCGGCAGATATTTCTGAACGAATGCCCGCCCGCCGAACGCGATGAACGTGCCGTATTTCTTCACCGCCGGGGCGGCCGGATCACCACCCGCAGCGTCGGCCGCCTGCTTGATAAATATATCCGGCAATGCGCCGATATCCACAATATCTCGCCCCACGGGCTCCGCCACACCTTTGCGACCCACTTGCTGGACCAAGGCGCAGACCTCCGCGACATCCAGGAGCTGCTCGGCCACGCCCGGCTCTCAACTACCCAGATCTACACGCAGGTCTCGATGGAAAAGATGATCGAGGTTTACGACAAGGCACATCCCAAGGCCTAGAACATTGCCACGAGCCGTTCGGCAATGCCGAGCCAGGCTCTCGATTCCATAAGCGGCAGCCGCCCGAACATCGCCACGATCCACAGGATTCCGCCGACGAGGAAAACTCGGTTTAGCCGCTTGGTCCGCCGGGTGTCGATGATGATCGCCGCGATAAACAGCAGCGCCGGGAACCCAAAGAACCATAGCGGGCCGAATGCCTGAAGCTCAGTTATGGGGATGCGTGCTACCGCCGGGGGCAGGAAGTTGAAGGCCGTAAGCAGCATCAGACGCTTATGCTCCGCGGGGCGTTTTCTGAAATAGATCGCAGCCGCGAAAAGGCCAGCAAAGACCAGGAGATCGCCCATCGGCACGATCATGAATCCAAGCGGGGTAATATCCGGAGGAAACGAGCCCGATCCAAATTTTGCCGCATAGACCGCGGTCAAAAACCCGACCGGCATTATCAGGAGCGCAAGTGCAACCCCTGCCCATCCCATCCGCATATGCGTCTGAACATTTTTTGTGCGGATCAAAAGCACCTGCGCTGCGAAAAGCATCATCCAAAGCGTCATGAAAATGCCGTGGGCGTGCGCCACCCAGCGCAGGGGTGCTCCCCCCATCACCGGGATAAGGTAATAGGTGCGTGCAAATCCGGCAAAGATGATCACCGCGAACGCGATAGCCGAAAAAAGAAAGAATCGGCGCTCGAAGATGCGCCTGTCGAGGACTTCGTTTACCGCCATTGTTTTACGTATAGGGTCTCAAACGAGGGAGGTGAACCCCAACGTTATACATCAAAATGGCCGCTTATGTCACGTGTTTTTAAATGCGGCGCGCCTCGTAAAGTTCGAAGCGGGCACGGACCATATCCGGCGGGAAGCCTTCGTCGATCAGCTCCTGCGGCGTACGGCATGATATGAGCGAGAGCGGCAAAACCGCGGCGAGGGCAAAAATGTCCGCCTCGGTCTCGGCGCGCGTCCGCGGACCCACCCCGTGGAATGCCGCCGTCGGCGCCGTGCTCGGCTCATGCATCAAGAAATGTGCGAATTCATGAAACATCACGAACAGCCGTTCGCGCTCCGGGAGCCCGACGTCGAACGAGATAAAATGTCCTCTGTTCGCACAAAAATACATGCCCTCTTTTCTCAGCGGCGCCTCGATCCAAGTTACGCCGAAATGCCGGCAAAGCGAGTAAAAGTCCTCCTCGGTCAGCGGCCTTTCGTTCCATCCGACGCGGAGTTTCGTGATCTTGTCTATTAAAAACTGCATAGCTTGTGAGAGGCCTCGGTGTGCCATTCACAGTATCTTATCCCATCGACGCAACAGACGCAACGTTTGGGAATTCGGCGAATATCCCGGCAATAGCGCAAAAAAACGGAGCGTGGGGACAACACGCTCCAAAATCGAGGAGGACACGTAGAAACAAAAGTGTGGGAGCTTCAGGCCGCTAAGCGGCTAAGATCGCGTCATTTCCGGTTAAAGGCGTTTCCGCGCCGGACATCTGCTGCAAGTGTGGGCCACAAACCGAATTCCGTTTCTCGTCAAATTTTTTTCACAATTTGCGAAAAAAGTTCGCAAATTTCCGAGCCGTCTCTCGTCCTAGCGCAGATCGCTTCGCAAAAGGTTCTTCCCCAGAGCCGCCTAAAACGGACAGTCCTGCATCACCGGGAAGAATAAGCACTTAATCATTTGGCATTTATGCTAAGTTCTGAAGACGCCTGATCATGGTTTCCCGCTTTCGATCTGAGAGAGCGGGCGACGTGCCTTTAACAATACGCAAAATAGGCAAAATGTCCATATTTTGCTGTTAAAGAAATCTTGAAGAAATTCTTAAGGCCCACAAATTGCGGTAAACACTGATGTTAGACAAGGCACCCTTTCGCTGTACCTTCGGAAATTTTGAATTCGATGCCGACCGGCTTGCACTTTATTACACCGGTGAGATCGTCAAAGTCGAGCGTAAAGCGCTCGAGGTCCTCGCGGTCCTGATCGAAAAACCGCGAAAATTGGTTGCCACACAGGAGATAATCGACCGTGTCTGGACCGACAGCCCGCACGGCGTCACCTCAGTACATCTCGCCCAGAGCATCAGCAAGTTGCGCAAGGCACTTGCGGCCCACGAGCCCGAGGCCCAATATATCGAGACCGTTAAGGGAAGCGGCTATATTTTTCAGGCGGATGTCGAGGCACCTGAAAGAACTCCTGGGGCCGTGCCCGTAACCGCGCCCGCCGATGATCATGCCGTCACCGGCGGCGGGAGCAGCCGCTGGCCCGGGATGATGGTTTTCGGGGCCGCGAGCATTACGATCCTGCTCTTGTCCGGATGGCTGCTTTTTCCGGCTAATGACGAGGCTGAGATCCGCCGGGTGCTGGAGGCGTCGCAGAAATATGAATCGCTGGTGATCTATCGCGATCCCGCGAATGTCGATGAGGAGAAGCTGAACGAATATTGGCTCTCGCCCGACGATTTCGGCATCGAGGTGGATATGCGGAACATCCGCACCGGAATTGCCCGCCTGCTGCGTGACAGTTCGCATTACGGGCCCGAGACGCGCAACGAACAGTTTGATATCCACGAGGTTCAGATCGACCCCCGAGGCGAATTCGCGACCGCCAAAACGCTTGAGAAATGGTTCATCGCGGAATACCGGAATGACGGAACGCTGGTAAAGAACAAGACGATCGGGCCCTATTTCGTTCACTATATCCTGCACAAACACGACGGACGCTGGAAGATCAAGAATTCCTCGACCGCCAGGGCGACAAAGCCCGCTCCCGTACTTGAGTCCGTCACGCCTTTAAGCGAACCTGCGGCGGGCGCGGAATTCCGCGTCCGGATAAGTGGCCAGGGCCTTGAACCCGAAGGTGTGTTCATCCGAGTGACCGGCCCCGGCTGCCCTGATGCCTCGCCGTGCATAATCCCGAACAGCGCTTTGCGGCTTTCGGCCGCGCTGAGTGAAACGGCCATCGACGGGGCACCGCTTACATTGACCTCGGGCGAATATCACGTGGCGATACAAAACGGCGAATCGGTGCCGTCAAATTCGCTAACGCTCACCGTTCCCTAGAGAATTCCCTGTTCACGCGACGCATTTGCTAAACTCAGGCTATGCGTCGAGGGGGATTGATCACGCTCACATCGAGGGGGCTGTTTTGCAAGCAGGGCGGATTTTATATCGACCCTTGGAAACCCGTCGGCCGCGCCGTACTTACCCACGCACACTCAGATCATGCATATCGCGGCAACCGCGCCGACCTGGTGGCGAAAGAGGGCGAGCCGCTCTACCGCATCCGTTTGGGGGATGAGGCCCGCATCCAATCCGCTCCATACGGAAAAAGCGTAACCATAGACGGCGTGAAGGTCTCGTTTCACCCGGCCGGGCATATTCTCGGCTCGGCACAGGTGCGTGTCGAATATAAAGGCGAGGTGTGGGTGATCTCGGGCGATTATAAGCTTGCGCCCGACCCGACTTGCGCTCCGTTCGAGCATGTCCGCTGCAACCATTTCATCACCGAGGCGACATTCGGGCTGCCGATCTATCGCTGGCCCTCGCAGCAGAGCATTTTTAACGGCATCAACGGCTGGTGGCGGCGAAACCGCGATCGCGGAATGGCGTCGGTCATATTTGCCTACTCGCTCGGGAAGGCCCAGCGGGTGCTGGCGGGTGTAGACGAGACGATCGGCCCGATATTTACCCATGGCGCGGTTGAGAGGCTGACCGACGCATACCGGCAGGTGGGCATACGGCTTCCGAAAACGACCTATGCCGGTTCGGTCGCGACCAAAAAGGAGTTTGCCGGGTCGCTGATCGTCGCACCGCCGTCCGCGCAGCAGAACCTTGGATGGCTGAGGCGGTTCGGGAAGCACTCGACCGCATTCGCTTCGGGTTGGATGATGGTCCGCGGTGCACGGCGTCAGCGCGCCGTCGACCGCGGGTTTGTCCTGAGCGACCACGCGGATTGGCCCGAGCTGCAGCAGGCGGTCGCGGGTGCAGAGGCGGACACCGTTTACGTCACCCACGGATTTTCGCGGGTGATGGTGCGCTGGCTTCGCGAGCAGGGCGTTAATGCCGAAGAGCTGGAGACTCGATTTGTCGGAGATCATGCCCCGGAGGCGGACGGCGAACCGGAGGCTCCGGCATGAGGCACTTCACCGAGCTTTATGTCCTGCTCGACCAGACCAACAAGACCAACGAAAAGGTCCTGGCGATGGCCGATTATTTTAGCGCGGCGGATGCGGCCGACGGGGCATGGGCATTCTATTTTCTCTCGGGCCGTAAGCCGCGACAGATAATTCCATCGGCAAAGCTGCGTGCATGGGCGATCGAGGAGGCCGACATCCCGGAGTGGCTCTACCGCGAATCGCGTGACACGGTCGGCGACAGTGCGGAGACGATCGCGCTTCTCTTGCCGCGGGTGGAATCGACGATCGACACGCCGTTTCACGAGCTGGTCGAGCGAGAGCTTTTACCGCTACGCGGGAGCGATGAGGCAATACAACGCCGGGCGGTCACCGAGGCATGGTCGCAGATGGATTACTCGGGGCGGCTCGTTTATAACAAGCTGATAACGGGCAGCTTTCGCGTCGGAGTGTCGCAGCAGCTCGTGCTGCGAGCCCTGTCGCAGATCTCGGAACTGCCGGTCGATGTCCTTGCCCACCGTGCGATGGGCGAGTGGGAACCGACGCCCGAGTTTTTCACCGGGCTGCTATCGCCGCACGATGAGGAACACGAGGCGCCGATCGCCCGGCCATATCCTTTTCATTTGGCGCACCCGCTCGAAAGCGATGCCGCCGATCTTGGCAGCGTTGACGAATGGCAGGCCGAGTGGAAGTGGGACGGCATACGTTCGCAGGTGATCAAACGTTCGGGCGAGGTCTTTATCTGGTCGCGTGGTGAGGACCTCATCACGGAACGTTTTCCGGAGCTGGCCGAAGCGGCGGCCGAACTGCCCGACGGCACAGTACTTGATGGCGAGATCCTGCCCTGGATGGACGAACGTGTTCTGCCGTTTACCGAATTGCAGCGGCGAATCGGCCGGAAAAATGTGACCGCAAAGATCCTCACAGAGGTGCCGGTCATTCTGCAGGCCTACGACATCATCGAACACGGCGGTGCCGACATTCGCGAGTTTCCATTTGCCGATCGGCGATCGCTCCTCGTCGATATTTTAGCTGCTCGGAACGGCGGGCGGCTCCGGGTGACCGAGGCGGTCGATGCCGCAAGTTGGGACGACCTGGCCCGGCTTCGCGACACCAGCCGCGAGATCGGCGTCGAGGGCTTTATGCTTAAGCGGCTCGACTCGCCCTACCGCACCGGGCGGCATCGCGGCGACTGGTGGAAATGGAAGATCGATCCGCTCACCATCGACGCGGTCCTGATCTATGCGCAAAAGGGCACGGGTAAGCGGGCAAACCTTTTCACCGATTACACATTTGGCGTCTGGCGCGATGAGGAACTCGTCCCGTTCGCCAAAGCATACTCAGGCCTCACCGATGCAGAGATCCGCATCGTGGACCGCTTTGTCCGCGGCAATACGGTCGAGACCTTCGGCCCTGTTCGAATGGTCACGCCCGAGCTCGTCTTCGAGATCGCGTTCGAAAACATCCAGCGTTCGACGCGGCATAAATCGGGCGTCGCCGTCCGCTTTCCGCGAATTCAGCGGATGCGTCCCGACAAAAAGATCGGCGATGCGGATTCGCTCGAGGCGATCCACCGGATGCTAGATGAACTTGAGAGGCCCGCCGATGGTTAGCCGATCGCGCTTTGCTTACTCGATCGACGGCGTTCCGCTTTATCCCCACATAAAGCTCACTCGCGAGCGGTTCCCCCGCCCGCTTGCCACGCGACTGATCGCCGGGAACGATGCGGAATATTTCGGCGCGTTCCTCAACCGGACGAACGCGCGCCTGATGCTCGACATGATGACGCGAGTCTTCCGGCTGCGGGCTTGCGACATAGAGATCGACGGCAGCTTCCCTGTTCCTTGCACTCAGTACTTTCGGCGGCGGTGCCTGGCACCCTGCGTCGCGTCGCTTTGTTCGGAAAGCGAATATGCGGGGATGGTGGAGATCGTACGGCTCTTACTTGGGGGGGACCGTACGGCGTTTCGCCGCGCCGTCAGCGAGCGGATCGATGCGGCCGCCGCGGCTCTCGAATTTGAAGATGCCGCATTATCGCGCGATATGTTGGACGAGGCCGAGTGGCTTTTCACGACCGAAAAGCGCTACCCGTGGCTCGACCGGACGGTGGATACCTATGACATGCGGCTCGAGGACGGGCTGCTCGATGTCTTCCTGGTTAGCCATCGCGGCCGGCGCGCGATCGGCGAGCGGGTGTTTACCTTTGAAGGCCTGATCGAACGCGATGCTCCGATAGCGCTTGCCGATGTCATCCGGCAGTTTTACATTTTTCATGCACCGCGCGAGATCCGCGTCCCGATCGTCCCCGCGGACCGGCGCGAAATAGAAGCGGAACTCGACGCTCGTTTTGGACGCAAGGTTCCGATCATCAAATATACGGCGGGGACCGCAACGATCACCGCAAAGCGGGCGCTGTGGCGGGCAAGCCGTGACCTTGAAGTGCGGCGGCTCGGCGAACACGCGACGGCCGCCGATATCGGCCGCGAACTCCGCGGCATCTTCGGACTTTCGGGAGCACCGGGACGCATCGCTGCCGCCGACGCTGCTCATATTTCGGGCACGCTCCAGACGGCGGCCTCCGTCGCGTGGGAGGCGGGACGAACTGTCCCCGGAGCTGCCCGATACGTTTATTCGGACGGGAACGAATTCGACGCTATGACGGCTTTGGTTGAGCAGATGTTCTCAGACGATGATCTCGCACCGCAGTTGCTCCTTGTCGATGGCGGGGCGGGTTATTTGAATGCAGCACTGCGAGCGATGCCCGCCGGCGTTCCGGCGATCGGGGCGGTCAAACCGCGTGGAAAGCATTCCGCGGTCTCACACTTTATTACCGCCGACGGGACCCGTGTCGAGTTTGACGAGTCATCGCTCGCCCATCGGCTGCTAAAACGGCTACGCGACGACGCTCACGAATTTGCCAATGCCGTCCACCGCGACACGCGCGATTTCGCAGCCTTCTATCCCGACGGGCAGCCGCTGGTCGTTCCGCTCAGCCTGCAGGATGAGAACGGGGCCGCTGAGGACCTTCGTCCGATAGAGGCACGCGGCACCCGCCGGTGATCACCGTCTAAACCGGTCGAGGCCGTCCGCCATCAACCGCACGCCCATTATGAAAAGAAATATCGCGATAGCGGGTGACAACAGGAGCGCGGGCCGTGAGCGAAGTTGAGTGATGTCTGCCGCCGCCGCCAGCATGTTGCCGAGGCTGGGTACCGGCTCCTGAAGTCCTACTCCAAGGAAAGAAAGCGCCACTTCAGCCAATAGAAACGCCGGCAGGATGAGCGTCGCCTGGGTTACAAGCGGCCGGGCGATGTTGGGCAGGATGTGCCGGAAAAGTATGCGGGGGCCGGTCAGCCCGGATGCTTTTGCCGCGAGGACAAACTCGCGCTCCCGCATCGACCGCACCAGCGAACGCGCGAGCCGCGCCATCTCTGCCCACCCGACAGCCGCGAAGATCGCCACGAGCAGGACCCCGGCGCTCAGCGGCGGGAGTTCTAGCGGAAATGCCGCGCGTGCGGCGAGTATCAGGATCAGCGCGGGCAGCGCCAACATCGCGTCGGCGCTCCCCATCAAAAACGTGTCCACACCGCGTGATGCGTACCCGCTTGCCACGCCGATCAGCACGCCGATAAACGACGCCAGCAGCATTCCGAGCGGTGCAACTATCAGCGAAAACCGCACCGCGTGGACGAGCCGCGAGAACCGGTCTCGCCCGAGTGCATCGGTCCCCAGCAGGTGCAGCCGCGGGCCGTCCCCATCGGCGTCAACGCCGAAGAGATGAATGTCCGTTACGAAAAGTCCCAGGAAATTGTACGTGTCACTTCGAACGAAAAGCCCGATCGGGTAACCCCGCGAGCGGTCCTCTTCATAACCGAACCGCAAAGGGTCCGTCAGCCGGGCCTCGTAGATAACGGGCCGGCCGTTCTCGAAATGCAAGCGCGATGCCGGTGCCCGCGGCATTGACCGCGATTGGGCTGCGTAGTCGTAGGGCGCCAGGAGATCCGCAAAGATCGCGAACAGCGCAAAAAGGGCCGTGATCGCAGCACCCGCGATCAGCCTCGTATTTCTTCCGCGGCTAGCCGGCGGCATCGCGTCAGATCTCCTCAGCATTCCTCAGCCTCCCGTCGTTTACCACCTGAAGGAGCTCGGCGATCGTATTGCCGAGCCAGACCGCGACCGCGGCGATCAGAACGATGCCCATCACCAGCGGCACGTCGCGGCTCTGCACCGCTGTCACGGTGAGCGCACCGATGCCCGGCCAGCCGAGGATCGTTTCGACGACGACCGATCCGCCGACGAGTGCACCGATGGAGAGGCCAAATAGAGTGATGACGGGCGCGACCGCCGCTCGCCACGCATGCCGCAAAATGATCGCTGTTTCGCCGAGGCCCTTTGCCCGCGCAAGGCGAACGAAATCCTCACGCATCGCCTCCTGCAGCCCCCGGGACAACTGCGCCAAAAAGACCGCCGTCAGCGGCATCCCCAATGCGGCCGCGGCGAGGAGCGTTGACAGCCAATCCCGTCCCGCCGCGGGCGTCGCGGCAATGATCAGCAAAAACACCAGAGCCAGGACAATGCCCGGCACCGAGGCGGCCACGAGCACTATAGCCTCGATCGCGGCATCGAGCACCCGGCCGCCGTACCGTGCTTGAAGATAGGAGAGAATCGCGGCTACACTGAGCGCCATCAACAACGCAAGGGCGGAAAGCAGCAGCGTATTGCCCAGCCGGCCAAGCACCAGGCCCGCGACCGGCGTTCGGTAATAGAATGAATCGCCCAGGTCGCCCGCCGCCGCCTTCGTTAGCCACCCGGCATAACGCTCTGCCACGGGCCGGTCAAGGCCGTAAACCGCCCGCATCCGCTCGATGGTCACCTGCGAGACCTGCGGGTTTTCATACATTCCCGCGAGGGCATCGCCTCCGGCCGAGGAAAGCAGTGCGAAGGTCGCAGCGGATACGACTACGATCATCAACGCACCCTGAATAAGTTTTCTTAAGAGAAGCTTGAGCACTTTGGACGGGGGCCCGTGCGGCGGACGCCGCGCGTAAACACGCATATTCTCATTTATCGCACATTGATTTGCAATATC
>JAEWBM010000184.1 GCA_023391155.1 Acidobacteriota bacterium
GTGCCTGAAAGACGACCGACGAGCTGTCGGGCGTCCACGCCACGCGTCCGATCAAGACGTCGTCCGGTTTGTAGTTGTTGATGTCGACAAACTGCACGGCATCGCCAAGCCGGCGAACGCTCGCCGGCAGCCGGTCGCCGCCCGGTATGCGGTTCACATTCGGAACCAGTGACGATTTTGTAATGTCGGCAATGCCCAAACGGACGAACGGATTCGGGTCACCGGCCTTCGGATAGCGGGTGTCCTCGATGACGGGGTCGTTCGGCACCTCGTTGCTCAAAACGAACCGCGGCACGGGGGAATCGTCCAGCCGCAGGAACGCGATCTTTTTCGAATCGGGCGACCACCAATAGCCCCGGTTGTTGCCGCGGCCGTAAAGCTCCTCTTCATAGACCCAGACGAGATAGCCGTTGTGGATGCGCTCGGTGCCGTCGCGGGTGAGCTGTTTTTCTTCGCCTTTTGCCAGGTCGATGACGAACAGGTCGTTGTTGCGGACAAAGCTTATCCATTGCCCGTCGGGGCTGAAATCCGCCTCTTTTTCCTCGTCCTTATTATTCGTCAACCTGCGCAGCCGGCCGGGGACCGTCTCATAAACCCACAGGTCATTTTCGTGATTCACCAGTATGGCCGTCTCGCCGCGATTGAACTGCAGTCCGGGGTTGTTCGCCATCCGCTCGGCAACCGCAGCGTCAAGCCTGAGCCCGGTGGTGAGCGCCTGCGCAAAACGAGCGGTGTCCAGGTAAGAGACAGCCTCGCCCGTGAGCGCATCGACGCGGAGCAGCTTGTTGTCCCGCACATGTTTGAACGCGGTGCCCTCCGTCGCCCATCCAAACCGCGTCGGAGATCCGGAAAAATTCACCCGCTTTGTCCTGTCCGGGCTATAGATCTCATCGAGAGTAAGCAGCTTTTCTTGTGCAAGTCCGGCGGCCGAAAACAGGATCAGCGCGACGATCGATAAGGTGAGTTTCTTCATATGGTTTCTATTCGAGCTATCAGGGAAAGGTATATCCTGATGATAAGCGAAATCGCCGACCGCGGGCAACAGCGCTCATGCCGTGGAGTACCCGGCCTCATCTAACGCGCGTTCCGGGGTCAGGCCAATTTGGCGTTTTAGCAGGAGGTTTTGCAGCTCTTCGGCTTCGGGCAGGCGGGCGGGGTCTTCCCATCGGGTAGTGATCTGAATGTCGGCGATGCCGTGCTCGATGCGGAGAGCGAAACCGACCGCGTCGGCCCACACTTGACCAAAGGCTGCTTGCCGGTCGCGCACCTTTGCGATGAAGCGCGACTCGGCCTTTCGCAGAGCCTCGCCGCTGGGGAAGCTGCCCGAGTGCGGCATCAGATAGTTCATCGGCGTGCCCGTGACGCTGGCGATGTCGATGCGAAACCCGTCCTTAACTTTCAGGAATTGCTCGAGGTCCGCGGTGTTGAAATCGCCGAACCGCGCGTTCGGATTCTCGGAAGTCCACAGGTGGTCGACGCCCGCCTGAAACGGCGCGACCGGGTTCTTATTGGCGTCATATTTGATCTCGATGCCGGCCGCCCACCGTTGTCGATAGGCGCAATATTCCATCGCCACCAGCATATCGAGCACGGTCTTGTTCAGCCCGTCCTGTATCGGCATCGCCTGTTCAAGCTCCGACGTCCCGAATGCGCCGATATCGGCATTGTTGGCAAAGTGAAAGACGGGCACGACGCCGAACGGATTCGGCACCACCGCCGCACCGCCCTCGCGAAACTCGGCAAACTCACGTAATTCCGGAAGTCCGCCTGCTGGGTCGGACTCCGAAACGTATCGCTCGATGCGATCGCGGTAAAAGAGATTGAGCCGCGTCCGGCCGCCGCGCTCGCGCCAGTACTTTGCCGCACGCAGCACACGGCCCGGGTGCTCGGCGTCATAGAAAACGCGACAGTTCGCCGCCGCATTCGGGTGTATCGCCGCCAGCCCCGACTCGTCGGGCCAGACGATGACGTAGGCGTCGCCACTTGTCACCGCCTCGCGATGAGCCTCGCCCGCACGTATCGCCATCCGGTTGCGAAACCAGATGCTCTCCGCCGCCCGGCGAAAGGGCTCCGGCGACTCAAAACCCGTGATCCGAAGCTTGTCACGCACCGCGTCGCAGACCGCCGGGCAAAGGTTCAAGGCAAACTCGCGAAAGAGCGAACCGAAGGCGTTGGCGAACTTCTCAGTCGCAAACGCAAGGTCGTGGTCACCGCGATAATAACGTTCCGTTTTCGCATATCGCCCCGCCGAGGAGCGAAAACTCTCAAGTGCTTCTTCGATGTGTTCGTTCATATTCTTGGTTAGTTCAAAGTTCAAGGTTCAACGTTCAAAGTTCCTATCTGCGTCTATCTGTGTTTTCTGGGGTTCCAATTCTTAACGGCTTACTCTTTCCTCTTCATCATTCATCCCTCATCCTTCATCCTTCTCTTAGAAGCCCATGGCGCCGTAACCCTTTTCCGACATCAGCTTTACGGCGAGGGAGACGGCGTCGACCTGGTCGTCGTGGCGGCCGTCGGGAAAGCGTGTCGCCTCCTCGATAAAGTCGGCGATCCACGGGCCGCGGACGAGTACGACCTTGCCCTCGGCGGCACGGTTCGCCCAGGCAAGGGCTCGGGTGAATTTGTCGCCGTCCGGCTCCACCGCACGCAGCGGGACGCCGGCGAGCGACACCTGCCGCCGAAGTTCCTGCACAAATATCCGTCCGTGCAGCGCGGCCTCGATGCCGTGCACGGTGTTCTCTTCGCTCTCCATCCGGCCGATGATGTACCGCTGCTGGTCGGGGCCCTCGATACGATCGCGAAACCCGTCAGCGATATAAAGGTCCCCGCTCTCTTCGTCCAGGGCGCAGCGGAAAGACGCTGTGAAATCGGCACTCGTCCGCGTCGAGGCGGCGAGGTCATAGCCGCGAAACCACCGCAGCCCCTCCGGCTGGTGATCGACGATACGCGAAAACCACTTCCGCTTAAAGAGCCCGCCCTCGCGCGGCACCGGACGCTGTTGATAGAGCGAGGTAAAGGTGTAGTCGCCGAGCTTTTTACGTATGCGCTCGAGCTCGACGATGTTGTAACGGTCCGGGCACAGCGCCTCGCCTTCGGTACGCCCAAGCGGGTCATTTTCCTCCGCGATCGCCGGCAGGCTCAGCACCTCCCACCGCTCGCCGCCGTCCTCCATCTCCCGGAGCAAACGCCCGGCGAGGTCATCCTCGTGCCAGCGCGTCTGGATCAGCACCATCGCGGCACCCGGCTCGAGACGCGTGTAGATGTCGTCGTTGAACCAGTCCCAGGTGCTTTCGCGATAGGCACGGCTTTCGGCCTCGGCACGGCTTTTCACCGGGTCGTCGATGACGATCAGGCTCGCCCCGTAACCGGTCACGCCCGAGCCGACGCCCACGGCGCAGAGCGTCCCGCCGGCCGCGGTCTCCCACTCGTCGACCGCCTTGCGGTCTTTCGATAGCGCGGTGCCCTCGCCCGCCAATCGCCGGATCTTCCGCGAAAATCGGTTCGCCAGCCGCTGGTTATAGCTGCCGAGGATGACGTTCATCGCCGGTTCGCGGATCATCCGCCAGGCCGTGTAACGCACGGTCACCGTCTCAGATTTAGAATGTCTCGGCGGCATAAAGATCATCAGCCGTTTCACCTCGCCCGAGGTCACGCGCCGCAGATGCCGATAGATCGGCTCCTGGTGCGGCCAGTTCCATCGCCAGGTAGGCGTCGAGGCGGCGATCCAGTTCTCGAACTCCGGCGGCTGGTCGGGGTCCATTCTCAGCGGAGCAATGCACCCGCGGCTATGCCGATCGCGACGTCGCCGATCCGCTTCCAGATCGAGACACGCTTTCGCCGCAGATCTTCGATCAACGTTTCCTGCGCGTTGATCGCAGCGTCCTTGGCCGCGATCGTCTCGTTCTTTGCGGCGAGCG
>JAEWBM010000014.1 GCA_023391155.1 Acidobacteriota bacterium
GCGGGCTTAAAGCCCCAGGCATCGAGATTCATTTTCAGGAATTCGGCGGTGATATCGAGCCCCCTCGAAGGCGTGTCCCGCCCGCCCATTGCGTCCGACGCGATAAAGTGCAGCCAATTGCTGAGCTTATCGGCCTGGATCGTTTCAGCCGCGCGCCGTTCCTCGGCCGTTATGCGAACGGTTTGTGCCAGCACAGTGGTCTGCGCAAGCAAACTGATAGCTAGTAAAAGTACAAAAAAGTGTTTTCTCATTTTGTCTCCGAAAGATGATGGCCGCGCGCACCCGGGCAAAGCGGCTGATGTAAGGATTTTTACGAAGCCGGAGGCAAAAATGTTTCGCCCGGCGACCCGGTTATCGCGATCTTATGCTTGTCGGCAAGTGCGGTCATTTCTTCGCGGTCAAAGATGAGTGTCTTCCCGGCGGTGATCGACAGGCAGGTCGCCCCCGCGGCGATCATATGCTCGACCGTCGGAACGCCCACCACCGGGACGTCGAACCGCATATCCTGGTCCGGTTTGGCCACCTTCACTACCGTCAGCTTGCCGTTTGCAAGCTCTCCGGCCCGTTTGATCGTCGCATCGGTCCCCTCCATAGCCTCGACCGCTACGCAGGCCTTTGCCCGCACAACGATCGTCTGCCCTAGATCGAGCCGCGCGATCTCGTGGGCGACGAAAAGTCCGTATTGAATGTTCTCGTTCTCGATCTTGTTTGGCTCCCGCCGGGTGATCGTTCCCTCGGGCGCGAGTTGGTCCTGAATGAAATACGTCGAATCGATCAGCTCGATCCCTTCATTTGCAAGCTCGGCAGCGACCCCGCCGATCAGTGCGTCCGTATTCCGTTTGGGCAGGTTCCACAGCATTTTCAGCATACGCACATCCGGCAGCGCCCCCGAAAAGATCTGAACATGCTTTACCTGACCCGCCATGATCGCCTTTTCGACGCCTTCCTTACGAAAGAACTCGATCATCTTTCCGAGCTGGCCGATGCCGACCCACCGAACATTCTCAGCCTCTTTATCGATCCGCGGATCCGTCTCTTCCTTTATGGCAATAACAGAAAGCGAAGCGCCCGCACGCTTCGCTCCGTCAATGACAAGAAA
The DNA here is from genome assembly GCA_023391155.1 of Acidobacteriota bacterium. GTDB lineage: Bacteria > Acidobacteriota > Blastocatellia > Pyrinomonadales > Pyrinomonadaceae > OLB17. The sequence goes on from JAEWBM010000014.1 coordinate 1,100, forward strand.
AGGGAACTGTCCGTTACCGGCGATAAGGCCGTATTTCATAGGTCGGTGATCCGATTGGCAATATAAGCGGGGTCACGTCTCCTGTCCAAAATCGCATCTACGAAAACATCATCACCTTCGATTCGGTAAAAAATAGCGTACGGAAACTTTGTGATCAGCATCCGAAAGTACGGTGATGAAAGATGGCGTGTACACCGGCGATACTTTCCAGGCGGCGAAGATCTTTAATTACCGATCGGAGAAAATAGTAACCCAAACCCTCGCGACGAGTCTCGTAGAAACGAAATCCACCCTGCAGATCACTTTCCGCAGCTTCTGAGAGGCGAACGATCATTAAGATCTTTTGAACAGCCTTGCTTCCAACTCGTCCAAAGTCATGTAACGAACGGTCCCCTCCTTAACAGCATTGTGACGAGCCTCCAGTTCGTCCCGGTGCCAATCCGGGGATGGGATGTCAGAGGCGTGAAGATACAGGTCTTCCCAAAGCTCGTCCAAGAGGTCGAGTTTTTGGTCGGTTGTCATCTCTTTTATGTCTGAAAAAACCGTATTTCCCATAAAACTATTCCGCCTGCTCCCGCGCATGATACGAGCTTCGCGTCAGCGGCGAAGATTCGACATGCTTAAATCCCATGTCAAGGCCGATCCGCTTCCATTCGGCGAATTCCTCCGGGGTCACGTAACGTTCGACCGGGAGCCGTTTTTCGTAGGGCTGCAGATATTGCCCGATGGTCATAATGTCGCACGACACCTTTCGGAGATCACGCATCAGATCAACAACCTCTTCAAATTCCTCGCCGAGCCCCGCCATTATTCCGCTTTTCGTCAACATCCGCGGGAAAACGGTGTCGCGGTACCGCGCCGAGCGTTCGAGCAGCTCAAGCGTTTGCTCATATCTTGCGTCGGGTCGGACGCGACGATAGAGCCTTGCTATGGTTTCGGTATTATGGTTGAGCACGTCGGGGCGTGCCTCAAGGACATTGTTCAGCGCCTGCTCGTCGCCGTTGAAATCCGGTATAAGGACCTCGACCTTGCACTCCGGGTTCATCTCGCGGACACGCGTTATCGTCTCTGCCCAGTGCATCGAGCCCCCGTCCGCCAAATCGTCGCGGTTGACCGATGTAATCACAGCGTGTTTCAAGTCCAGATGCTTCACGGCCTCGGCCACGTGGGTCGGCTCCATCGGGTCAAGGTCCATCGGCTTGCCCTTGTTGACCGCACAAAAGCCGCAGTGCCGCGTACACGTGTCGCCGCCCAGCATGAACGTCGCCGTCTTATCCGTCCAGCACTCAAATATATTCGGGCACCGGGCCTCCTGACAGACTGTGTGCAGATTTAGCCCGTCGATCAGCTCCAGCACCTGGTTCTGATTGCGCGGATCCCCCAGCTTGATCTTCAGCCAATCAGGCTTTCTCAACTTCGGACGCTGTTTGCGGTTCAAAAACTTCTGAACCAGCACCTTTTCCTCGATCATAAATAATTAGCAGGATGAGCCCCTGCCCATCCTGCAATTTTACCACTTGCGGCCCGCTTAGGCACTTGCGCCGCCGGCCGTCTTCAGCCGCCCGCTTACCGCGTCCCAATTGATGTTCTCAAAGAACGCTTCGATATATTTCGGCCTTTCGGCGGGTGCATAGTCCTTGATGAACGCGTGTTCCCACACGTCCATTATCAGGATCGGCGAAAAGCCCGCCACGTTGCCCGTCTCGTGCAGGTCGATCCAGTGGTTCGAGATCGCACCCGTTGCCGGGTCCTGATAACATGCGGCCCAGCCCACGCCTCGCATCTTACCGGTGCTGACAAAGTCTGCCTTCCAGACCTCATAGCTGCCAAAGCTCTCCTCGGCAGCCTTATAGAATGCAGTTTCCTTCGTGGGGTCGCCCGTGCCCTGCTTCATCATATTGCCGAAGTAATATTCATGCAGCACCATGCCGTTATATTCGAAGCCGAAGCGGCGCTTCATCTCGCTAAAAGCGGCGGTCTTCGTCGCGTCCAGCTCACCGTCTTTGATAAGCTCGGCGATCTTTTCGTTGAGAGCGTTCGTGTTCGTCACGTATCCCTCGTACAGCTTGAAGTGCATCGCAAGCGTTTCGTTCGAGATGCCCTTAAGGTCGCTAAGATCAAAGCTCTTAGCCTTATAAACAGTATTTAAGCCCATTGCAGTTCCTCCCTTTTTCTTCGATAACGCCCATTATAACAGATAGTTCACCGAGCGATTTACTCTATTGGCCGCGGGCCAGGGTCGAGCCCCTTTACGCTCGCCTGGTTCACCACCCGAACGTGCAGGTCGTCTATGACCCGCACCTGACACGAAAGCCGTGTGTGGTCGCCCAGGTCCGTTTTCGTCGCCAAGATCTGCTTTTCAGGCTCGCCGATCTCGCCCGGGTCGCCCTCCAGCACCTCTACCCGGCAGGTCGTGCAGCGTGCATTTCCGCCGCATCGGTGCAGTATGTCGATACCGTTATCCTCTATGCATAGCACCAGTTTCCGCCCCTCTTCGCATGAAAATGCGATCTTGCCGTTAGCCGTTTCCGCTGTTATCGTCCGCATCGTTTGTTGTTTTACTCTCCTTTTCTCCCGTTGCTATCACAACCTTTTCCCTGAATTGGTTTATCGCTACATATATCACCTCGGCCTCGGTCACCTTCACCCGCTGGCCTTGATTGCCAAACCGCTCCGCCTCGACCACGACATGCACCGTTATCGATGTCCGGCCGACCTTCAGCGTCTCCGCATAAAAGCTCACCAGGTCGCCCATATAAACCGGTTCGTGAAAGATAACCTCTTTCATCGCAACGGTTACGAACCGTTCGTGCCGCGTGTGCCTAACCGCCTCAACGCTGCCCGCAACGTCAATGTAGCTCAGTATTATCCCGCCAAATACCGTGCCGTGGGCATTCGTGTCCCGCGGCATCATCGTTAGTCGGATCGCTGCGTCCCTGTCTTCCATATCTATTCGCCGGCGCGGTCCAGATGCCGCTCGGTCCATTCACATATCGCTTCTCTTAGCTCATCAAGATGATCGTCAAAAAAATGCCCGGCTCCTTTGAACGTTACGAGTTCCGCATCGGTCACCATCTTTACCTGTTCGAATAAGTCCGTAAGATTTTCGATCGTCCCGAATTCGTCCCGGTCACCGTGTACGAACAGGATCGGCTTTCTTACGCCAAGCAAAAACTCGTAATCGCCGTATTTATCGACAGGCGTCCCTATCGTGATCAGCCGCTTTACCCGATCGTCGTCCATCCCGACAGCCATCCCCGTTCTTGAGCCGAATGAAAAACCCGCCAGCGTCAGATCCTCGCCGGGATATTACTCCGTCATATGTTCGATCTCGGCCCGCAAATCTTCCATAC
>JAEWBM010000061.1 GCA_023391155.1 Acidobacteriota bacterium
TTCCGATCCCGGCCTCTTCCGCCGCGTGCAGCAGCGCCCGCTGCTCGACGTGCGTGACGTCTGAGACCATGCTCATCACTGCTTGAAGCGAAATGTTCGAACCACCCGTCTTGGCCTTTTTTACAAAATACGCCAGCAGCTTTTTCGTTCGTTCGAAATCGCCGACGACGCCGCCGATCATCGGCGCGGTCACGACGATATCGCGGCCCTCGCGGCCGCTCATGTCAGAGGCTTCCTGGCCAAAGGCAACGATCTCTTCCGTCAATTCGTTGATGGCGACCAGGGTCGGCTCATCGACGACGATGCCGCGCTCGCGAACGGCGATGATCGTGCTGGCCGTACCAAGGTCGATAGCCATCGAATCTGTGACGAGCTTTTTTAAAGAAGAGATCTTGATCATAAAGCGGTGATCGGGGGTATTAGATAATTATATTCTTTCCCGGCTACGCTTGCCAAGAGATTTTTCGGCGAGCGAATAGTGCCTAACCCCAGCGGATCTCCAGGACGTTCACGGGCTGAACGCGGTTCTTGACGGTCAGGGGCTCGCGTGTGTTGACAGGAATGCGGCCGCCGCTTGCCTGATGCGTGGCTTCGGTCATCAGGATCTGGCCGCCCGCGGCGTTTGATTCGAGCCGGGATGCAAGGTTGACGGTGTCGCCGATGGCGGTGTACTCGGACCGCTTATCGGAACCGATATAGCCGATGGTGGCCTCGCCGGTGTGCAGGCCGATGCCCATAGAGATCTGGCCAAAGCCTTCGGCCCTAAGCTCGTCGTTTAGCGATGCGATGCGTTTTTGCATCGTGACAGCAGCCTTGACGGCATTCAGGGCATCTTCCTCAGACGCCGTCGGTGCACCGAACAGGGCCATCAGGCCGTCGCCGATATATTTGTCGAGCGTGCCGCCATGAGCAAAGATGATCTCGGACATCGCCGAGAAGTATCGATTGAGCAGACCGACGACCTTTTCCGGATTCTCTTTTTCGCTAAGCGCCGTAAAGCCGCGGATGTCGGCAAACAGCACCGTGATGGTTTGATTGACGCCGCCGAGGCGAAAAGATGCGGGGTTGTCGAGCAGCTGCTTTACGACGTACTCAGGCATGAAACGGCTGTAATTTGCCCGGGCGACCTCTTCGCGGGCAAGCCGCTTATGCGCCTTTACGGTTTCCACGGTGACGGCGGTTTGAGCTGCGACGGCGCTGATCAATTCAAGATCGTCCGAAGTAAAAGAAGCGAAAGGGTCCAACCGGTCTGCATAGAGGACGCCGTGCACCTGAGATTCGGTGATCAGCGGGGCACAGATAGTAGAACGCACGCCTTGTGAGACGATCGACTCGGCCCCGGAAAACTGTGCGTCGGTCTTCGCGTCCTGTGAAAGCAGAGCGACCTTTTCACGCATAACCTTTTGCGTGATGGTGCGGCTGATGGTCATCCGCTCGGTCATCTTTTCGATGTTCTCGTTCCGCGTGCAGACGCCGACGGGGTTGAGGCTGAAATCGAGAATGCGCCCATCAAGGGTTTCATCGGCGATGAGAGCGACGACGCGATCGGCGGGCGTGCCGCGGAAAATGAGATCGGTCGCCTTATTGAATATCTCTTTGAGATCAAAGACGGTGCCCAACGATTTGCTCATCTCATAGAGCAATTCGAGCACCTTGGCCTTTCGACGGAGGTCGTTCAGCTCCTCCGGCGTGGCAACACCCGTATCGACCGACAGGTGCGATTGGCGTCCGATGATCTCGTTTGCCGAAATTAACAACTGGGTCTGACCGAGCGGTTTGTCATCGTAATCGACCGGCGACGGAGCCTCGGCGAGCGTCGCCTCTGACGCCGCGGTCGTTGCTGTACGCGAAACCGAACCGGCAACCGAGGGCGTCACCGTGCGGACGGGATCGACCGGCGGAGCGGGCAGCTCTTCGACAAACTCCAGCTTGCTTTCGCCGATGACGATCGTGTCGCCACGCGAGAGCGTCTTCTCAAGCATCGGCGAGCCGTTAACGAACACATGATTCACGCTGCGGATAAGCTCGCCATTCTCGAGATATCCATCGACGATCATGAATCCGCCGTTATCCCTGGTGATTCGCGCGTGCTTTCGCGAGACACGACGATCGTTGAGGATGATGTCGTTGTCCTTTGCACGGCCGATAGTGAGCGTTTGGCCCGGTTCAAGCCCGACCTCCCAACTCTCGCCGTTCGGCTGTGTGATCTTTAGGGATGCTGCCACGATGAACTAATTGTAATTGGTAAAAACGAAATGGTAAATTGTTGAGGCCCGAGAGCGATGATCTATTTAGACAATAATGCGACGACCCCCGTGGCGCCCGAGGTGTTCGCGGCGATGGAGCCCTACCTTACGTCGATATTCGGAAACCCGTCGTCATCGCACCGCGCGGGACGCGAGGCCCGCCTTGCGGTGGAAGAGGCTCGGGCGTCGACCGCTGAGCTTCTCGGTGCCGAAGACCCCGGCGAGATCGTTTTCACCTCGTGCGGTACGGAAAGTGATAACTGGGCGATCAGGGGTGCACTTGCGGCTCGCGAAGGCGGAGAGATCGTAACGACTCGGGTCGAGCATGAGGCAGTGCGGAAGCTTTGCGAGGAGCTTGAACGGGCCGGAAGGGCAGTGCATTGGATAGACGTGGACAGCAGCGGACTGCCGGACATCGATCAGATCAGCGACGCACTTAACGAAAGGACCGCGGTAGTTTCCGTGATGATGGCGAATAATGAGACCGGTGCGGTCTTTCCGGTCGCCGAGATCGCCGGAATTGTGAAAAGCCGGTCAAATGCGTTAATGCATGTCGACGGTGTAAATGCCGCGGGTAAAGTCAAGGTAGACCTTAAGGGAACCGCGATCGACCTTTTCTCGATCTCGGCGCATAAGTTTCACGGGCCAAAGGGGGTCGGGGCTCTTTATACAAAAAAGGGCGTCTCTCTCGCGCCGTTTTCGGTCGGGGGAGAACAGGAATTCGGCCGGCGGGCCGGAACGGAAGCCGTCCATCAGATCGTCGGGATGGGGGCTGCTGCAGGACTGGTTAGCGATCTTGAGCCGATGGAGCGGGTCCGGGCACTGAGACAGAAGCTGGAGGCGGCGATTCTCAGCGAGATCGCTGAAACGTATCTTAACGGGCCGTCGGACGAGGCGGTGCGGCTGCCGAATACGGCAAATTTATCCTTTGCGAATACGAATGGCGAGGCTTTGCTGGCGTTGCTGGACGACGCGGGGATCTGTGTTTCAACGGGATCGGCCTGCAACTCAGAGTCGCACAAAGCCTCTGCCGTGCTAGAGGCGATGAACGTTCCCTATGAAAGGGCAATGGGAGCGATACGGTTTTCGCTTGGGCGTCTTAATACAGCGGATGAGATCGATCAGGTTCTCGAACTACTTCCCCGCGTCCTCGCAGAGCTTCGAGCGATCGCGGGTTAAGTTTCACGGGAGTTCGCCGATCGTTTCCTCTCCGGCCAGGTCATACGACCGTACCGAACAGTGCCCCCACGCCGTAAGTGATCGCCATTGCGAACGCTCCCCAGAAGGTCACGCGCAGAGCGCCCTTTAAGACCGGTGCTCCCCCGGCCCGGGCGGCAGCTATTCCGAGAACAGCAAGAAAGAACAGCGATGTGAGCGATAATGCCCATGTCGAAAATTCGATCGGCACAAGATAGGCAACTATCAACGGGAGGGCGGCTCCCGCCGCAAATGAGCCCGCTGAGGCCCAGGCCGCCTGAAGGGGATCTGCACGCTGCGCGGCCGAGATCTCGAGTTCGTCCCGGGCGTGTGCGCCCAAAGCGTCGCGCGCCATCAGTTGTTTGGCTACCTCGACGGCCAGGGCCGGCTCAAGACCGCGTTGAACATAAATGTTCGCAAGTTCGGCGCGTTCGGCCTTTGGCTGGTGTTTCAGCTCCAGGCGTTCCCGTTTGAGGTCGGCCTCTTCCGTGTCTGATTGTGAGCTGACCGAAACATATTCGCCCGCCGCCATTGACATCGCGCCCGCGACAAGGCCGGCAACGCCCGCTACCAATACCGCTTGTTTACCGGCGCCCGCTGCAATTACCCCCAGCACGAGGCTTGTCGTCGAGACGATCCCGTCATTTGCACCGAGCACGGACGCTCGGAGCCAGCCGATCCGTTCTATTCGATGCGACTCATCGTGTCTCATCTTCTCAGGCGGCCTTTTCGATGCCGTAGCGTGAGAGTTTCAGGTACAGGCCGCGGCGAGTGACGCCGAGTTCGCTCGCGACCCGCGAGATATTCCAGTTATGCCGAGTCAACGCCGACCGGATCATCTGCATCTCGAGTTCGGCAACGGCTGATTCGAGCGTGCCGCCGTCCGAAATATTCACGAAAGGCGAAACGGGCTGGTCAAAGGTGGCGATCGGCCGCGAAGCGGGATCGTCTGCAAAGGGTGTGAGCGGGCGGGCCGCGCGCTTAAGCTCGGGCGAGAGATGGTCGGGGGTGACGACCTCGCCGTCGACGGCGCGGGCGATTATCCGCTGTATCTCATTGCAGAGCTGACGGACGTTGCCGTCCCAGTCGCAGACCATAAGAAGGTCGATCGTCTGCGGTGTGAAGGTGATCTCGTGCTTGTTGAACCGCGATGAGTAATGGTTGATGTAATAGTTGACCATCGGCGGTATCTCAGACCGCCTTTCGCGAAGTGGGGGGACGCGGAGCCGAATAACGTTGAGGCGGTAGAAAAGATCTTCGCGGAAGGTGCCGTCGGCAACTCGCTCTTCGAGCGGCATGTTGGTCGCGGCGATCACGCGCACATCTACCTTGACCGGACGCTTTTCGCCGACCGGCTGGACCTCGCCCTCCTGCAAAAATCTGAGAAGCTTGGGCTGAACGTCGAGCGGGAGGTCGCCGACCTCGTCCAGGAATAGAGTTCCGCCGTCAGCCGCGCGGATCATACCCGGCGAATCTGAGACCGCTCCGGTAAACGCGCCTTTCTTGTAACCGAAAAGGTGCCCCTCGGCCAACTCTTTGGGAACCGCCGTGCAGTTGAACGGGACGAAAACCTTGTCCTTTCGGTTCGATAGCTTGTGGATCGCACGGGAGACGAGTTCCTTACCAGTGCCCGATTCACCCGTGACCAGCACGGTTACGTCAGAAGAGCGTATCTTATAGACCTCCTCGACCAGGGCCGTCATCGCAGGCGACGAATGGATGAACCCCGGCATCAAGCTGCTCGATGTATAGGGGCTCGCGTCGGATTCGACCGGTGTCGACTTGTCACGTTCGCGGAGCGCTATCACGTCCATTCCCAACTCGACCACTCTTAAGAGCGGCTGCAGCGGGCTGTCGTCGCTGAGCAATGCGCCCGTGACCGGGTGGATGAACAGCAGAGCGGGCTTCGCATTGGACGGCTTGATCGGAAAAACCGTAACGTTGCGGGCCCGGGCATACGCTTTTGCATCGCCCTTTTCATCCGCCGCCTGATATTTTCGTACCAGTTCGCCGCTGTCTGCGGTGGAGTATCCGTGCGTAATAAACGGCGACCAACGCTTATTGTCGTCGGGCTCGGCTATGATCATTCGTTTCGCCTGGCTTTCCTGCTGGAGCACGGCGATCAGTTCGCGCAGCAGCAGTTCGCGGGAGGCGGTCGCCTCGGCCAAGCGGACCATCAAGAGCTGCGAGACGACCGAGTTCGCCCGTTCCTTACCGGCGGGGCCCGGTTCCTCTGCCTTTGCCTTGCGCTCGCCGATAAGCTTTTCTGATTCGTTCTTGAGGTCCGTAAGCCCGAGCTTGGCAAAAACCTCCGCGGCACCGGTAAGGTGCGTCACGGCCCGGCGCGCCTGGGCTTGCGGCAAATGTCGGCCCAACAGAAGGTGCGCTAAAGCCGCGTGGTAAACATCCTCGGCCGCCTCAAAGATCGTCAAGCTCCGGTTGAAATGATGAACGCCGAGTTCGGCGTCGCCGGCCTCGATCGCCAACAGGCCGCGGATCCGCTGAATGTTGCCGAGAACAAAAAAGTCCGCGTTAGGATCGTTTTCCTCGATCATCTCGAGTGCGTTTTCCGCCTCGGTGGTGCTGCCCTGACGCAGACAGCTTTCGGCGAGGACGAGCCCCGCCATGTTGACGTAATGCTTATCGCCGATGCGGCCGCCGAGCTCGATCGTCTGCCGCGCCGTTTTTGCCGCCTCTGCAAAATTTCCCTCGGCCAGTTGACAGCGTGCAAGGTTTCGCATCGCCTGTGCCTCATACCACTCGCGTTTACGCTCGCGGGCGAGATTGACAGCTTGTTTGAGATAGTTGCGGGCCTCGACAAAATCGCCGCGGAGGATCTTTAACTCGCCGAGGCTGTCGAGAATTCCGGCGATGTGCACGTGGTTGGTTTGTATCGCAAGATCGAGCGCACGCTTGATCATTTCTTCGGCGCGTGGCCACTCGCCGATAAGGAGCAGATTGATGCCGAGGTTGTTATAGGCGATGACGGAGTTTAGGACGTGCTCGGTCTTTTCGAAAAAGCGGATCGATTTCTCAAGGCATTCGATACCGTCCTGCGGCCGGCGCAGGAACCAGTAAGCCCCCGACATATCGGTGTAGAGCTTGCCGAGCATGAAGGGCGCGGAGCGTTCGCCGATGATCTGAATGCCAAGGTCGAAATATTCGAGCGACTTTTCGCTATTTCCCTCCTGATGATATGAGAGCGCGATCTCACGATATGCCTCGGCCATTCCCAGCCAGTCGCCCATATCACGAAGATGGTTCAGTGCCCGCTCGGCGTGATCGCGGCAAATGGGGCACTCGTTGAGCTTGCGGTAAACGCGGGCGAGCCCGATGTCGATGCTGCCGAGCAGATGGTGAAACTCGTTCGCCTTTGCCTTTTCAAGCGTTTCCTTGAGCAGAGTGACCGCCTTTGGGTGGTCGCCAAGGTTGTTGTAGGCGATGGCGAGCTGGGTCGAAACCCGCACCTGGGTCTCGAGGGAAAGACGGCTCAGCACGTCCTCATCCTCATAATGGCGGATGGCGTCGAGCGATTCCTTATACCGCCCAAGCGTTTCGCGTGTGAATGAGAGCAGCCGCTTTAGATTTGCCAGCCGGTCGTCGTTGTGGGTGTATTCCTCAAGGACCTCGGTGAGTGTCTTTTCAGCCTCGCTCGATTGCCCCTCGCGGAGCTTTTGTCCGACATCGGAAAATATCAGGTCAAGAGCCTCATCCGAAATATGCCGCCGGTGATTTGCAGGCAGGTCGGCACTCCCCGGATAGACCGGCGTCGAGGCAGACCTTTGTTTTGTCAGCTGAGAGGCTTTTTTCATTGTGGATTGCGCCTATAAATCACTAATAGGAAATTTCTTTCAGAATTCCTTAGGGGAGAGGCGGATTGAATACTTAGTAAACAGTGCTCTCGGGAAAGGTAACAGAAAAAAACTGTTACGTCCAGACTTTTTTGGCGCCTCGGCGTGGATGGATAAACGTGTACCTGCGGCGTTATGCTAATCTCTTGACCATAGCCCAAGGTATGCCTGAGTTTCCAGATCACGACACCGCAGACCTGCTGCCGGAGACCAAAACGCGGCTTGAAAAGCCGAAGATGTACAAGGTCCTGCTGCACAATGACGACTTTACGACGATGGAGTTCGTCGTTTTTGTGCTGCAATACGTCTTTAAGCGCTCCGAAACAGAGGCATTTGCCGTAATGCTCAAGGTCCACCATGAGGGCGTAGGCATCGCCGGCATCTACCCCCACGACATCGCATATATGAAATCGCAGAAAGCGATGAACCTTGCGCGGGCGAGGGAATACCCGCTCTTGGTAACCGTCGAGGAAGAGTGAACGGTTAACGGACAATTAAAGCCGGAGAGGAACTTTTCGACGGATTACACGTGACAATAGCAGATTCCGCTCTGAGAACGTGTATGAGATCACTAATAATCTTCGCCCTGTTATCGTTGCTATCCGCCGGGTGCACGCTCGCCCAAGTTCTACCTGCTCCAAAAATCCCAGACCGCCGGCAGATCTGCACCGCGGATGAGATCACCGGAGTCTGGGAGTTGATAATGATCGAGCGGGTTTACACGAAGCCCGAGCCTGATTTCATACTTCGGGCGGCCCCCGAATATAAAGGCCAATGGCAATTCTTGGACGGTCGTTTTTCGCAGATCGTTGAAAAAGCGGCGCGCGACCCGGAAGACGAGGAGTTTCAGTTCGAAGCCTTTGGCGGCGAATACACACTTACCGACGGCCGGCTTATCCTCAGGGCTAACCTCTCGCCCTACATTTTCCCGCTTCATCGCCCGAGTACCTATAAAGTTAGGGTGACAGGGGATGAGTTGCGTCTTACCGGAAAGTTCGTCCCGATCGTCGAGGATATGAGCGAAGGGACACAGACCATCCTGCTTCGAAGAGTTCAGTCCAAATCACCGGAATAAGCACGTATCGGCTGCCCCAAACGACTGCATTCCCTCTGCACATCCACCCTTAAGTGCGGATACTTGCCGATAAATGCTAATATTTGCTTTTCCCGAAAAGAGTTTATGACCGAGACGTTGGACCTTAAGAAAACAGTCAACCTGCCAAAAACGGATTTTTCGCAGAAGGCGAATCTGTCGCAGAGCGAGCCGGCGCGGCTGAAGAAATGGAAGGAAGAGGGGCTTTACGAAAAGATCGCCCAAGCACGCCGCGGCCGTGATAAGTTCATCCTGCATGACGGTCCGCCGTATGCGAACGCCGACATTCACATCGGCACGGCGCTGAACAAGATACTGAAGGATTTCGTTGTCAAGACCCGTTCGATGATGGGCTATGACGCGCCTTATGTGCCGGGTTACGACTGTCACGGACTCCCGATCGAGACCCTGGTAGAGAAGAAGCTTGCCGAAAAGGGTAAGAACAAGGCCGATCTGCCGGTTGCGACATTTCGACGCATTTGCCGCGAGCACGCCTCAACGGCGATGAATAATCAGACCCGCGACTTTCAACGCCTCGGGATCCTCGGCGAATGGGAAACTCCGTACCTGACGATGTCGCACGAGTACGAATCGACGACGGCTCGGCTTTTCGGCAAGTTCCTAGAACGCGGTTACGTATATAAAGGATTGCGGCCGGTCTATTGGTGCATACACGACCAGACGGCGCTTGCCGAGGCCGAGGTTGAGTATAAAGAGCACACGTCGCCCTCGGTTTATGTAAAGTTCCCGCTCGTGACCGATCCGGCCGAGATCGACGGGGCACTAGCGGGCAAGAAAGTCTTCCTCGTTATCTGGACGACGACGCCGTGGACGCTGCCGGCAAACATGGGGATCGCGGTGCATCCTGATCTTGATTACGCGGCGGTCGAGGCGGGCGACGAGGTTTACATCGTTGCGGCTGAGCTGACCGGGCCGTTTGCGGAAACCTGTGAGATCCGGAGATGGAAAGAGCTGGCACGGTTCAAGGGCTCCAAGCTCGACCGGATGGAGGCTCGCCACGCATGGCTCGACCGTACATCGCTGATTATGAACGGCGAGCACGTAACGCTGGGCGAGGCAGACGCCGAGGTCGAGCTGGACGTGCGTTTCGAGAGTAAGAACACGACAAAGGCCGGGACGGGACTCGTTCACACGGCACCGGGGCACGGCGCGGATGACTTTCATATCGGAAAGGAGTACGGGCTCGAGGTCTATAACCCCGTGGACAGCGCCGGGCGCTTTCAGGGCGAGGTCGAGCACTGGGGCGGGATGAATATCTTTGAGGCTAACCCGAAGATCGTCGAATATTTGCGCAAGAACGGGATGTTGCTTCATTCGGAGCATTACCGCCACCGCTACCCGCATTGCTGGCGCTGCAAAAACCCGGTGGTCTTTCGGGCGACGCCGCAGTGGTTCATTTCGATGGACGAAAAAGCCTCGACGGGGCAAGAGATTTCGCTCCGCGAGAACGCTCTGGAACAGATCGGCGGGGTGAAATGGCACCCCGCGTGGGGCCAGGACCGGATGCGGAATATGTTCAAGGGTCGGCCCGATTGGTGCGTTTCGCGCCAGCGGTTTTGGGGAGTTCCGATCCCGGTCTTCTACTGTCAGGCGTGCGATGAGACCATTGCCGATCCCAAAGTGGTCGATCACGTTGCCGACATCTTTGCACGCGAAACGGCCGACGCATGGTACGCGAGGCCCGAAAGCGAGCTGCTGCCCGAGGGCTTTAAATGCCCGAAATGCGAGGGCAGTGATTTCAGAAAAGAGACCGACATTCTCGACGTATGGTTCGATTCGGGCTCGAGCTGTATCGCGGTGCTTGAAACTCGCGGAGACACGCTGCGGTTCCCCGCGGACGTTTATCTTGAGGGCGGTGATCAGTATCGCGGCTGGTTCAATTCGAGCCTGATGTGCGGCATGGCGGCTCACGACATTGCCCCGTACCGGCAGATCATCACACACGGCTGGGTGGTGGACGGCGAGGGTAAGAAGCAGAGCAAATCGCTCGGCAACGTAACGGCCCCGCAGGAGATCATCGATAAGTCAGGCGCCGAGGTGCTGCGGCTGTGGGCTGCGGCGGTCGATTACACGGAGGACGTCCGCTGCTCGGACGAGATCCTGTCGCGGGTGGTCGATGCCTACCGCAAGTTTCGCAACACGCTGAGATATGCGCTCGGCAATCTGCACGGGTTTGACCCGGTGCGTGATGAGGTGGCCGACGGCGAGATGCTCGAGATCGACCGGTGGGCCTTAGCGAGCCTGGACGTGCTAACGGCGAAGGTGCTGCGGAGCTATGAGGCTTATGATTTTCAGGCGGCGTACGGGGCACTTTACAACTTCTGCACGGTGACCCTTTCGGCCCGTTACTTTGACATCATCAAGGACCGGCTCTACATCTTTGCTCCGCGATCGCTGGAGCGGCGTTCGGCGCAAACTGCATTGTTTCGGCTGGCCGATTCTCTTTGCCGGCTGATGGCGCCGCTGCTTGCCTTTACCGCGGATGAGGCCTGGGAGAGCATACCGAATCGGATCGAGGAATCGGTGCACATGGCCGAGTTTCCTGAAGCTGCGGAGGCCGCCGATCCGGAGCTGCTGGGCAGATGGGAGAGGCTTTTTGCGATCCGGGACGATGTGCTGAAAGCGCTCGAGGAAGCGCGGAACGAAAAGGCGATCGGGTCGTCGCTGGCGGCAAAGGTGGTGCTCACGGCTGACAAAGAGATGACGCGGTTCCTGCTTGGGTACTTTACCGATCTGAGGTACATCTTTATTGTTTCGCAGGTCGAGGTGCACGAGGGCGAGGGCTTTAGCGTCAAGATCGAACCGGCCGACGGCGAGAAATGCGAGCGGTGCTGGAACTATTCGATCAGGGTCGGAGAATTTGAAAAGTATCCCACGGTATGTGAACGCTGTGTCGATGCGCTGAGCGAGATCGAACGCTCGGCGACGGCGTAATTTTTCGGAGAGACGATGAACAAGAAGATATGGATCTTTGCCGCGTTTGTGGTGCTTGCATTTGCCGCCGAGGGTGCGGCGCAGAGGGTTTATACGCCTGAAAAAGGGACAAAAGAACGCTCGGCGATATTAGATACGTTGCGCGTTCCCGTCGAAAAGGATTTCAAACAGAAGATCGTTTTCGTTATCGATAATTTTAATGTTCAGGGCACTTGGGCGTTCGTCAGCGGTACGCCGCAAACCCCGGCCGGCGAGGCACCGGACCTGAGAGGCACGGTCTTCGAAGGCGAAGAGGATTTCTACGACAACAACTTTTTCGGGCTGCTGAGAAAGACGAGCGGCAAATGGCGTGTCGTGACAGTGGCGATCGGCTGTACGGATGTATGCTACGCGACCTGGTGGCGCGACCATAAGGCGCCGAAAGCGATCTTCCCATATACGGAATAGGCAAATCGCCGGGCGGCGGAGACATCTGATATTTGTTTTCCCACTGAGGCATCAGTGAATAAAAAAGATATTTTGTGGAAGCTGGGGTACCTCGCCATAACGGGCGGGGTATTTCTTATCGACCAGACCACGAAGGCGTGGGCCGTGCGGCGGCTGCGGTTCGACGGCGATATCGAGGTGATTCCCGGTTTTCTGAACTTCGCATACGCGACCAACACGGGTGTCGCATTTTCGATGCTTAACGATCATGGCGATGCCGGACGCTGGGGGCTGTCGGCCGTGGCGATGATCGCGGGCACCTTGGTGCTCTACTTCTTTTGGAAAATGCCGCGGTCCGATGACCGGATCCTAGGCGCACTTGCCTTGCTCCTCGCCGGGATCATCGGCAACGTCACGGACCGGGTACGGCTTGGCTTTGTCGTCGATTTTATTGATGTCCAGTTCGGTTCATGGCACTACCCGACCTTTAATGTTGCGGACATGGCGATCGTCGCAGGCGCCGGATTGCTGATCCTGGATATGATCCTAGTCAAGAGGGCGGACGCAGGGAACACGAAGCCGGCGGTCAGCGGTGAGACGGAGTAGGCCCAGTGTCGTATGTATCCAGAATTATTTAAGATCGGCGATTTTCCCATAACCAGTTACGGGCTTTGGCTCGCGGTTGGGATGGTTGTCGCACTGTTTGTTGCGTCGCCGCTTGGGGGCCGCGACGGGCTGCCCCGTGAGCGGATCTATGATCATGGGCTTAGGACCCTCGGCGGGGGGCTCTTGGGTTCCAAGATCCTGA
>JAEWBM010000070.1 GCA_023391155.1 Acidobacteriota bacterium
CCGATTCCGCGGCCTTCACTGCTTCTTCTGACATTAAACGAAAAAACTCCTGTTTTCTTCTATCGTAAATCGAATATTGGACGAAAAAGGATTTTCACACAACATCGGCCCTGTTGTCGAGTTTCACGGGCCGATTGCCTTATTTCACCCGCCTCGGCTCAAGTTCATAGAACCAAAAATCATTGTTCGGCTGATCGATGGTCATCTCGGCAACCTCGGCGTTTTTGCCGATTTTGAATATCACGAATCCCCGCGGGAAGTTGTAAGCGACCGACGGCCGCCATTTGATCTCAAATGTGTCATAGTGCCAATGCTCGAGGTCGGCAACAAAGTTCGGCGACGCTCCGAACCGCATGACCAGCCGCCCGTTCTCCTCAGTAACCGTGATGTCGCCGTAGAGCACGTCGCGATAGGTCCCGGCATATGCCGACAAGGCCAGCGACGGCCGCGTACCGGATACCCTATTCGCGTCTTCTTCCGCCCTTTGCTTCGCCGAGCGTTCTGCTGCGGCCTTTCGGTTTGCAAGCGCGAGCGCGTTGTAATCCCGCTCGGGCGCTCCGAGAAAGATGTCGCGGATCTTCTGCATCATTATCGAAAACGCCGGTGATTCACTATTGGTGAGGACAACAAAACCGAGGTCCTCGCCCGGTACCAGCACAGTATATGAGAGCATCCCGTCGAGCCCGCCGCTGTGGTCGATCACCTTCCGTCCCTGAAGATCGTAGACGAACCACCCCATCCCGACGCCGCTGAAGTTCCGCGTCGGGTTGTCGCGGCTGAATTGTTCAGAGATCTGCCGAGCGAGGTAGGGCTGCCACATCTCCCACGACCGCTCGCGCGAAAAGATCTGCTTGCCGTTATAGGTCCCGCGGCCGAGCTGCAGCCGGATCCATTTGCTCAGGTCGCTGACCGATGAGTTCAGGCCCGCCGCCGCATCGGCACCGTCAACGTTCCCCCGGTGCAAAGTCCGCAGAGTTCCGCCTGATTCGTTATGCGGAAGGGCGGCATTGTCCGGCAGGTTGCGCGTCGAACACGTTGTTCGGTTCATTTCCAGCGGGCGAAGAATTCGCTCGGTCACGAAATCGCACCACGTCTTGCCGGATACATTTTCGATCACTTTGCCCGCCGCGATGAACATGAGGTTCTGATATCCGTATCGGCTGCGGAAGCTCGACACCGGTTTCAGATGACGCAACCGGCGCAAGATCTCATCACCCGAATACGTTGTCTCATACCACAACAGGTCGCCGCTGAAAGTATCGAGCCCAACTCGGTGCGTGACCAGGTCGCGGATCTGCAATTGATCGGTCACCCACGGGTCGTACATTTCAAATTCGGGTAGGTATTTCTTCACCGGGTCATCCCACTTGATCTTGCCTTCATCGACGAGGATCGCAAGCGAGGCCGTCGTAAACGCCTTTGAGTTCGACGCGATCGCAAAGACAGTGTCCTCATCAACGGGCGAATTTTTGCCAAGCTCGCGCGTGCCGTAACCGTTTTCAAATGCGACCCGGCCGTCCTTAACGATCGCGATCGCCATCCCCACACCCCCCTGATCCCGAATTACACGCTGGGCATAGGCATCGACCTCAGCTAGGCGCTGCTCGAGCGTCTGGCCGAGAGCTAACGAACCGAACAATACAAAAACGACTAGCGATAGAAATAGCTTTTTCATAACGGTTTCAAATATTTACTTTATACAGTTCCCATTCCCCCTCGACCCCTTCAAACGAATGTTTGCCCGCGGGCAGAAATTGCAGCCCGGAGCCCGCGACCAGGTCCTTCACGGTGCGTGAGGCAAGTATACTGCCCGACGGCGCGGTATCCCCGATCTTCTCGGCCAGCTCCACGGCAAATCCGCTGTATTCGCCGTCGACGACGTCGCATTCGCCCGTATGAATGCCCGACTTAAACTCGATGCCGAGCGAGCCGGCAGCATTTGCGATCGCCGCCGCGCAGCGAATGGCTCGCGCAGGTCCGTCAAATGTCGCAAGCACCCCGCCGTTCCTGTATGCCACCTCGCGCCCTCTATAGATACGGAATTGTCGCCGGACGAAACTCCGCGCACGGTCGAGCAGCGCCGTCACATCGCGCCTTCCCCGGCGTGCCTCGGCCTCCGGATCGACCATCCGAATGTTCATCACCGTTGCGAGTACGCGGTCATGCGTCTCAAGCGTTGCGGATTCCGCTACGAACCGCTCGATCTCGTCCAAGATCGATCTCTGATCGCCCACGAAAGGCAGGTGATCGATGCCCGGCAATTCCACGAATTTCGCACCCGTTATACGCGACGCGACATATCGGCCCTCTTCCACCCGCAGACACATATCGCCCGTACGGTGGATCACCAAAGTCGGCACGCGTATCGATGGCAAGATGCTCCGCACGTCGATCTCTGCGTTCATCCGCGTCAATGCGACCGCCGCCCCCGGGCTCGCACCCATCCTCAAATACGTCGCCCACCATTCGCGAAACTCAGGATCATTCGCGAGCGACGGTGCCCGCTCCTCGATACCCACCGCGGTTCCCCACTCGCGCTGCATCAGCTCAAAAAAAGCATCTCGCTGCTCGGCGGTAGGTGCCCACGGGTAATCATCATCGCGAACGCGTTTTGCGTATGTGCCGATCATCACCAGCGCCGAGGTCCGCTCAGGATAGGTCGCCGCAAAAAGTGAGCACATCGGGCCGCCCTCGGAAACGCCCACCAGGACGGCGCGTTCTGAACCGACAACATCCATCACGGCGTGCAGGTCCTCCATACGCTGCTCAAGCGTCGGGAGTTTATCGAGCGGTACGCGGTCCGAAAGCCCCGTGCCGCGTTTGTCAAAAAGGATCAGTCGCGAAAAAGAAGCAAGGCGCTCGAGAAATGCGGCAAACCGCGGCTCGGCCCAGAAATACTCCAGGTGCGAGACCCACCCCATCACAAAGACGATGTCGATCGGACCCTCGCCCACCACTTGATAAGCGATATTCGCATCGCCGCTTGTGACGTATCGTGTCTCGGGCCGCCGCACCTCACCGGGCGGCGAAAGTACTACGGGTACGGTACCGCGGCTCATGGCGTCCTCGAGCGCCGATTCACGGTCGTCCCCGAAACGGAAACGGGCGACCACCTTCTCGACGACCGGACCGTCCGGCTGGTCCGTTTCGACCGGGGCAATAAACCGGTACCCGAACTTGGGGACCGTTTCGATCAGCTTATTCTCTTTCGTTTCGCCGAGAACGCGGCGTAGCAGCGAAATATTCTGTGCGAGGTTGTTTTCCTCGACAAAGGCCCCTTCCCAGATCTCGTCGAGCATCTTATCTTTGCCCACGACACGCCCTGCATTTCGGACGAGCATCAGCAGTGTATCGAAGACCTTTGGCGCTAGCGCGACCGGCCGTTCGCCGTCGAACAACAGACGCTCCGATGCGTCCAATCGAAAGCCTGCAAATCGAAATTTGTCGCTGCTCAAATCTGGCATGAATAACAAAAAGCCCGACGGCCGCTGCGAGCCTGAGAGATATCGCGAGAATTATCACCGCTTGCCCGCGAAATGTCCATATCGGGCGTCCCACGCCGGACACCGAGATCGTCTTTCAAAACTCGGGGATTTTCGGTATTCTTTGCACACTAAATGACGCCTATCACACTGACACTAGGCCTGTTGGTCGTCGCGATCATACTCTTTGCCACCGAAAAGTTTCCGGTGGACGTGGTAGGCATTCTGCTTGTCGCCGCCCTGGTCGCGACCCAGGTTCTGACAATGCAAGAGGCGGTCGCCGGTTTCGGTAACGATATCATCATTACCATTGCCGGGCTTTTTATCCTCGTCGGCGGACTAATAAAAACGGGCTTGGTCGACCTGATCGGACGACGGATGCATCGCGCCGCCGGGAACAATGAATTCGTTCTAACGGCGCTGATCATGGCCACGGCGGCGCTCTCGGCATCCGTGCTGAAGAACACCACCACTACGGCGATGTTCCTCCCCGTCGTTATCGGCCTTGCCGCCAGGGCAAAGATACCGCCCTCAAAGCTGCTGATGCCGCTTGCTTTCGGGGCGATCCTCGGCGGCTCCTGTACGCTCATCGGCACCTCGACCAATCTCGCGGTTAGCGGTACGATCCAGCGTTACGGTGAGCCGGCGCTTACAATGTTCGAGCTGACGCCCGTCGGTATCATCATGGTCGCAGCCGGCATAATCTACATGCTCCTCTGGGGCCGGAAAATGCTCCCCGCGATCGGAGGGGGCGAATCGCTCACGGAGCAATATAGCATCCGCGAATACATCTCGGAGCTTGTCGTGCTCCCGAATTCGCGCCTCGTCGGCAAAACGCTTGCCGAATCGCGGATCAAGTCCGAACTCGACCTCAACGTCCTCAGCGTCATAAACGGCAAGGAAACCCGCATTGCACCCGGGCCGCTCGAAAAGCTGCGAAAGGGCGACGTATTGATCGTCGAAGGCAAGATTCCCGACCTGCTCCGCGTAAAAGAGGAAGCGGGCCTCGAGCTGCGGCCGGACTTTAAGTTAAACGACCGCATACTGGAATACGCCGACATCGAACTGTTCGAAGTGATGGTGATGCGCGACTCCTCGCTCGTGGGGCAATCGCTCAAGACGCTTCGTTTCAAGCAGACCTATGACCTTACGGTGCTTGCCGTGAATCGCCACGGGGAAACGTTCATCAATAAGCTCAGCGACGTAATGCTCAAGTTCGGCGACGTGCTGCTTGTTCAAGGTTCGCGCAACCGCATCGAGCCGATGGTGGTCGACGGCCAGATCTTATTGCTTGAGGACGTATCGGAAAAAAGCATGCGGCTCGAAAAGCGCAAATGGGCGATCGCCGCCTTTTTGCTCTTCCTCGGGCTATCGGTGTCATATCTGGTGACCGGCATTTCGATACCTCTGGCCCTGGCGGTGATCGCCGGCGTGCTGCTGCTGCTCGCGACCAAAACCGTCCGTTATGCAGAGATGTACACGATGATCGATTTTCGTATCCTCGTGCTCATCGCTTGCATGATGAGCTTTGGCGTCGCCATGGAAAAGACGGGGGCCGACTTGTTTCTTGCTCAAGGCATACAGTCTTGGTTCGGCGGGTACGGCGAGCTTGCCGTGCTGGCCGGCTTTTTTGCTCTGACCGTCATTCTGACCCAGCCGATGTCGAACCAGGCCGCCGCCCTGGTCGTGCTGCCGGTCGCCTTTAAGACCGCGGTGGCGATGGGCGTTAATCCGCGTACGTTTATCGTCGCCGTGACCTTCGCGGCGTCATTCTCGTTTATGACCCCGCTCGAGCCCGCGTGCGTGATGGTATACACACCGGGCCGCTACCGTTTTTGGGATTTCTTAAAGATAGGAACGATCTTGACCGTGATCGTCTTCGCGATTTCGATGGTGCTGGTCCCGGTGTTTTGGCCCTTTTAGCTCACACGCGGTTCCGAAAGCAGCTTTTTAAGGGAGATGCCGCGTTTAACGATCAGTAGCAAGCCCACCCCGGCCCAGAAGACAATACGCCCTTTACGAATGATCGCAAGAGTGACCCCGACCGCCGCTCCGAGAGCAAGCGTCTCCGAAACAAACCTCGCACCCGCCTCATCCACTCCGATCAAAAATGGGATCAGCTTAAAGACGATCGTGATCAGCCGACTCACGGATTCGAGCAAAAAAGCTGCGAGAGCGCCCGCGGCACCGTCCGTTATCCGATACAGGATAAAGAAGACCTCCAGTACGCCCAATGCGTGGTATAGAAATTCCAGTAGAAAGATCGGGACGATCCGCCCGGGGAATTGCCGATAAAAGCCGTAGATCAGATTCTCGAATAGCCGCACCTGCAGGCGGCCGTTCTCGAGTATGCCGGTAAAATAACCATTTCGATAAAGCCGCTCACAGATCTCACTGGCAAAGTGCCACTGGCGAACGATCATTATCACCAGAAACGCCACGACCGCAATTATCCCCACGATCAACAGGTCGATCGTGAGTGCCCAGCCCGGGTCAAGTGCGAACGTCCTCACGAACGTGAATGCGCCGAGGATCAGAAAGATGCTGGTCGTAATGCTGTAGAACAGGTTTTCCGTCGCCACCGACGAAAGGCCCACCACCAACGGCACGTGCTTTTTGACCGCGACGGCCTTTGCCGTCCCGCTCACTACGATCCCGAGCGGGATCATGCTGCTTAACGATTCGCCGATGATCACAGCGGGGATCGTGTCTTTGACACCCAAGCTGTAGGGTTCGTAGACCGACATCTTCCACGCCGTGGCGCGAATGCATATGCGGGCGAAGTAAATGACGAGTATGACCGCAAATCCAACGAAGCCGAACCGCTCGACGTTGGCGGCGATCTCGCTGACGCCGACCGAGGATACAAAATAAAGAAAAAGGCCGATGCCGAACGCTGTTAAGATCGCGCCCACAATGCGAAGCCTGCGCTTTCGCCGTGTGCGCTTCTGTTCGCGCTTTTCATCTGACCTTAATTCTTCCGTCACCTACCCGCCCGCCGGTCAAAAGAGTCAAATTTTGATGCTACCGTTTTGACCGGCGGACGGCAACCGCCCACCTGCCCGCGGGCGGTTGGTTTGGCTAACGGCCTTCTATCTTGATCCCGAGTGTGTACCCTCCTTCCTTTAGGCCCTTTGCACCCGCGACGCCGATCAGGATGCTGTACGGCGAGCCGACCGAGATGAACTCGATCTTGCGGCTGCCGTCATCGGCATTCCGGACCGTGCGTCCCGTTGGGAGGTTTGCATAGATCGGATAACTCGCCTCACAGGAGATCGCCGAAGTGATGTTCGGCGGGGCCGCGGTTTCGGCAGCACCCTGCCGCAAAGCGTAGAGATTGATCGCGGCTCCGTTTTTTGGCACCAGGCCGATCGTCAGCCGCGAACGCGCCGGCATCGTGACCCGATAAAGCACATGATTGCCGTTAAACATCTCGAATCGCGTGCCCGGGAAGCAGGCCACGGAACTTCGCTCAGCCCAACGCAGCTCCATTGTCCCGCCGGCCTTAATATCCCCCTCGATCTGTCCCGAGTTGCTTCCCGCCGGCATTTTCAGCGGCGTGACCTTTGGCCCCGCGGACTGCCCCGCGATCTCGGCCGACGTCGTGATCATCAGCAGCATTGTCAGTGCCATCACGGGTAAATAGGTTGTAATCGAATCCAGTTTAGGTGTTTTATTCATAATTTGGTTTTGTTCTATCGCGCTATTTGTTCGCCTGAGGACAGAGCGTCTACAGCGAAAGTAGGCCCTTGCGTGCGATATTTCCCCTGCGCGCCTTCATTCTTAGAAACTTCGAAGCTCTGGCGCTATTAGGCGCAGCTTGTTTCGAGTGCATGTTTTCCTTTATTTGCTTCGGCCTTGCACCGGACCGCGCAGTTGCCGGTTACGTACTCGAGGATTAAATTGTCTTCGATGACTGCATCTTCTTTCGTTGGTTTTCGTTTTAACTTGCGTTCGAACTCCGCCGCAGCATCTGACGCCAGCCAGTCACGCACCATTCCTTTGGCTTTTTCGTCTGTCTCCAGACAATACTTGTTACACGCATTAAGCCCGGCCTGATTCTTATCTTTGGCTTTACCAACATATGTCGAAGTGCCTAATTTGACAGTTCCCGTGCAAGCAGAGTCGCTCGCACTCGGGCCAAGACAGCCTAGCGCGACAAACAATAGGATCGCTAAGACGATCGGAATATTATTATTATTGATCATTTTCGCATTTGTCTTCTCTGGGTAGTGTGCTTGTGGTTACTTTGGAAGTGTCGGATACGGCGTTCCCTTCGTTGGCACTCTCGCTGAAGCCGCCTTTCCTTCAGGCGTCGACCACGGAATGCCGTAAAAGATGCCCGCGGTCGGCATCGGGATCGAACGTTCATCGATCGACGAACCGCCCGCCGGGATCTCTACTTCTATCAGATAAGTTTTGCCTAGAAGATTGATGTTGCCGGTCTTCTGTTCGGGGTGTTGAACGATCTCGCCATCGGAGCCGACCTCGAAACGAAAGATGCGGTAGACCTCGGCATTGTCCATTATCTTGCATTCCCATTTGCCGGGATTCTCCGAAACGTTCGTGGCGTTGGAAACTTTGCCAACACTTAATGGCAGTTTTGCTGTAATGTATGTGAAAGTGATGGTCTCATTGAACCGTACGGAATCTCGACTTCCGTGAGCCGCCTGCGCCCATTCGCCCCGTCCATTTGACCAATTTGCGCTGATGCCATCCGGGGTCAGCCTTATGTTCTGATCGTTAACGGAACACCGAAGATACTCTCTGGACGTAGGTCTTTTGCCGGGTACGATCGGCATATAGACGAAAAGATTGTTGGCCCTGTTCGGTTCGAATGTGTCGTAAAGCCCTGCTCCGGGAGCGACCTGTCTGTAGACCCCGCTTCCCGCGTGCATTATTCCCACAGAAGCTTCGGCATAGCGTTGAACGTAATATTCGGCGACTCCCGGATACTCATCTCCTTTGGCGCCTCTCATTCGTTCGAATTTATGTACATCGATCTTATATGTACGAGCGAGTTTTTCCTTGTCTGTATTGCCGTCGATCAAATAGACGTCAACATCGTGCCAACCAAGCGTCGTGAATGGTTTAGCGGGCTCGCTGCAAATGCCTTTTGCTGAAAGAAAATCATCAATTGGGGGAATCGACTTCCCGTTCCTAAGATGAATATCTTTGTCCTTTCGGTAAATATTGCCTTTGCAGATCTGATTGCCAACCTCTTTTCCGTCCTTTTTCACTACAACTCGGAAGGCACTATTTTCGGGGAAGCTCCCCATCAGACGAAGATGTGAACTAAGTCTCCAACCCACATCGACGTCACCGGTGTTCCTTGGATTGCGGCCTTTGACGGCTTCAGCAACAAAGAACGTAAAGCCGTCATCCATCACAAATTGTCGGTTATATGAGCCCTGCCCGCCCGAACGCGGTTTTGTCGCAGTCGATGTTTCAGCGGGACGCGCTTGACCGGTGGCTAGGCTTTCCTCTTCCGTGCCGGTTGTGTCATATGTTTTCGGCTTCTCAGCCTTCGGTACCGTGATCTTCGGGATCCGGACCGGTAATTGGGCGAATACGTTTGCCGTTAGCAATAAAGTAAGCGCGAATGTGGATGTGACTAAGAGTTTCATTCTCTCTCCCCTTTTTCTGCGGCGATCTTCTACTTTAAGGCAGCGGATACGGCTTTCCCTTTGTGGGCACGCGTTTCGCCGCCGCTTTTCCTTCAGGTGTCGTCCAGGGAATTCCATAGAAGAAACCGGCGTCTGGCTGCGGCAAGAGACGTTGGTCGAGGGTGCTTCCGCCATCGGGAATCACTATCTCGACCATTGTTTCGTTTTCCGCTAAATTCACGTTGCCGCTTCTCTGTTCTGGATGCGGAGTGATCTTTCCGTCTGAAGCGATCTCAAAACTGAACGTTCGGTAAACAGTTCGGTCGCCGTCCCCCATGATGCGGCACTCCCACTTCCCCGGATCCTTTGACGGGTCGTAGAAATAGTCATTGTTCCCTTTGATTGCCATCGGAAGCTGTGAATTCATGCGAACAAAGTTTATTGGATCTCGGAAACCGCTCGGATTGTTTCCCGGAACGGTCATCACAGCATAAGCAAGGGATTCGAATTTGCCTGGTAACTGCGGGTTGCGGAATTCGACAGGCCGCCCGTTCGCCGTGCAACGCAAGAATGGCGAAAAGCCAAATTGTTTTTCCAGGTCCCTGTCCTGTGTATGGAATGTGTGTAGGGTCAAACGTCCATCAAATTCGGCGACCGAAATATAACCGACGGCGGCATCGCCGTGGCGTTGGGCATAATAATCCGCCGGCGCATCTTTAAATTTCGCCGCGCGATGAACGTCGATCTTGAGGTTTCGAAGAAGGCTTTCATTGCCGGTGTCTCCGTCGATAAAGTAGATCTCAACATGGAAAATACCGGTGCCAGAAACATGCTTTTTGTTGTCGAAGCATCTTTGTGTCCGCTGCCTTGAATTTAATTCGCAGCGATGCCCATAGACTTCTTTGCCGTTCTTCTTGATGGAATATCGAACGCCGCTTCGTCCCGGCACATCGCCGAGCATTGTTAATTGCGGTTCTGGATACCATCCAATGTCTTTGTGATTCTGCGTAAAGGCAGTTAACTTAAACACCGTTTGCGAGTCATTCAATTTTGGGGCGGAGATTACACGCATCGGTCGTTCGCTTCCTGGAGTGGGCTTGGTTGTAGACCGATCTTCAGGGGGCGTAACGGGGGTCGTTGGCCGAGGTACCGCCGGCACTCGCATCGGGAATTGAGTCGCAGATGCGAGCGACGCCGAAAATAGCGTAATGAATAGAAGTAGTATAGGTTTCATCGAGTGAAATTCTCCGTTTTTTCTTGGCGGTCTGGAACGGGTTCGAAATAATCCTGCCGACCTTAATCTCCGCTCGAAAATCCCTCACGGAATCATCGGAGCTGCTGACGACGTGACAAAGGACGGAGCCTTGTCGGGCCAGTTTCAGAATGCGATGGTGCCGATGCCTTTTGCGGTGCAGGCTCTACAACGGGCGGCCCCGACGGCCTTGGCTGACCCGGCATCCGAATGCTCTTAGCGAAATCGGTCTAAGTTCGCAGGCCCACAATGGCTAATAAGAATCGAATTATTTTCATTTAATGGCCTTGCTTGCATGATTTGCTGTACTTCCGTGAGTCGTTACCAAAACGGGTTCCAGTCCCACCCGCCGCCCTGGCGCATCTCGCCGTCCGGGTCATAGATCTCACGAAGGCTTTTCCAGAGCTGTCCCTCGGTGACGCCGGGAGCGTGCCGCAACGCGTGGATCTGCGCCAGTTGATGCATCCGTCCAAGAGCGATCGCGTTGACCGCCTTTATCGCGTCGGCGAAGTCCGGAAGCGAAGCCGTATTGGTCACATTCTTCACGACCTTTTCTCCCGCCATCACTGCCAGTTTTTCAGCAAGCGTTTCCGCTGCCTCTTTTGCCGACGAAGGCGGAAGGAGATCCGGAAGTATCAGTATGAATGGGCTTGCCGCCAAAAACACCTGCAGTGCGGCGCCCAATTCGCCGATCGCCTGCATATTGGTCAACGTCGTCCGACAACATGACGCCAAAACTTTTTCAGCCATTTCAGAGTCTCCTAATTCCTTGTCTGTTTCGACATCGCGTCCGCAAACTTCGCGATCGCATCACCGTTTTCGCTTGAAACCAGGTTACATATAACCGCTGTCTCGACCTGCCAATTACAGAAGGCGATCGATTTCTCTCGGCCGTTCTCATAGGCGGCGGTGATCATCGGGCCCTTGACCGTGATCTTGCTTACCATCTTTGCCCCCGCTGCGCGCGCACGGCCGATCATCCTGCCAAAGTCGGAACTCACCCGTGTTTTGCTGTCATATTCGGCGGTTATGAGTGTTAGGTCCACCGACCCCGGCCCGGAATAAATGCCCCGCACCTCGCCGGTCGAATTGAGAAACTCCTTCCCGGCATATGTCGGTACAACATTCTGCAGCCTAAAATCCCCGACCGTCTGCCGCTCGCGTATCTTTGCTATCAAGCGGTCGTTCGACGCCGGATTGGGCGAAAGTGGGCCGTCCGCGGCATTGCGCGGAGCGGCATCTTCCCTTTTGTCAGTGGATTCCGCAACGAACCCGCTCTCTTTAGACGTATAGAGAAAAATGCCCACTGCTCCGACCACCACAGCGAGGGCGATCAGAACAAATGCGATTATTATCGCCCCCAGGATTATCCAAAGACGCTTGCTTGAGCCGCCTCCGGCGGCGCTTTCAGCGGGCTGCATAATTAGAGCTCCTCGTATTCGCGTGCGGTCGAGATCATGTTGTTCCATTCTGCCGATGTATCCGGCCGGTAGAGGCGTATCTCAAAATTTCGCTTCATTCGCTTCTTGCCGCCGATATCGTTGATCCTCTCCGTATAAACCGTGGTGACCCTAAACGAGACCGAGTTCGGCGTGTGCCACTCAAATTTCGGATCATCGGCAAGGGCCAGCGATTCGATCTCGCCCTCGACCCGATTGAAATAGTAATTGCCCAGGAATTTCTGTGGGCCGAACTTAGCGATCAGTGCCTTTACATCCTCATCCGTGGGGTTCGGGATACCGTCATACCGGTTCCAGCTTGTGAAGGTACGCCAATATTGATAGCGTCCGCCCACGATGTCGTAAGCCGCGTAGCCCCCGACGATTGTGAACACTTTCGGATCGTTCGTCTTGACCTTCGCTTCAAAATTGCGGGTCCACATATACTTTTTATATGTCGTGGACCACTCCCGCTTACCGGGCTTGCCAAGGGTAACCGATACGGTCTTGGGGCCTGAGATGTCACGTTTGATCTGGGCATCCGTCGGCTGAGCGTGAGCTTTGCCCGCGAATCCGAAAAACGATCCCGCGGTGATCAAAGTGATAGTGAAGAAAATTGTCTTGAGGTTCATAGTTTTTGTATTTCGAAGTTCGTTGATTTGGCTCGGCGTTTTTCGGCGCGGCGCAAATCTTTACGCCACACGAAAAACCGCTTACTATTGTGCAAAGCGCAATGTCTGCGGTGCCGGTACGCCAACGATGCATCTATCCGCGCTTTTAAGTCTTCAAAGACGGGTCAATTTCTTCTCAAGATTTTCTTGAAAAGTGGATATGTCTAACGATATCAACAAGATTTACGCGTTTGACGAGTTCGTGGTTAATCTTCGCGAGCGGAACCTCTGGCGCGGTGACGAACTCCTCCCGCTCCCGCCAAAAGTGTTCGATACACTCGGAGTGCTCGTTGAAAACGCAGGCAAAACGCTCTCAAAAGACGAGATCCTTCAGCGTGTTTGGCCCGATTCGTTTGTCGAAGAGAGCAATCTTTCGCAGAACATTTATCTCTTGCGTCAGACGTTTGGAAAAGGACGAGATTATATTCGGACGGTCCCACGCCGCGGCTACAAGTTCATTGCGGAGGTAAGGCCGGTCGAGACTACCGCTGCCGCAGATCCTCCCTCGCCCGGCAGGACCGGCGGAAAGTCCAGATACGCTATCGCTGCTGCTGTCGCGGTTGTCCTGACGGCGGCGGCAGCGATATTTGGCATTAATTACCTCGTTCCCGCTGAGGCTGAAGAAACGGCGCCCGCAGAGTATGCTCCTGCCTCGATCAAGCTTTCTAAACTAACCGATTCCGGAACGGCATTTTTCCCGGCGCTTTCGCCGGCCGGCGATTTCATTGCATATGTCGAAAGGGGCGCCCCCACCAGCGTGCACCTGATGGACGTAGCGACCGGGCGTGACGTCGTGATTCCGATCGAGGGCGGGCCGCGGCCCGGCACGGTCGAGTTCGCTAGCGAAGGTAAACGGATTATTTACCGGGCGTCAGGTATGCTCAGAGCCGGCCTGCCGCTTTATCAAGTCTCGTATTTCGGCGGTGTGCCGAGGGAGATCACTGACAACGTCTGGGGAAAGTTCAGCATTTCCGCGGATGGCACCGAGGCCGCCCTTTTCCGGGTGGACGTCGGCTTAAATCGGGAGAGGGTGGCGATACTCGATATTGAGACCGGAAATGAAACGAGCATTTTCGAGGTAAGTGTGCCCGATCACCTGTTTCTCTACGCTGCACCGGTTTTCTCACCGGACGGCAAGAAGATCGCCTTTGTGAAAAGGCCCGCCGGCGACACTCGTTCGGTCATCACCGTCTTCGACCGCGACACCGGGAAGGCAGCGGATATCGCCACGAGACTCGAAAAGATCTTTAATATCGTGTGGCACCCGAACGGCCAGGGAATATTCGCTATTTCAAAGGAAGGCGAAAAGGGGCGGCAGATCTGGCATGTGCGAACCGCAGACGCAGCTCTGACCCGCGTGACCAATGACCTTAACAGTTATGACGGCCTCTCCATCTCGCGCGACGGAACCAAGATCGTAACCCAGCAACGGGATTTTAGCTCCAATATATGGGTTTTCCCCGGGGGCTCCGCTGCTGACGGAAAGGCCGTTACATCCGGACGTTACGGACACTTTGGCGTAAGCGATCTGGAATTCGCCACCGAGGGCCGCATCATCTTCGAGGGCCGGACATCTGTCGACAAAGATCTGGTCGCGAGTACGATCGACGGTGGTGTTAGGACGCAATTGACCGAGAATTCCGGGATCGTAAATACAGGGATCACTGCAACGACTGACGGCCGGTACGTCTATATAACATCAAACCGGAGCGGTACGCCGGCCATTTGGCGGCTGACACAGGATGGACGTGAGGCCTTTCAGATCACCGATCCGAAAGATGAGGCACATTGGTACCCTGCCCTCGCCCATAACGAATCTGCTCTCTTTTATGTTGCGCGAACCCCCAAGGGTAGTGTTATCCGCCGGAGAGCGCTGGATTCAGTCGCTGAACAGGTGATCTTCGAGCAACAGGGTGTGTCGCCCACCACGTTTCTCGAAGCTTCACCCGACGGCAGATATCTTGCATTCGTGTATAAGGCCGAAGATGAGGTGGCCGACAGCGATGAGCCGCTTAATTATCCGGTAAAGATCGGCATCCTCGAACTCGCCGGCGGTGGACTCAACGCCTTCACTATCAGAGCGGCAAAGCCCCGTATACGCTGGACGAACGGCGGCAGAACATTTGATTATGTCCGCGGGAGCGCCATTTATCGACAGACGACCGCTGATCCCAATGCGGAGCCGCAAAAGATCTTCGAGCTTCCGGGCGAACGCATATTCAACTTCGACTGGTCGTTTTCAGGAACAGACTTAGTAGTTGCCCGCGGCGGCCAGGTCAGTGACCTGGTCATGATCTCGATCGAGTAATGCTGACACCGGCGCAATATCTTGTATAATTACACTATAAAATAAATTTATCATAGGACATTAAATTATGACGTCTTCAGCAGCAGCACTTTCGGAATATAACCCGGGGCTTACGACCCTTACCGAAGAAGAAGAATTGTTTCGCGCGTCGGTTCGCGAGTTCGCCGAGGGCGAGGTCCGCCCCCGCGTCGAGGCGATGGAACACGCCGCCAAACTCGACCCCGACCTTATCAAGCAGTGCTTTGAACTGGGCCTGATGGCGATCGAGT
This sequence comes from Acidobacteriota bacterium, assembly GCA_023391155.1. Taxonomy (GTDB): domain Bacteria; phylum Acidobacteriota; class Blastocatellia; order Pyrinomonadales; family Pyrinomonadaceae; genus OLB17. Next base: position 15,028 of record JAEWBM010000070.1, read on the forward strand.
CGCCTGAAGAATACGGCGGTGCCGGGTCGACCATCTTCAACGCCATTGTCGCGATCGAAGAGCTGGCCCGCGTCGACGCCTCACTATCCGTCTTCGTCGACGTGCACAACACTCTAGTGACCAACGCCTTTATGCGGTGGGCCACCGACGAGCAGAAAAAGAAATATATGCCGCAGCTCGCCGAGGGCCGCGTGGGCGCCTATGCGCTAAGCGAAGCCGGTTCGGGTTCGGATGCCTTTGCATTGACCACTCGTGCCGTCGATAAGGGAGATCATTACGAGATAACGGGCCAAAAGCTCTGGATCACCAACGGCAACGAGGCCGAGATCTTTATCCTGTTCGCCACCGTCGACCCGTCCGCCGGTTATAAAGGGATCACTGCATTCATCGTCGAAAAAGATTTCGATGGCTTCACCGTTGGCAAAAAGGAAGACAAGCTTGGGATCCGAGCCTCTTCGACGACCGAACTAATCCTCGACAACTGCAAGGTCCCGAAAGAAAACGTGCTCGGCGAGGTCGGCAAGGGCTACAAGGTCTCGATCGAGACCCTGAACGAGGGCCGCATCGGTATCGGAGCACAGATGCTCGGCATCGCACAGGGAGCCTACGAGGCCGCTCTGAAATACACAGCGGAACGCGAGCAGTTTGGCCAGTCGATCAACAACTTCCAGGCGGTTCAGTTCCAGCTCGCAGAGATGGCGGTCGAGATCGAAGCCACGCGTCTTCTGGTTTACAACGCGGCGCGGCTCAAAGACGCCGGCAAGCCCTTTATCAAAGAAGCGGCTATCGCAAAGCTTTACTCGTCACGCTGCGCAGAGGCCGTCGCCAGCAAGGCCATAGAACTATATGGCGGCTACGGCTATGTGAAGGACTACCCGGTGGAAAAATTCTGGCGCGATTCCAAGATCGGCTCTATCTACGAAGGCACCTCGAACATGCAGCTGCAAACCATTGCCAAGCTGATCATGAGCGGGAAGTAGCGCAATGGACGCCGAGGAGATCAAACTCTATCTTTCAGAGTTGAACGATGAGCTAAAGGAGCGAGGGATCAAAGGAGAAATATCTCTTTTCGGTGGCGCCGTCATGGTCCTGGAGTTTAACGCCAGGATAGCAACTAAGGACGTCGACGCTGTTTTTTACCCGACATCCGAGATCCGCGCGGCAGCCAAAAGAATCGCCGAAAGGCACGGGCTCAGCGAGACGTGGCTGAACGATGGAGTCAAAGGTTACGTTGTTGAGCACTCTCGTAATGTCCTGTTCCACTTTCCTAATCTCACCGTCTTTACGCCCGCTCCGGATTACCTTCTGGCAATGAAGGCTCTGGCCGCCCGCGCGGGTACGCAGGACGAGGATGATATCCGTATAGTGTTGGGATCACTGGGTCTCACGACTCCCGTAGAGGTATTCGGAATACTCGAGAAATACTATCCAAAACAACAAATACCCCCTCGGACCCAGTATTTTATAGAGGGCTTGTTCGAATAATGATCACCGCCAAAGAAACAAAAATGAGGATGATGGCCGAACCGCAATGGTGGAAGATCGCATTGATGGACCTGGTCGACGACCTTCGGCATCGACGCGATCCTGCCGCGATCGCGGAGCCCTTTGAATTGGGCGACGAACAAAAGGATGCGGTCCTCGCAGGCACAATTGAAACCCTCTGCGACGAGCTTGGCATGGAAATTCCCGAGTGGTTGGGCGACGTACCCGCATGCACAGAGCCGTATTTTCTCTCGGGTATCGAGACATTAAAAGCCTTCAGTCTGGTCGAGTCTCCGGTACATTTCAGGATCCGAAAGGTTTTTGTTGGCGAAAACTTTTTGGCGCGGGTCTGAGCGGATCTGCAGTTGCGATGATTGAGCATCGAATCGTTATCCGATCGGCTTCGGCCGCCGACACAGATCTCCTCACGGATCTCGCCTACACAACATTCTGGGATGCGTTTCATGATCATCCAAAGAACGCGCCGGATGATCTTGCGGCGTACATGGCAGAGGCGTTTAACCGCGAACAGATCGAACGCGAACTTTCAAACGACCGAAATATATTCTTGATCGCGGAGATCGCCGGCAATCCCGCCGGATATGCAAAGCTAACGCTCGGTGCGACCGAAGAGGGCATTTCAGCCGAACGCCCGATCGAGCTCAACCGCCTTTACAGCCATCAAAAATTTCTCGGAAAGGGCATCGGCCAGCGGCTGATGGACGAGTCGTTCAGCATCGGCCGCGCACACGGTTGCGACATTATGTGGCTCGGGGTATGGGAATATAATCCGCGAGCCCAGCGGTTTTATGAAAAGAACGGCTTCCACCGGGTGGGCCGCCACGTCTTTCAACTCGGAAGCGATCCCCAGATCGACCTCCTGATGCAGCGTTCGTTGGCCGAATAAACCCCTGGTTCCGCTTGCGCGCGCTTCCCCTGATGCGATAATGTTGCATCTGTGCGACACGTTAAGAATCCTCCCAATCCCTACGAACGCTTTTCGGCGGAATACGTCGGCGAACCCCCGCCGACCAAGCTTGAGGTGTTTGAGGAAACGGCTACCAAAAAGATCATCACCAAAGCGTTCGCGTCTGATTGGGAGGGCGGCTGGCGATTTACCGTGAACTGCTACCGCGGTTGCGTTCACGGCTGCACCTATTGTTTCGCACGCCAATATCACGAATACATTGGCTACGGAGCCGGCACGGATTTCGAGACCAAGATCGTGGTTAAACCGAATGCCCCGGCATTGCTCCGACGCGAGTTGCAGAAAACCCGCGAAAAAATGCCGCACCTCGACTTTTCCTTTGCCACCGACCCCTATTTACCCCTCGAGGCTGAATATAAGCTCACAAGACAGTGCCTCGAGGTGTGCGCCGAGTTCGGTGTACCTGTCGGTGTAATTACAAAGAGCGCACTTGTCACGCGGGATATCGATGTTCTGAAGCGATTGCCGAAGGTCCGAGTGATGTTTTCGTTGCCGTTCCTGACAAAAGAGCGTTCAAACCCCTTCGAGCCCTATACACCAGTCCCCGAGGCCCGGTTTCGGGCGATGAAAACGCTCTCGGATGCCGGTATCCAAACCGGCATCGGCATCGCGCCCGTCATCCCCGGGTATAATGAATCGGATATTCCGGGACTGCTGGAAAGAGCAAAAGAAGCCGGCGCGACCCGGGCTTTTATGTCGATGCTCCATCTCGATAATGATTCGATCGAGCAATACTTCCTGCAGAAGATGGAAGAGCGGCTCCC
>JAEWBM010000191.1 GCA_023391155.1 Acidobacteriota bacterium
CGGCAAAATGTTGTGCCGATATTCAATATGGAAACGACCGTTGGCCGGGGCTCGAAATCAAAGCCGGTCGATATCGCACTTTCAGGCGATCCGGAGATCAGCCGCCGGCATGTGAAGATAATCACGGACGGCGGCGGGAATTACTGGGTGGTTAACGAGGGGCGCAACCCGGCGATGATCGCGAACTATGAGCTGCCTGAGGGACAGCGGGTACCGTTGGTGCCCGGAACGAGCCTTGCGATCGGGAGCTATGTGCTCCGCATCCAAGCTTCCGAATTACGTTGACGCGGCGTCAAGAGAATTGAAAGGAAACTCCCGCGATCTCAACATCTTTAGCAGATCGTCCACCGCGGCCTGGCCTCGCCGAATAACGCTTTCGGCATATGCATAACTTGCAGCGTTCTCCTTGAATTCATCTGCATCCAGAATGATCGGGTCTTTACCCGGCCAAACCAGAATGTCGATATCCAGATCTACGTAATCCAGCACGGTGCCGTCGAACGTGGGCGGCATGTTCACGTTGCAGTACCAATTGCGGAACGTGCCGTCCGGTTCGTGAAATCGGAAAACATTGTACCAGCGGTCAAGCCAGTAATACTCGTATGAGATGGTGCCGGCCAGGATGTGGCCGAGATCGGGATGATGCACCTCTTCGGCAAATTCGCCGACGAATAGAAGAAGATCCGCGTTCTGTTCGATCAGCCGTGCCTCCCAACTTCGGCGGATAGTGTGATCGTATTTGCGGGAGTTAATGGTGACGATGGGAGACGGCATTTTTACTCGACGGGCTCGCGGACGACAAGCACGGAGCAGGGGGCGTGGTGAACCACGGATTGCGAGACGGAGCCGAGCAAAAGGCGTTCCCAGCGGCTGTAGCCGTGTGAGCCGACAATTATCAGGTCGGCACCAAATTCTTCGGCGGTCTCAACGATGCGGCTCTCAGGGGAGCCGAAAAGGACCTCGCTCGTCATATTAAGATTCTTGCAGATGCCCTCGAGCTTTTCGCACGTTTCCTCAAGGATCTTGGCGGCGTGTTCGCGAGCCGTCTTTTCCATTTCGGTGGTGTCGGGAAGATAGCCGCCGTAAATATCGATCGCCATCGGAACCGCCATATCGACGACGGTGATGATCTTTGCCTCATCGCCGGCTGCGAACGAAAAACGCTTGAGCATATCGATTGCGGCATCGCTCTGTTTTGAGCCGTCGGTCGCAAGTAAGATCTTCATATCTTTAGTTCCTCAGGTGGTTTATGCCCGTAATACTAACCCGAAACGCGGGGAAAATCCATTCTATTCATCTGGGTCGGTGCCGAAGTAAAAGTGCTTGAGCTTTGTGAGCAGGTCAAAGAGCACGAGGCGTTCGGTCTCGGTCAGTTCGGTAAGGATCTCTTCCTCGAGTTCATGCCATTGTTTTTCAACGGCGATGCGTGCCTCGCGGCCGAGATCTGTCAAAAAGATCCGTGTCGATCGGGCATCGTCCTCGTATCGGCCGCGGGTGACGAAGCCTCCGTCGATCAAGCCGGTGAGGGTCTTGTTTACGGTCGGCGGGCTAATGCCGAGTTCGGTGGCGAGATCGACCTGGCGGCGGCCGTCCCGCTTCCACAATTCCATCAGGACGAAGACCTGCCCGCCGTGCAAGCCCGTCTCAGCAAGCCGCCTTTCGATATGCGTCTTATGAGACGTTGCGACCCGCCAGAGAAGAAAGCTGACCGTCCGGTTGAACTCCATTTTGCCTCGGTTTTATGAAAAGCTTTGCCCGCTAACAAGTTCTATTTAGCAGGGTAATTATAATTGATTAGCCGGCTAATAATAACTAATTAGCAGGCTAATAATCAAATCTTAGCAGGGTATTTATTATTAATGTCGTGGTGTATCATTATTTAATGCACGACGCACAACGTTTAAGGGAAGCGAGAAATTCTCTACTCAAACTCCACAAATCACTCGTCGATCGGGAAAAGATGCTGTATCAGAGCATCCATGGGCCGGTCAGCCCGGGACAGTATCTAAACCTGCTGATCGAGGACCCAGACTTCGCATGGCTTCGCAAGTTTTCGACGTTAATCGTTGATATTGATGAGATGTTCGCCCAAAAGGACGGCTTTGCGCCGGAGGCGGTCGATCTGCACATCGCTAAGCTTCGCGAGCTGGTGAAGATGGAAGACGAGAGCGAGGAGTTTAAGAATAAGTATCAGGCGGCGCTGCAGCAGGACCTGGACGCCGCCGCTCACCAAGGGGTGCTTAAAGACCTGCTTTTCGGAGAAGAAGAAAGGCCGGGAGCTTAAGAGCTCGCCGGCCACGGGTGCTTAAAGTGAAGCGGGCTTAATCGCGGCCCGATTTTTTCCAATCGGCTAAGAAGGCGTCGAGGCCCTTATCCGTCAGTGGGTGCTTAACAAGCTGCTGGATCACCTTGAACGGGATCGTAGCGACATCGGCTCCGACCAGTGCAGATTCGACGATGTGCATCGGGTGGCGGATCGAGGCGGCGAGCACCTGGGTATCGAAATCGTAGTTCTCATAGATCTGTACGATGTCGGCGATGAGCTGCATTCCGTTGGTCGCGATGTCATCCAATCGGCCGATGAACGGCGAGATGTAGCGGGCGCCGGCCTTTGCCGCAAGTATCGCCTGCGCGGCGTTAAAGCAAAGCGTAACATTAACTCCGGTTCCCTCGTCCGATAGGACGCGCGTCGCCTTTAGGCCGTCGAGCGTGAGCGGGCATTTAACGACCACATTCGGGGCGATCTTTGCGAGTTCGCGGCCCTGTTCGAGCATCCCTTCGGTGTCGAGAGCGGTCACCTCGGCCGAAACGTCGCCTTTCACCAGATCGCAGATCTTCGCGATGTGGTCGCGAAAATCGATGTCGCCTTCCTTGGCGATCAAAGAGGGATTGGTCGTTACGCCGTCGATCATCCCGAGTTCATTGGCCTCGCGGATCTCGTCCAGGTCGGCAGTATCAATAAAGAATTTCATTGGTTAATTTGAATCTTATTAGTTGTGAGCAAGGCACTATTCTATAAGCGGGTTCGGGATTTGTCCAAAGGTGGGCGTATTTGAACGCGGATGAAGCGGATATGGCGAATTCGGGGGATATTTTTCACGCAAAGCTCGCGAAGGACGCAAAGGAAAGACAACATTGACAGTTGGCTGAGTTTGGGGATTTGGCTGAGTTGGCTGAGTTTACCGAGGTCAGAGATCTACTCACACCTATTTGTCAGTGTTCCGATGCCTTCGATCTCGACGGTTACTGTGTCGCCCGGCTGCAGCGGCCCCACGCCGGAGGGCGTTCCCGTGGCGATGACGTCGCCGGGGAGCAGCGTCATTTGGCGGGAGATGTATCGCACGAGATAGTCCACCGGGAATGCCATCTGTGAGGTGCGCCCCTGCTGCCGCAATTCGCCGTTAACGCGGAGGGTGACGCCGATATCTGTCGGGTCAAGATCGGTCTCGATCCACGGCCCGATGGGGCAGAAGGTGTCGAAAGATTTTCCGCGGGTGAATTGAACATCGGCCCTCTGAATGTCGCGAGCCGTGACATCGTTGAGGCAAGTGTAGCCGCGGATGTAGGGTGTGACGTCTTCGTCATCGCCGATGTCTTTCGCCGTGCGTCCGATCATCACTGCCAATTCCCCTTCGTGCTCAACGCGTTCAGAGACTGCGGGTAATTTTATCGCGTCGCCGTCAAATATCACCGCGCTCGGGGCCTTGAGAAAGAGCAGCGGGGCGGTGGGCATTTCATTGCCGAGTTCGGCGGCGTGCTCGGCATAGTTTCGTCCGACACAGACGATCTTTGACGGGCGGAAATCACGTTCGATCTCGATCTTCATATCCTGTAAATTATGGCACCGTCTCGCTGACGACCTCGCTCGGTTCGCTGGTATTTCCGAATCGGTCCGTGGCGGTTACATAGTAATAATAGGTGCGGCCGCTTTCGACGCGAGCGTCTTGGAATGTCGTGCGGTCGATGCCGTCAGGCGTCATATGTTCCCACCCGTCGAGCGGCGTCTCGCGGTCGAGGCTGCGATAGATATCGTAACGGACGACGTCCGTCTCAGGATTTGTCGGGAAGAACAGCGAGATGGTCGTCGGCGATGCGGCGATGGTGATCGACGCCGGCGCACTCGGAGCGAAGGTGTCCTCGGGGGAGATGGCTATGATGTTCGATTCGGCGCTTTCCACCTGTTCGCCGCCGGTACCTAGCGAGACCGTGCGGACGAAATAGAAAAATTCCTTCTCGAATTCGAAGCTGCGATCCGCATATTCGCTGCCGGTCACGGGCTGCGGGTTTAAAAGGGTCGCGGTTACCTCCTCGCTCGGCGATCTATAGATGTTATAGCCGATGATATTGACGGGCGTTGAGCCGTCGACGTTTTCCGTTGGTTCCTGCCAGCGGAGAACGACGGCCTCCTGTGTCGGTTCTATCGTCAGGGCGGTCGGAGCAAGCGCGACGCGGGCGGCGGGCTCCACGAGAAAGAAATTGGAAAACGCCGCACGCTGGCCGCTCTTGTTCACATATCGAACGGCGTAGCGCAATCTGACGGGCTGGCCGGCGAATTGGAGTGTGTCGCGATACTGCATCCGCTTCAGCCCGAAATCATCTTCCCCTACGGGGATCGTCGCGATAACCACCGCCCGGTTTGCGAAGTCTTCCTCCGAAATGCCTTGCGGGGCGTCGAGCGGTTCCGCCAGCCGATAAATGTCGACGCGGTCTATAAAAAGAACGCTGCCTTCCGGTGCGTTTCTCGCCGGCATCTGCCAGGAGAGGATAACCTCCGGCCCGCGTTGGAAGGCGGTTATCTCTGCCCGTTGGACGACACGCTCTGTCGGCGGCTGCGGAGCTCCGCGTTTGCCGCATCCCGCCGCTAACACCAGGCTAAGCGCAAAAAGCGCTAAAGCCGGCTTAAGTGCTAAATGTTTAACAGAGCCGCTTAACATATTTTTACGGAGCGTCATTCAGGCAAAATAAACCGGCGTGCTCCATTAGAGGATGTACTGACGGAGGTCCTGATCGCGGACCAGATCGCTGAGCTTTGCATCGACATAGCCGCTGTCGATAACCTGATGTTTTTCCTCAAGTTCGGAGCCGAGAAAGCTGATCTCCTCGAGCAGGCGTTCAAGTAATGTATGAAGCCGGCGGGCCCCGATGTTTTCGGTGGTGCGGTTTATGTCGGCGGTCATTTCCGCAATGCGGGCAACGGCATCGGGCGTAAATTCCAGGTTGATGCCTTCGGTGCCCAGCAGCGCCTGATATTGTTTGATCAGCGAATTCTTTGGCTGGGTCAGGATCCGCTCGAGATCTTCGACGGTCAGCGATTCAAGCTCGACCCGGATCGGAAACCGGCCCTGGAGCTCCGGGATCAGATCTGTCGGCTTTGCAACATGAAAAGCTCCGGCGGCGACGAAGAGGATGTGCTCTGTGTTGACCATTCCGTACCGCGTGTTCACGTTCGTGCCCTCAACTATCGGCAGCAGATCGCGCTGGACGCCCTCGCGAGAGACGTCGGGGTTTCCGCCCGATTCGCGGCCGGCGACCTTGTCGATCTCGTCGAGGAAAACTATTCCGGACTGCTCCGTCTTATCGATGGCGGAACGCGTGACCTGTTCCATATCGATCAGCCGCTCCTGCTCATCGCGGAGCAGGGTCTTGCGGGCCTCGGCGACGCGCATCTTTCGCCGCACGGTTTTTGCCGGGAAAAGATTGCCGAACATATCGCGAAGATTTACGCCCATCTCTTCCATTCCCTGGCCGCCGACGAAATCGATCGTCGCGTTGGAACGGTCCTGGGTCTCGATCTCGATCACGCGGTCGTCGAGCGCGCCGCGGCGGAGCTGTTCGCGGAGCTTTTCGCGCGTTTTTTGCGGAGGAGGCTCGGTGTGCGTTTCCTGTCCGTCGCCGAAACGTTCGGGATAGTGCAGGCTGGCGGGCGGGAGCAAAATATCTAGGATCGCCTCTTCGGAATTTTCCTCCGCACGCGGCAGCACCTCTTCATAGGCGGCTTGCTTTGCCATATCGACAGCCACATCCGTCAGTTCGCGGATCATGCTTTCGACATCGCGGCCGACATAGCCGACCTCGGTAAATTTCGACGCCTCTATCTTTATAAAAGGGGAATCGGCAACGCGGGCCAGGCGGCGGGCGATCTCGGTCTTTCCGACGCCGGTCGAGCCGATCATCAGGATATTTTTCGGCAGGACGTCGCGGGCGATCTCGTCCGGCAGCTTTTGCCGGCGGATGCGGTTGCGAAGAGCGACGGCGACGGCGCGTTTTGCGTCCCGCTGGCCGACGACATATTTGTCCAGCTCTTCCACGATCTGACGCGGCGTCAGGTCATCAAGTTTTGGAACGGCGGCCACCGTCTCCCCGCCAAGCTCAATAGGCATAAGACAATACTCTATTACCTCAGCGGGAAATTCTCAATTGCACCAACGATGCGCTGAAATCGGGGGGCGTGCAATAGAAAACGGCCACGCATTACCACCAGATGGAATATCGTCGGAGCTTCGCCACCATTTTGAGGCGTTAGGCCAAAAGTTCCCAAGTTTAGCCATAATTGGCGGGCCGCCGCTGGTTGGAAGAATCTTCTTGCCTCGAAAAGTCTGTGATAAACTTGGACCACATCCATAATTTCGATCCGGGGCGGGAGGCATACGTTGCCGTAAACGTGTGTAACTTGGTGATCCCCATGCTGGAATTTCGCCGCGCAGATTCGAAAGAAGAGCCCATCGGCGGCTACGACCGACTCTTTGCGATGCTCGGTACGGACGCTGATGAGGCGGGTCGCAACTATCAACTCCTACGAACCAAACTCATTTCGTATTTCGAATGCCGAAAGTGCGTCCCTGCCGAGGACCACGCCGATGAGGTGCTGCATCGTGTAGCCGAAAAGTTCGAATCGGGTGAAAAGATAGAGGACGTCATTCGATATTCGTTTGGCGTCGCAAGGTTCGTACGGCTTGAATCCTATCGAATAAGGCCGGACCTTTCAGTTGAGACCGCCGGCACAAGCGCGGGCTCTGTCAATGACGGTGCCGTTCCGCCCGAGCTTAGGGTCGAACCGAAGATCGACCTGTTAGAGAACGACTCGGTAGAGATGCTGCGAAGGAACTGTTTGCGGATCTGTCTTTTGAATCTGAGCGACGTCCATCGACAGCTCTTGCTGGAGTACTACCACACCGACGAATCCCGCAAACAAAAGGACCACCGAAGGCGGCTCGCCAAAAAATATGAAAAAACCGCCGGAGCACTTCAGAAGCAGATCTGCCTGCTTAGGCAAAAGGTTGGGCGATGTACAAAAGAATGTATCGGTAACGGAGCGCCGTAAATAAAGGTAAGGAGAAACACGACTATGTCACATAGATATGGAGGAGCCGATCGTGGCCGCATTTAAGACCGATACAAAGTTCGAAGAGTATCTGCTTGGAGAGCTGACGGAGGACGAGCAGGCTGAGTTGGAGGAGCAACTGTTCGTCGATGACGAGTTTTTTGCAATGCTGCAAGCGGCCGAGATGGAGATGATAGACCGATACGTGAGAAACGCAATGTCAGGCTCGGAACGGCGAAAAATGGAAGCGAAGTATATCGTGACGCCCGAACGCCGGGAGAAGATCGCGGAAGCACGAGCGTTTCACAAGGAATTGGAAGCGATCCGTCCTCGAGAAGTTAAGGTCGAGAACACGTCTTGGCTAGGCAATATATTCAGCGGCTGGAGCCTGGCGATGCCGCAGATGCAGTACGTGTCGGGCGGGTTGATCGTGGCCCTTGCGTTGACGGTCGGCTGGCTCTTATATGACCGGGCAATGATGCAGAACGAACTTGCAGAAACGCAGAAGATCCAGGCGGAAACGAATGCCAGGCTGTCCGATGATCCTACTACGAAGGAAGCGGAGATTGCACAGCAGCTGGACGAGCAGCGAACCAAAGAGGCGGAGACGCTTTCAGCGCTGCAGGAGGAAATAGAGCAACTCGAGCGCGATGTAACTCGGGCGAAGGAGCGGACTCCAGACGACCTGAAGGAACCCGAGACGCGCGCGACGCCGCGGCCAAGTCTGATCGAAAGGGTGCCGTTGCCAGAACCGCAGACGGCAACCGCCGGGCGTCCGCTGATAGTGGTTCTCGATGAGGAAACAAAGGTCGTTAGCGTGAATGTGGAACTCGCTGATCTGGAAGGTGATGTGTTTGCTGTGACGCTAAAAAAAGGTGATGAAACGGTATTACGAACTAAAGATATAAAGGCACAGGTCACAGGGGGGCGCCGCTATTTATCGATCGCCCTCCCGGCTGCACAGTTGGACGAGGGGAGTTACGATCTGCTGATCCGGAGCACATCCGGCGATGAAATGAAACTGGTACTGACCGTAGTGAAGAAGTGAAATGAGATCTGATGCACCAACGATAAATTCATTCACGAACCCGGCTCGCAAGGTTACGCACTGGAGCATGAGTGCTTTTTTAGTATTAAGCATTTTTGGGCTACTACTTCCCGGATCGCACGCCGACGCCAGTCGGTACACGGACGGAAAGTCATCGAAGCCGAATCTTATCGTCCAGACTGGCCACAAAGGGAGAATTTGGACCGTCGATGTGTCCGCAAACGGGAAGATCATTGTATCTGGTGGCCAGGACAAAACAGTTAGGCTGTGGGAGTTTGAAACCGGCCATCTGATTAGAATCTTGGAAGGCACAGTGGGAGAGGTGACCTCTGTTGTAATTTCGCCGAATGGAAAGTTCGTAGCTTCTGCTGGATGGGAAGAGCCGCTCCGGATATGGGATGCAGAAACAGGAATTCAGTTGAGATCGATCGCAGTTCATACGCAACAGATATCTAAACTCAAATTCATAGACGATGGCAACGTCATTGCGGGGAATGACCGCGACACGGTAAGGCTCTGGGATGTTGCAGCGGGCGTTGAAATCAGATCGTTCATCGTCGCCAATGACGATGCGGTGTCTGCAATAGCAGCCTCGCCGGATTTCCGACTGCTCGCTGCCGCAACGATGTCCGGCAGAATAGCCGTTTGGGACATGAGGAGCGGTGAGCAAGTTCGACTACTTTCCGGACATCGGGACATGGTCCGAGCGTTGGAATTTGCGCCGGATGGTAAGTCTCTGGCGTCGGCAGGACATGACATCAAGGGGGTAAGCGTATGGAACCTTGAAACGGGATCGGTGCATCTGTCCTTGGATTTGGCTACTGCTTCCTTTGTGACAGCTCTGACATTCACATCCGAAGGAAGCATGATTGCTGTCGCGAGCGGTAATTCCGTGGAACTCTGGCAAATACCCAGCGGTAGGCGAATCAAGACACTGAATCGACATACTGATCGCATTTGGTCGATAGCGTTCTCCCCGGATGATCAGGTGCTGGTCTCCGGAAGTGATGACAGTACGATCAGATTCTGGCGGGTAAGTTCCGGGCTTCAGTTCAACTCGCTTGAGGCGGTCGGTAATTCAATCCGGACGCTAGGAGTATCTGACGATAGAGTGCGGCTGGCCTTCGCAGATGACCAACATCGCATTCAGATATTTGATCTCATAAGCGGTTCAAATATTCGCACGCTTGGTGGCCATACGGCCGCCGTCGAAACGATCGTATTTTCTCCTAGTGGCAGTACTATCGCTTCCGCCGGCCAGGACAATACGATAAGGCTTTGGGAGGCTGAATCCGGACGCCAAAAGGCCATTTTTGAGTCGGGCGGCGGTCTCGATCGGCCTTTAGCCTTTTCCAATGATGCAAAATTACTAGCGGCAGCAGGGGACGGTAACACGTTTGCGATCTGGGATCTAGATACGCTGCGAAAGCTCAGAACCGTTGACCGTCATGAATCTTGGGTCAAATCGATCATGTTCTTAACGGACGGTGAGTCTCTGGCAACCTTGGGCTTTGATGGAGACCTGATGATATGGAGTGTTTCAACTGGAGACTTGATTACTTCGATCGAGGGGGGTGTCGCTGTAAATTATGCGGCCTGGTCGGCCGAGACTCAATTGTTCGTAACTGCCCGTGACGCGACGGTCAGGTTGCGTGAGCAGGACAAAGGCAGCGAGATCAGGAGAATCGAGAGTATCAGCTTGATCACTTCTGTTGCACTTTCGAATAGCGGTGACATCTTGGCTGTCGGCAGTTATCCGAACTCGGTAAGGCTGTTCGCAACACGAACCGGACAGGAGCTACGCTCACTCGATGGCCACACTAACTGGATAACAACACTTGAATTTCTCGCAGGCGATTCGACGCTGATCTCCGGTAGCTGGGACGGACATATAAGGATTTGGAATGTCGAGAACGGTGACGAACTACTCGCGATAACATTCCTGTCGGAAGGGGAATGGGTCGTCACGACACCCGAAGGCCGGTTTGACACGAATAAGGATCTGAGTTCGATCGAAGGTCTCCACTGGGTCATCCCGGATGATCCGATGACGCCGGTGCCGCTGGAGATCTTTATGCGGGACTATTACGAGCCTGGGCTATTGCAGAGGCTTTTGCGTTGCAATACGGATGACACGTGCGGAACGGAGTTCAAGCCGTTGCCGAACATCGCCGAGCTGAACCGCGTCCAGCCAAAGATAAACGATGAGGGGATCAGAGTGATCCCGAAACAGGGTGGCGGACGGGTCGTGGACGTTGAGGTGACGATCGAGAGCGCAACGGGCGAGTACAAGACCGAGACCGGCACGACAACACTCACCTCCGGCGTCTACGACCTGCGTCTGTTTCGAAACGGCCAGATGGTCGGGCAAAGCACACCGTACGAACGACGCGAGGCATTCACCCGGGCGGCGCCCGAGTTGATCGAGAAAAACCGAAAATACTACGAGCAGACCAAACGGCGGACAAACACGCCGGAGCTGGAGGCATGGCGTACTGCTAATGATCTTTCGACCGTCAAGGACGTTAAGGCCGATGGCAAGGGGAAATACACATACACCTTCAGGGATATAAAGCTTCCGACCGAAGGAAGCAGCGAGGTTGAATTCGCGGCGTACGCATTTAACTCGGACCGTGTAAAGAGCGGTCAGGCCGTCAAGACCTATGTTGTTTCTAAGGATGTGACAAGCCAACGCGCCCGGGGGCGTGCGTACGTTGTCACTTTCGGGGTCAACAAGTACGAGAGCCCGGTGTGGAACTTAAGGTACGCGGCGAATGACGCCAGGAAAATGAGCGAACTCCTCACGGCCAATTTGTCGAAAGGTGGGTCGTTCGCCGAGGTCGTCCCAATCCCGTTAATCGCTGATGACGAAAATGCCGGGGACGGTCTCATTGAGAGACGCGACGCCACAAAGGCGAACATTCGGTCGGTCTTTGAGCTGTTGGCGGGAAATCAGCCCGATAAAGAGAGATTGGAGAGACTGACGAGCGCGATCGGCGCGGCCACGCTGGCAAAGATCCGTGAGGCAATGCCGGAGGACGCGGTCATTATGTCGTTCTCATCGCACGGGTATGCGGACCAGAACGGCATCTTCTATATCCTGCCAACGGACATCGGGTCCGAGACACGCCGCACGGTAACTCCGGAACTCCTCCGCAGTTCTATATCGTCTGACGAATTGTCGCTCTGGCTGGGAGATGTTGACGCCGGCGAGATGGTGATCGTCGTCGATGCCTGCAACGCGGACGCGGCGGTTAGGAACAGCGAGTTCAAACCGGCCCCTATGGGGAGCCGCGGGCTGGGGCAGTTGGCATATGACAAGGGGATGCAGATACTGACCGCGACTCAGGCCGACAACGTCGCTATCGAATCGGGCGGGAAGATCGGGCACGGATTATTGAACTACGCGCTGCTCAAGGAGGGGATCGAGGCCTCGGCAGCAGACTTTCAGCCAAAGGACGGAAAGGTCCTGCTCAGGGAATGGCTGGAATACGGCGAGACCAGAGTCCCGAAACTTTATGAAGAGCTGGCCGCAGGAACACTGAAAGCGACCGGCCGAGACGTTATCCAGATCGATATCGGCGGAAAGGATTCGGGCACGGTCACGCTCCAACGGCCAACGCTGTTCGATTTCAGGAAGCGGCCGCGAGGCCTGATATTGGCTCGGATCGAGTGACAAGTCGATAGGAAGGAGAAGGGTACCGGCAAACGATCTGTTATAGGAAGCTCGCCCTGAAAAAGGAAAAGAGAGAAATGATCTTAATTAGAACAAAGAGGCGCACTGAAATATTCTCCAGGATAATGAGGCCAGTTCTTTGCATTTTTCTAGCTGCAAACCTGCTTTTCGGCTGTATAACAGGTATCGCCCAGGATACGACCCGCACTGTGAATTATGCTGCAGCCGATCACGTCCAGAGGGACCCCGCTGTGATGTCGGTACAGACCTTTGCTGAGGTTCAATCGCTTTCGGCACAAAACAGAGCCGCGTCAGCCGTGGCAACAGGGACAAATGGAGAAACGGTTTACCAGGTCGCTAATCTCGAGTTCGTGTCAGCTGCGTCACGCCGGGCTGCCTTTCCGGACCAAAAGACTTCTACGATCAGGGGCGTAAACACGCTGACAGTGTTTGACCGATTTGCGGACGTCTTTATTTCCGATAAGGACGCGTTTGCTCAGCTTGCACGCCTGCGAGGATTGCGGTGGGTTGAGTTTCCGGCTGTGGCTAGAGTGCCGCCGCCCCCAGAGGTGGATCCGTCCACCTTGATCTCGCAAGCCGTACCCGAGCCGATAGCGAACGGCGGTAGGGCCGGATTAACAGGAAAGAATGTGATCATTGCCGTGCTGGACACGGGAATCGATTTCCGTCATCCCGATTTCATAAACTACGATCCCACCGGCCGGCCGACCTCGCGCATCAAGTTCCTCTGGGATACATCGTTACAGCATCGACCTGGCGTTGGGGACCCTGCACCTGTGAAATATCCCAACGGTACATCGATCGGCACATTGTTCACACAGGATCAGCTAACCGCGGAACTTCGTTCGGAATCACGGTCGATCCCGGCAACCGACCTGGACGGCCACGGAACGATGTGCGCGGGCATTGCCGCCGGAAATGGAAACGCTGACAAGAGAACTGGCGCTCTCGGACGCAGTTCCGTCGTTGGAGTCGCACCTTCGGCCGACATTATCGGGGTTCGGCTGGGCGAGACGGGGCTCGAGAACGCATATCTTGTAAATGCGA
Source organism: Acidobacteriota bacterium (assembly GCA_023391155.1). Taxonomy (GTDB): domain Bacteria; phylum Acidobacteriota; class Blastocatellia; order Pyrinomonadales; family Pyrinomonadaceae; genus OLB17. The sequence continues at coordinate 13,114 of JAEWBM010000191.1, forward strand.
TCGCTGAATGGCGGGACAAAATCGCGGGGCAAAAGCCAGTGGTTATTTCCGGGAGTTATGGAACTCACATGAGCGGACACGACGGCCAAACGATCAGAGAACGGCAGCTGAACGCTCGCTTTCCATTAACGCGTGCGGGACGTGCACTCGTATTCGCGGCCGGGAACGATGGCGATAGCGCTATACACGCCGATATCGCCTTTGGCAAAGAACCCGAGCTTATTACGTGGACCGCGAGTAATGACACGCTGGTATCATTCTACGTGGATTCCAATGATCCGGGAGTTGTGGTCGGGGCCACCCGCGCAACACCGCTAGCCAAAGAAAGCATAAAGTTCACCCTCAATCCGCTGACAGATCAGTGGGAGGTTACAATTTATGTGCAAAAAGGGGTGGGCGGCTTATGGATAAATAATTCCTCCGGCCGGAAGATAAAAGCACATGCATATTTTCCATTGGGGGACGGAATCTTTTTAAAGCCGGCGGCCAGCTTTACGCACTTGGTCTCGTCACCCGCAAGCATGGCAAATGCCATCTCGGTCGGTAGCTACGATTGGAATGACAGCTTTCATTTTGGCTTGAAGCCGACAGTTATTGGAAACGTGTGCAGTAACGAACCGATCGAGATCGGGTGGCTATCGTGCTATTCCAGCCCCGGGCCGAACCGAAATGGAACGGTGAAACCTGAGATCGTGGCGCCCGGCCAATATTTCGAATCTGCGAACGCCAAGGTCAATGGTGAAACCGCAGTATCAGACCCGAGGTTTCCGCCAAGCGTTGATACTACAGGTGAATACCGTTTAATGACCGGGACCAGCGCCGCGACACCTTATACCGCGGGTGTCATAGCGCTGATGTTTGAGAAGAAGCCGACACTCAGTCTGGGAGATATTCGCGATCTGATAATGGGAAATGCAAGTAAGTCAGGGCTGAGCCCGCTGCGGCGTCCTGTTCCGAACGAGAACTGGGGATACGGAAAGCTTGATCTGGCCGCGGTCGACCGGATCCTGGCATCGATACGTTGACGCGAGAAGAAGGCGCGGAGGGCCATTTGCAACGCTGTACAGAAATATCCTTGATCGGAAGCATGATAGGCGGGCTGTTTCTATTGTTGCTATTTGGTTCTATATCGAACCCTGTCCGGGTTCAGAGCCGGGTGCACGCAGCGTCCGACGCCGGCCCTCCAGGGTTCGCGTTGCTCGTCGGGATAACGAATTATAAGGATCCGCGGATAAATAAGATCGACGGCTGCGAAAACAATGTTCCTCTGCTCGCAGAAACGCTGATCGGGCGTTACGGCTTTGACCGAAAGAACATTCTGACACTTATCGATGAACAGGCAACCAAAGCGTCGCTCATCGATCGATTTAGGTCGCATCTGATCGGGAATGCACGAAAGGCAAAGGCGGCCGGCACCGAGGCCGTCGTTCTCTTCTATTTTTGCGGGCACGGATCGCAATATCCGGATCAGGACGGTGATGAAAATGATGGGCTGGATGAGACCTTTCTACCGTACGACAGCCGAACAGGGGACATTTTCGATATCCTTGACGATGAGATCGACGACCTAAAGGCGGAGCTTCGGGCATTTACGCATAACACGACCCTCATTCTCGAAAGCTGCCACTCCGGTACCGGCAGCCGCGAGCTAAATGAAGACAGCACGCTCATTGTGCAGGAGGCCCCTCCTGACGAACGCAAGCGCCCGCCTTATAAGCGCATATATCCGCCGACTAAGGATGAGGACGAGCTGACCTATACGGAGATCAGCGCGTCAGCTAGTTTCAGGACCGCGAAGTCTGAATCAAAAGAACACTGCAACTGCGAGAAACCCTACAGCCTTATGACAAAGGCCCTGGTCGAAGCTCTGAATCGCGCGACGCATTCGACGACTTACCAGGAACTTGTCCGCGAGGTGAACAGCGCTGTTTCGCTCCGATCCAGGCAAGACCCCCAGGTGGAGGGGAATCGACATGCGGTGCTGTTTCGCGGGGCCGCAAGACGCGCCCGCCCTTACATCGAAATAGAAAAGCTTTTGGCTGACGATGACCGGATCGTTATTCGAGCGGGGAAGATCCACGGGCTAAAGGTCGGAAGCCAGGTAGCTATTTATTCGTCAGGGACACTCGTGAATAAAGGCGCCGAGGGCTGGCTTGCGAATGGAGTGGTCAGCAGCGTGGGAGACGTGAATTCGATCGTGCTGCTGCCCTCACCCGATGAGAACGAAAATGTAAAGCGCATAACGCAGACGTCGCATGTCGTTCTTGCATCTCCTGTCTTCGGCGGCGGCCATGTGCTGGTAGATCTCCATACAGCCGGAGAAAAGAATGCGCGAAACACAGAAGCCGCGAACGCCGTAGCCGGCGAGCTGAGAGCGCTCGGACTTTTTGAAAATCAGCTTATCAGGCTCGCCGATGCCGGATCTCAAGGAGCGGCCGAGGAAGAGCCGAAAGCGGCGGTCCGGCTGCGGCGGGGCAGGGTCGGCGACCCTTTTATCGATCCAAAGCTTTTGAGTATGCCCTCGCGGACATTGTCATGCGACGGAGATAAGCTGACGTCGGATGCCGGCAGCATCGAAAGGCCGGCCCCATCGCGCGAGGTCTATTTTCTTGACGACGGCGACCCCGGCGGCCTGCCGTTATTCGGAAGATTCTTTTCCCCCGACTCGGAAGATCTGGCGGACGATATCGCTCAGGCGATCCACAATTATGTTTTGCAGTTGAATCTAAAAACGCTTGACAACGCTGCGTCGAATCTCGCCGCCTCTATCGATGTAACGATCGATAAGAATATCGGCATTGCGCCCGTCTGCAAAGAGGGTCGGCTGACATACGAACCCACTGTCCCCAATCTGGAGTCCCGCGTCACCGACGGCAAGGTGCCGATCGACAGTTTCTTTAGATTGAGCGTGAAAAATATCTCAGGCGAGGTTAACCGTGAAAGAACCAAAAACAAATTTGCGTCGGGCGAGCCGCTGCACGTTGCGGTTATCCTGCTTGGCAATAATGGCGACATAAACGTCGTATATCCCAGGCTGGGTGCAAATGATCCGCTGAACGACGGGGCGCGGATCGAAAGGTATTTTCAGGCGACGGCGCCGGTCGGCACCGAACATTTTATGGTGGTCGTAAGCCGTAAACGCGTGGACTTCAGTTTTTTGGATTCGAAGTTATCGCGCCGCGCTCCGCTTTCGCCTCTTGAACAGATACTCACACAATCGGGCACGCGAACCCGCGATAGCGGGACTCTGTTGCCCGATGAGCCCGACCAATGGGGCGTCGTTCACATCGAACTCGGCGTCGTGGAACCGGCCGCCGCTTCCGCAATTCAAAAATAATTCCCACGCACCAGGGTAAGCTTTTTCCTCTTCTCTTCACTCAATAGTGAGGCCGGTTAACGGCAACTAAATAAAAAATATGTAAGAGGAGTATTAGAATGAGGACAATTGTAAATATAGTGATTTTCATAATGGTGCTTGCGACGGTCGGCAGTGCGGTGTTCGCTCAGGGCAGCGTGTCGAGCCAAAGGCCAATGAGATCGCTCGCCGGATTTGAAAGCGTGCGGTCAGCCGCGGGCCACCGGCTGACGGCTGATAAGGTCGACCCGGTCAATGCTGAGAATTTTTATATCGGATACGACCTGCAAGCTGTTCGATACTATATCGCCGAGGGCCAAAGCAAAGAGGCGCTAACTCTGCTTATCAACCTGTGGAACGTCGTCGGAAACGAAGACGAAACGCGATTAATCGAAGATTGTGCGGCGATGTTTAAGGTCACCGGTTCCTTCAAGGAGTGCAGCTCCGAGATCAGTGGCTTGGAGAAGAGTATCGAATCGAGGCTTACGGGCGAAAAGCGGTGGTACTACGACGTTGGTAAAAACTATTCGTTAATGTTCATCGTAGTTGCGGCCCCGGACGGGGACGCTGAGCAAGAGTTTAGAAAGCAGCTCGATACGCTTGGCAAATTGGCGGCGTCAGCCCCGGACGGAACGCCGGCCGGCTTTGTAACCGCCCTCGCAGAACTTGGCGGCTATGCGTCGAAGGACCTGGACAGTCACGCCGCGGTGGTTGCGATCGAAGGGCTTTTTGACGAGATCGATAACGCAGTCAACGCGTAGGTAATCGCTTAACACTCCCACCTCCCACGAATCTCTCATCTCTTATTTCGCATCTCTCACTTCTCGCCGGACGGCTTTAATTATCCATTCCAAAATTCTCCCCTCTCCATTCTCCCCTTTAAACTCGATTTCCCCGCCGGGGTGTTCCTTGTACGGCGGGGAAAGCGTTTGTTTATTATTAAATTGTAAGAAGTACGTTGGTGGGGGATTCGCGAGGGGAGTTGCGCGCCTGTTCCGTGGAAGCCAAGTTTCCTGATGCTGTGAGGCTTTTCACGCGGACCCGAAATGCTGTCGCCGCCAGTATTTATCGGCACTGCAGAACATCCGGCACGCCGCCCCGAGCCAGTCTGCAGCATGCCCGAGCCAGAGGGTCTAACGAGTTTCGCCTCAAATATCGTCAGCGCAGAATCTGCGCCGCCCGCGGAGAACCTGCGCCGCCCGCGCAGAACCTGCGCCGTCAGCGGAGAATCTGCGCCATCAGCGCAGAACCTGCGCCGCCAGCGGAGAGCATGCGCCGTGAGCGCAGAACGTGCGCCCTCGGCGCAGAAATGATATCGCCGGCGCAGATCTGATATCGCGAGCGGAGAGCGGGTATTCGCGACGGAGGATCGATATCGTCACCGGAGAGCCGAGACCATCGGCAGAGAGAGTGGCCTTTCCGAAGCTCCCCTCCTGGATAGGAGGGGTGGCAGCCGAAGGCTGACGGGGTGGTGGAAAGGAGTGGCGCGTTGAGAAAGGGGAATCGGAGAGTTGCAGATCTTTATCCCTTATCCTTCCTCCTTTATCCTTTTCATTCCCCCCCGGCTAAAGCCGGACCCCTCCTATCCAGGAGGGGAACTTCGCACTCGCGATCCGTTTCTGTGTCTTCTCCGTGCCGTCTGTGGTAAGATTTTGCCCGCGAATTACGCGAATAAAGGCGAATTAAGATAACCACTAAAGAAGAAAATAAGAAATTAAAGCAGGAACACAGAATTCACAGAACGAAGACACAGATCTAAATCGTTTAATAGCCCCGGGCTTTAGGCCGGGGTCAAGGTTGGAATAGACTTAAGGGAGGGGCTTTGGCCCCGACAAAGGTTGCTCCCTTTCAGGGAGCGGTGATGGGGCCCGCTTTACCCAGGGTTCCGGCTCCGCCTGCACCCTGGGCTATTATATTTGTCGCCTTCAGCGACGGGAACTCGGAGGCAGAGCCTCCCAGAGGCAGAGAACGCTCTCGGAAGGGCAAGCCCTTCCGCTCATCATTTGGGCAAAGCCCTGCGAAGTTGAGAGTTGAGAATGGAGAATGGATGAAAACCAAAGTTGTTATATTCATCGCGATTTTCCTATTTGCTATTGGGGGAGCGTTGGCATTGCACTTCATCGAGAAGTACGGGTTTATCAACTCCGGCGGGATCGAAGAGATTTTAATTGCAGAAGATCTAGAGCTTAATGAGGAGTGGAAAGAGATCGATCTTGGAAAGTTTGAGTTTCCGCAAAAGGAAACTAACAGCATTCTGATCCGTTCGCATTTGCCGGCGAAAGCAAATGGATTTGAAGCTCCAAATGGCGACGTGTTTCACCCCGAAGTGATGCTGGAAGATCATGAGGGAAATAGGTGTTCCTTAACGTTTAGTTGGCGGAGGACGTTGGAATCGCTCCGTTTCGTAGCGGAAGAGTCGGATTCCAATGATGAACGGTGCTTTGCAGAGCCCGGTGATTACAGAAGGCTTTGGATAAGGAGTCCGGTGAGCTTTATCGCAAGAGAAGTAAAGTGGGAAGGCTATAATATGAGGGATCGGAAATAAAGTGAGCTGCATTAGAAAGCTCGGGCGGCAGACCAATGCAAAAGGAAGTGAGAGTTGAGAGAGAAGAGTTTTGGTACCCATTTGTTTCTCCGAACAAGGAGCGGAGAGGTTCGTCCCTTACAGGGACGGTCGGTGGTGGGTGATCTATCCCAGGGTTCCGGCTTCGCCTGCACCCTGGGCTATTATATTTGTCGCCTTCAGCGACGGGAACTCGGCGGGGAACAGGGTTAGCGAAAGCGATCGGTGATCCGCAGCCGCCAGCTCGCGGGAGCGGGTAGCTTACCGTGGAGTGCTCCGCCCGAGATTTCGTATTTCCGAAACATGCAAACTTGAGAATCTATGAAGCGGTTAGCCTTATTATTCTTAGTCTGTTGCTTGTCGCCACTAAGCTCCTTTTACGCTCAAGATGTTGGGAGAACCGGCGATGTAAAACTACATATTAAGGAAACAGAAGTAATTTGGAACGGCAGGGCCAACAGTGTTCGTCGAGTTTATCTATTAGTCGATGAAGCAGCATTTACGACGGAGAAGATAAAGCAGATAGTCGCTGCTATTGCTGAGAAATTTCCTTCGCCGCAAAGACTTTCGGTTCTGGTATTCACGGAGGCTGACCGTTTAAGTCAAACAAAAATCGATTATTTCCCAGGTTTGAGTGTTTCCTTTCTCGATACCCCGGCCGGACGTGAGGCAGCGAAAAGGTTTGAGGAAGAATTGGCCCCTAAACCCATTGGATTCTATGCCAATTATTATCGCGGGTATGATGAGGAGCGGTTGGCAATGACTCTGGCCAAAGATGATGCTGATTTAGTTTCGATCGGCTTGGAAACATATGACCAACCTGAAAACTAAGGATCCAGGCTTCAATTTTGCATTTGCCTGCTTCATATGACTCGACCGGCTGGGACCGCGACTGGGGGATCGGAAAGTAAATGAATATGCGAGGGTTGAAATATATCGCGATAGGATCGTGGGTCGCCGTGTTGCTTAGCTGCGCCACGATAACCGGCAGCGCTCAAAAGGAGGCGTTGCTATCGTTTTGCCAACTGTCCCTTTCAGAGCAGCGTAAACAGGCAAATCTCAGCTTCACGGATGGATTTGTCTTTAAGGTCGATAAGAATGGCAAACCCGCAGAGATAAGGAGAATCTTCGGCAAATGGGTTGACGACCAAGAGGTCAGTTCCTGCGTGAGCAATTGGCAGTTTTCCGGCTTTGAGGAGGACCGCCGCGTTATCGTGACCTTTGGCTGGAAGCACGGTGTCGGCTGGGCCGGAATGCGAGTCGTCAGCAAGGACTTTTCGCAGGTTGTTAGAAACGGCAGGGCCACGGTCCCGGATTGTACAACGCAGGAGCCTGACGAGCGATAAGCAAGGCCGTCGCTGAAGGCGACGATCGTTGCGTGATCTTGGAGTGCGGATCGATCAGGGGTTGCTCCCTTTCAGGGAGCGGTGATGGGGCCCGCGTTACCCAGGGTTCCGGCTTCGCCTGCACCCTGGGCTATTATGTTTGTCGCCTTCGGCGACGGGAGCTTGGTGAACAGCATTTAGCGGACGCGATCGGTGATCCGCAGCCGCCGGTTCGCGGGAGCGGGCAACTCGCCGCGGAGTGCTCCAGTCAAATAACCAGCACGCCGCAGTCCAACCCCCGAATCGGAGGTGATAACTTGTGTCAGAATCAATGGATGATGTCCCCGAACGAATTAAGGCGGATGTGCTCAGGCTTTATGAAGCTGCCGCCACTGGTCGAGTTTCGGTTGAGGACTTCTTACGAGAGCTCGGGGAATTGGGAATTCAAGATTTTTCTCAGGCGATGCATGCCTCCGATGCCTTTAAGATAAGCTTGAACGACGCAAAAACGGCTTTCATCGAATCATTGCCGGGAGGAACGCCAGCATGGGAAGCACAATTTGAGAATACGGACTTGAGCGGAGACGAAGCGGGTGGTTAGTGTAAGACAGTAGCGAATAGTCACGATCGCATGAACCGCGTGGGGTACGCAGCTAAGGCAAAGGGCATCCCGCCGGATCGAAAGCGAGGTGGAAGGTTTCGTCCACCTCAGAGACCGAAGGAGCTATGATGATGAAGATGATGTGTTCTTGGGCGCTGGCTTTATCTCTATTCGTTGCATCAGCGGTGGGTCAGAGGGCCCCGGGAGTCGGACTGTTAGTTCCAATTGACGAAGCCGCACCGGTCGAGATCATTTCTCCGCTGTTCAAAACAAATGCAAACGGTTACCAGCGGCTTGAATTTGCGATTCAGAATCGCTCCACGAAACTTATCTCTCGAATCGTCTTGGAGGAGATCAGTTGGTTGGGTTATCGTCAGGCATCGTCAACATTAACTCCGAAACTGGGCGAGTATTTCCTGCCGGGTGAAAAACTTTCGAATTTTTCGGACGATGACGTTGAAACAAGGTCGTCAGACCTTGCTACGGCCGAACGATCATCAAACGGTCCAAAGGACCTCGTAGTATTTTTCGCTTCGGAAGTGGACTTTGCAGACGGCACCACCTATCGATCCCCTGTAGATGCGAATGCGATATCGAATTTCTGCATAAAGCTCTCGATTCGAAGCTCGATGGCAGACGATGAATTACGCGACCGTGAAGACTCTCTTCGGCAGTTTCTCAAAGATTCTTTTGGCCGTCCCGCCGAAGGAAGCAGGAAGTAAGCAGCGGTGTTGTTTCTATCGCCAGTGCACGTCAGTAAGCGTGCGGGCATACCCATGCAGCAGTTGTCCCGTTTCAAATCGTTACCGAGCAAGCCGCACCGCCGACCAATCCGCTGGGTGCAGGATAAGAAAGAAATAACCACGAAATAAGAAAAGAAGGAAACAGGGAGCCTTGGCCAAGGTCGCCGGCGCACGGGAGGATTAAGAAGAAAGGGCACGGGCGGGAAGGGCAAGCCCTTCCGCTCATCATCTGGGCAATGGCCATAGAAGTTGAGAAGGAAGAAGGGCGAATTTCGGAAAGCCAATATTTGCAGCGACGGCAGCATTGAGGCAGAACCTCCTTACGTGGGAGGCGAGATCTCGATAAATGCACTACCTCAAGCGGGAACCAAACCCCTCGAAATGGCGATGACTGAATTTGATTTTGAAGAAGGAAAGTTCGGCACGAAAGCAACGATCAAAGCCGAGTGGCAGGGTTCGATGTTGGATCTGCTAAGGGAGGGGAACGTTCGAGAGATAGAGCTGAACATTGGCAAGGGGTGGAAAGGCAAGAACATTGAATTTTTGGGGGATCTCCCGCAGCTTCGATCGTTGATTATTATTGATCAAACGCTCGAACGAATAGAGCCTATTCATCTATTGACCGAATTGGTTGCGTTGCACCTGACTACGTACAGCGTTTCACCAGTCGATTTTACGGCGTTTCCAAATCTCAAGAGCTGTTGGTTTGAATGGATCAAGGGGTCCGATTCACTGTTCGATTCCAGCGGTTTGATAAAACTTGGACTTAACAATTATAAGGGACGAAGTAGTACTCCATTTTCGAGATTGTCGAACCTTAGGGAACTGTCTTTACTGAATTCCTCGGTGGAAGATCTAGAAGGAGTCTTCCGGCTATCATATTTAAGGATGTTGAGAATCGCGCGGCTGCGAAAGGTAAGTTCGCTTCGCGGCATAGCGAATTTAGAAAATCTCAAGGTTCTCGAAATCGATCAATGTAAAGAAATTAGATCGATCACCGACTCATTTTCGCTCGGTAATTTGAAAGCTCTTTTCCTACTAAATACTGGTGACATCGAGACGCTTAGAGGTGTCGAAAAACTCACCAAATTGGAGCAGCTAGTATTCGACGAATCCACCAATATTCTTGACGGAGATCTATCACCCATATTTGAATTGCCGGCTCTCAAGAATATCTCATTTAGAAATCGTGGACATTACTCACATCGTCGTGTAGATTTTGGGGAGGTGTACTTCTCGCCACCCGCTAGCTAAGAAGAATTAACCACAAAACAAGAAAAGAAGAAAATACGGAGACTCCGCAATGACTCCGGCGCACGGAAGGATAAAGAAGAAAGTCACGGGCCGGAAGGCAAGCCCTTCCGCTCATCGTTTGGGCATAGCCCAGAATCAAACGGAACGACGGGTAACCCGCAGCCGCGAGTTCGCGGGAGCGGGCAACTTGCCGCGAAGTGCTCCAGTCAGCTAACCAGCACGCCGCAATCTAGTTCGAAACGCTGTTATAATCTGAACGTCGTCTTTTATTCGAACTCTCTCCGCAATAAGCAACCAAACACAGGTGAAGGGGGCTTAATCACGACCGGTTTGATGAAAATTGTTGTTGACGACAAAGGTTTCGATATCGATGGGCATCGGTTGATATATGACCTTTACCACTTCGAGAGTGAACAGTATGACGCTGTAACTCTCGCGGCCACGTTCAAAAAGATCCTCATCACGTGGGCAAACGTGCTGCGAGAATCGAATATTGAAAACGGTGAGCTGTTCCTGCCCTACGCGCTTGATGATGAGTGGACGGAATGCCTTAAAGCTGTTCAACAAGACGATCGAATTGTTCTCCGATACACAAGGGTTGCCGAGAATGGCTGGGCGATCAACGTCTCTCACCTAGAGGAGTTTATGACGTCAACGCACGTTGTAGACAAAGAAGCAAACGAAGTGTTCGGCGACTACGATAAAGATGAATTCATTGCTGCCCTGATTGACGCTCAGATCATAATTGACGGGTGAGGTAGGCTCTCTAGTCAACTAACCAGCACGCCGCAGGTTAGCTAAGAAAGAATAACCACGAAATAAGAAAAGGAGAAAACACAGAGCCTCCGCCAAGGGCTTCGGCGCACGGAAGGATAAAGAAGAAAGTCACGGGCCGGAAAGGCAAGCCCTTCCGCTCATCATTTGGGCAAAGCCCGTTGAAGTGGAGAGTTTGTTCTGACTACTGATTTCTGACTACTGATTTCTGTCTTCTGCTCCTTCTCAGATCTCTTCGATGACGATCGCGGAGTTCGTATAGATACAAATATCGGCAGCGATGGCGAGGGAGCGCTCGGCGATCTCGCGGGCGGAGAGATCTGTATTATTTAGCAATGCGCGGGCGGCGGCGAGGGCGTACATCGAGCCGGAGCCCACGGCTAGCAGCCCGTCGTCGGAGGCGATGACGTCGCCCTTGCCGGAGATGAGGAAGGCGTCTTTGTGATCGGCGACGATGAGCAGCGCTTCCAGATGGCGGAGATAGCGGTCGGTGCGCCAATCCTTGCTGAGCTCGATGGCGGCCCGTTCGAGTTGGCCCTGGAATTCGGAAAGCTTTGTTTCAAAGCGGGTGAGCAGCGTAAAGGCATCGGCCGTGGCCCCGGCAAAGCCCGCGATGATCTTACCGTCGGCGAGCCGGCGGATCTTTCGTGCCGAGCCTTTGATAACGGTCTCGCCCAGCGTCACCTGTCCGTCGCCGGCCATCGCGACCTTGCCGTCACGCTGGACGAGCAAAACTGTGGTCGAACGAATTCGCATAGCTTCCGAAGTTTCTGCCATAAATCGAAATCATACGGGTTTAATAAACAATGCTCAAATTGACAGCGCCCGCGAATTATCTGAACATAATCCCTTATGGCAGATGCCCCGAAGATCGGAGTAACGATGCGGCTGGAGTCCGCGACGCGGCGGTTTTATCTCGGCAGGGATTATGCCGAGGCACTGGTGGCGGCCGGCGGCGTGCCGGTGCATATCGCGCTTATCCCCGATGCGGAGTATGTTCGCTCGGCGATGGAGGGGCTCGACGGGCTGCTGCTGCCGGGGGCGGATTGCGATCCGGATCCCGTGCTTTATGGCGAGGAGCCGAAGCCGGGCTTGCGCCGCGTGGTTCCCGATAAAGACGCGACGGACCTGATGGCGCTGGCGGCGGCAGAGGACATGGGGATACCGGTGCTGGGGATCTGCTACGGGATGCAGATCATAAATGTATTCCGCGGCGGGAGCCTGATACAGGATATCGCGAGCGAAGTGGACGAACCGCTGAAGCACGACCAGGGCGAGCCGCTCGGCCGCCCGTCGCATCATATAACGGTTACCGACGGCAGCGTTATCGATCGGATAGCAAAAGCGACCGCAATGTCCGACCGGGTGCGGGTGAACTCGCATCACCACCAGAGCGTAAAGAAGCCGGGCAGGGGATTGACGGTCACGGCCCGCTCGGACGACGGGATAGTCGAAGCGATCGAGGATATGAGCGACGAGCGTTTTATGCTGGGCGTCGAGTGGCATCCGGAGCTGATGTGGAAAACGGATGTATTTAACAGCATGATCTTCGAAACATTCGTTGTAAAATGCCAGAATCGGAAGCTGAGAGCTCAGGAAGAAGATTGAAAGTATCCGTTAAGTATTGAAATAGCGGGAATTAGTTGGTTGGTTAAGGTTGCAGGTAAGATAAATCGTCCAAAGCTAAGGCGATAGATCATAAAGATCGTATCTAGCGAATATTCAATAATTTAGCAGGAAAATATTTGAGCGGTTCGAGGTGTTGGAAATCGACAGTTAAAGTAGATTAGAGGCGTAATTAATGAATAATCCGGTCGTCATCGGACTTCTTTCATGGCTATTCCCGGGTGCGGGGCATCTGGCGCAGGGCCGGAT
>JAEWBM010000200.1 GCA_023391155.1 Acidobacteriota bacterium
GTGCCAGATGGTATAGCCGTGGCGGGATATTGAAACGGAGGCCGAGGTAAGTGTTATGGCAAACCAGCAATTGACAGAAGCTAAGGGCATCGACCCTGAAAAGATCGATCACCTGAGAATGACGATACGCAAACTGCTCCGCGAGGTGAGCGCGGGCATCGGGCCGGTGAGGGTCGATCCGGCACACGGCGTCGATTTCTATAAGGCCGTCGCGCGTTTCGAAGCGCAGCTCATCGAATCTGCGTTGGCAGCGACCGGCGGCAGGCAGAATAGGGCTGCACGGCTGCTCAATATGAGGAACAGCACGCTCAGCACGAAGATAAAGCAATTACGCATCCGACAGGAGTTCGTATAAAGACCATGGCCGCATTCCACATTTCATACCGGGCATTTTCAGCGGCAATTGCAGCAATCCTCATTTGTTTACTATTTGCCCAGGGCACCGCGCAAACATTTGACGCGGCTGCCCTGGATTCAGTTATCAAGGCGGAGCTCGAGCAAGCGGGTACGCCGGGCGCGGCGGTGGCTGTGATCAAGGACGGGCGGGTACTTTTTTCTCGCGGATACGGGACGACCAGCTCAGAGAGCGGCGTCCCGATCACCGAGGCGACGCTCTTCAGGATGGGTTCGACTACCAAAATGTTCACGGCAGCCGCAGCATTGGCCGCGGCATCCGGGAAAATGAGGGCCGATGAGCCGGTCGGCCGGCGGGTTAAGGGCATAGATCCGGCTATCGCCAAACTGACACTGCATCAACTGCTTAGCCAGTCGTCGGGGCTGAGAGACTTTGCACCGATCAAGGACGGGCATGACGATGCGGTCCTCGGCGAAAACATCCGGCTGTGGAGGCAAGACGCTTTCTTCACCGAGCCAGAAACGATCTATTCGTATTCGAGCGCGAACTATTGGCTCGCGGGCCTGGCGATCGAGGAACTTACAGGGAGGGCGTACGCAGACGCTGTCGCCGAACTGATCCTGCGGCCGTTGGGAATGCAGCGGTCGACGATCAGAAGCTTTGAGGCGATGACCTACCCGATGGCCCTCGGACATACGATCGAGGGCGGTAAAGCAAAGGTCGTGCGGCCGATCGATAACAATGCGGCAAAGTACCCCGGAGGGTCGCTGTATTCGAGCATCGAAGAGCTGTCACGGTTCGCGATCGCGATGCTGGACGCAGGGCGGGTTGACGGCAAGCAGGCGATCCCGGCGGAGATCGTAGCCGAGCTTAAAAAGCCTCAGTTCATACTGCCGGGCGGCGATGCCTTTTATGGATATGGGCTGCTCGGTTATGAAGTTCGCGGGGTGCCGACCGTATCGCACGGAGGCGTTTCGCGCGGATACGGCTCCACCATATTTTTTGCACCGGAGCAGCGAGCGGCCGTGATCGTGCTCGCCAACAGCAACGGCCAGACGCTGCCGAAGACGCGAATGGCGGCGATCGAGATGCTGATCCGTGAATCGGCCGTGAGCGAGGCGCGGAAGCCGCAGGGGATCTCGACCCCGCTTGCGAGTTTCGTCGGAAGGTATGAGCACGCTCCGCAAGCATGGGAGTTCAGTGAAAAGGGCGGCAAGCTGATCGTAAATACTGACGGAAAGGAGTTCGAGCTCGAGCGAGCCGGGGACACGGAGTTCAATTACGAGCGGGGCCCGATCGTTTTCGTTAAAAACGGGGCGGGCAAATATGAACACATTTTTATGGGGCTGTACGCGGCACGGAGGGTGAAATGACCAGGCTTTTTGGCATTGCGGCACTGTTCACAGCGTTGTGTGTTTCGACGATCGCTCAAGTCACGGCATTCGTCGGCGTAAACGTGATACCGATGGACCGCGATCGAGTGCTCCGCGACCAGACTGTTATCGTCCGCGATGGTGTGATAGCCGAGATCGGACCAACGCGCCGCGTCGCTGTCCCCGAAGGCGCGTTGAAGGTCGACGGAAAAGGCAAGTATCTGATGCCGGGACTCGTCGATATGCATACGCACCTGCTGTCGGACGGCGATGAGTTTCCGGATTCGATCGCGGAGGACGAGCTGCGTGTGATGGTGGCGAACGGGGTGACGACGGTGCGGTTTATGATCGGCACACCCGAGCTGCTCGAGCTGCGAAAGCTCTCGGCGGCCGGCGAGATCGCGGCCCCGCAGATATATGTTGCCAGCCCGCACCTGACCGGCCGCGAACAGGGAAACAATTTCGTCGTGAATACGCCGGATGAAGCGCGCGAAGCCGTTCGCAAGGCAAAGTCGGACGGTTATGACTTTATAAAGATCACGACCTTTATCAAACCGGAGGTTTACGAGGCGGCAGTCGATGAGGCGGCGAAGCAGCGAATCAAAGTTGTAGGGCACGCCGACAGCCGGTTCGTGGGCGTCGAGCGGGCATGGAAGTCGGGCCAGCAGATAGAGCACCTTGACGGTTACATGGAGTTCATAATGCGGGACGGGGCGCCGGTTGAAGGGTCTGTATCAGACCTTTACATCTATAACCCCGACAATTGGGTGAGCATCGACCACATCGACGAGCGCAAGATCCGGCAAGCGGCGAAACGGACGGTGGCTGCGAACCCTTTCGTGAACCCGACCCAGCATTTTATGAAGAACACATTCGGGCTGGCGCGGAACGAGGCGTCAATGAGAGCACAGCCCGACTTCAAATTCTATCCAAAACATGTCCAGGACCGGTTCATCGATTTCTATAAACGCACACGGCTTAACCAGGTTCCGCTTGAGAAGCGGGCGAAATGGATCGGATACCGGGACAAGCTGATCAAGGCGATCAGCGATGCGGGCGGCAAGATCCTGGTTGGTTCCGATACGCCTGAATTTCTTTGGCTTTATGGGTTCACCGTGCACCGGGAACTCGACGCGTTAAAGGCCGCGGGGCTATCGAATTATCAGGTATTAGCCGCGGGCACAAGGAACGCGCACGAATTCTTTGGAACATTGGGTACGGCGGGCACCGTAGAAAGGGGAAAGCGAGCGGACCTTATTCTGCTGAATGCCGACCCGCTCAAGGATGTGGCCGCGACCAAGGACCGGGCAGGGGTTATGCTAAAGGGTAAATGGTATCCGCATGCTGAGCTCGACAGGTGGCTGGATGAGATCGCTCCGCGGATAGCAGGTTCGTTCGTTGAGAAAAATTAATTAAGAGAGGTTCTTATATATGAGATCAATTTTGGTGCTGGCATTTATTGCCGTTCTTTCGCTCACGGCCGCTGCACAAAAGGCTGACGAGACGGCCGCGATCGGGGTCGTTAATCAGCTATTTGCCGAGATGGAAGCGGCGAACCCGGCCGGGATCCTGGCGGTTCACAGGCCGACCTCGGATCTGGTGGCGATCTTCAGGCAAAAGGACGGCACCACGCGCATACAATCCATCAACGGTGACGCATTCTCAAAGATGTTCACGGACAAGACGCGGAAAATGAAAGAAATAATGTACGACCCCAAGGCCGAGGTCAGCGGTGACTGGGCAATGGTTTGGGGCCGATATGTTTTCTTTGTCGACGGCAAGCTGTCGCACTGCGGGATAAACCAGTTCAACCTGGTGAGAACGGAAGGGGTTTGGAAGATCGCGAACGGAGCTTCGACCATCGACCCGACCGACTGCACCGAAAAGGAAAAGCAGATGAAGGTGGCCGTGACAGGAGATAAATGATGGCCCGCGGGAAGCTCGCTCTTTTCACGCTCGCCGTCTGCCTAATTGCGTCGGCGGCTGTTGTGGGGCAGGAGGCTCCGGATCCGACGAAGGCAGCCGACGCCGCATATCGGGCGGAGGATTGGAAGGCCGCGGCGGCCGCTTACGAGAAAATTCTCACATCCGACGAAAACAACACCGGGGCGCGATACAGGCTTGGAGTATCGCTGCTAGGCCTTGGTGAAAATAAAGCTGCGGCGGAACACTTGCAAAAGGCTTTCGAGGCATCGCCCAACACGGTTTTCGCTTTGGCACTTGCACGGGCATATGTTCGAACCGGCGAAAAGCCGAAGATGTACGAGGTGCTCGAGAGAAGCATCTCGCTGGGCGGAATTCAGCCGGCCGCGCTCGAATCTGAAACCGACTTTGCATCGGTTCGCTCCGAGCCGCGATTTGCAGAAATGGTGAAACGATCGGATCTGGCGGTAAACCCTTGCAAAGCGTCTCCCGAGTTTCGGCAATTCGATTTTTGGATCGGGGAATGGGACGCCGTCAATGCACAGGGGCTAACGGTCGGCTCAAGCAGCATCCAGTTGATATTGGGCCAGTGCGTCATATTTGAGAATTGGAACACACCGGTGAGCAGCGGTAAGAGCTTCAATGTGTTCAACTCCCAGGACAAGAAGTGGTATCAAACGTGGGTCGACGCCCGCGGAACACTTACTCACTATGTGGGCCAGTTTGTCGACGGGAAAATGGTGCTGGTGGGGCGGAACCCCGGAGATGCAGAAGGTAAGGCATTACTGAGGATGACGTTCTCGAAACTGCCGGACGGCAGCGTGCTTCAGCATGGTGAATCGTCGACGGACGGCGGAGCGGAATGGACAACGCGGTATCAATTCACATATGTGAAACGGAAGTGATGCGGACGAGTATTGATATGAATCGGATGTTTTTTCTAAGTATTGTTGCGGCGGTCGCACTCTGTGCTGCTTCATCGAATGCACCGGCGCAGAAAGCCGTGATAGAGCCGGGCAAGGCCGATCTTCGACAGGAACTGCAGCAGGTTCTTGAAGAATGGCACCGTTCGGGAAAGTTTCCCGGAGCTACTGTGGGTGTCGTGCTTGCACACGGCGAGGTTATCAGCCTGGCAGTCGGCAACTCAGACCGCGAGGACCAGACAGCTATGCGTCCAGCGGATCGGATGCTCGCGGGCAGCACCGGGAAGACATTTGCCGCCGCGACGGCGCTGCAGCTTGTCAGCGAGGGTAAGATCGGGCTCGATGACAAGGTGTCGAAGTATCTCGGTTCGGAGCCGTGGTTCAGCCGGCTGCCGAACGCGAGCGATATCACGGTCAGGCAGCTGATGAACCATACAAGCGGGCTCGTCCGTTATGAATTCAAAGAGCAGTTCACGAAGGACCTGACAGCGAATCCCGACAAAGTGTGGCGGCCCGAGGAACTGGTCGCGTACCTATTTGACGAAAAGGCACCGTTCGAGGCGGGCAAGGGCTGGGATTATTCGGATACGAACTACATCGTGCTCGGCATGATCATCGAAAAGGTGACGGGGGAGACGTTCTATGACGAGGCAAAGCGGCGGCTGATCAAACCTCTGAAGCTGACGGCCACCATTCCCCAGGACCGGCGAAAGATAAAGGGCCTGATCCAGGGCTATGCGGGTGCGAATAACCCGTTCGGCGGCACCGATGCGATGATCAGCGGCGGCAGGTTCGCTATTAACCCGCAGTTCGAATGGACCGGCGGCGGGTGGGCGACGAACTCGACGGACCTCGCGAAGTGGGCGAAGGCCCTTTACGAGGGCCGAGCATTTGACCGAGCGTTGCTGGGTGAGATGCTCGGCGGTGTGGAGGCGCCGATGCTTGGTAAGACAACGAAATACGGGCTTGGGGTGATCATCCGGCAAACGGCGGCGGGGACGTCATATGGCCACAGCGGATTTTTCCCGGGTTATATGACCGACATGATGTATTTTCCCGACAAACGGATAGCCGTTGCCGTGCAGGTAAATACAAGCGTACCACGCGACCTCGGTAAGCCTCTCGGGGCCGTGGGGGCTGATCTTGCGGCCATCGCGGCAAAACACGAAACGGGCAACTAGGCGGAAGGCAATTTGCATAAATCGCGTATCCGACTAAAATAATCTCGCCCCCACCTACCGGAGAATGCGATGAAACAAATTGCCGTTTTTGTCATATCAATAATGATGATGTCGATGCCCGTCTTTTCGAACGAAACGAACGCTGATGTAAACGCTGCCGCTGCGAGGCTTATGCCGAAAGTGATCGAGTGGCGACGGCATATCCACCAATTTCCCGAACTTTCCAACCGCGAAGTTAAGACCGCGAAATACGTTGAGGACCACCTGCGCGGCCTCGGGCTCGAAGTCCGCACGGGCATTGCCAAGACCGGCGTTGTGGGGATTTTGAAGGGCGGACAGCCGGGCCCGGTCGTCGGCCTGCGTGCTGATATGGACGCACTGCCGGTGACCGAACGCAACTCGCTGGCTTACCGTTCGCGTGAAACCGCTGAATACAACGGCCAGGAGGTCGGCGTGATGCATGCCTGCGGCCACGATACCCATGTGGCGATGCTGATGGGGGCTGCGGAACTGCTGACCGGGATGAAGGAGCAGGTAAAAGGGACGGTCGTGGTTTTCTTTCAACCCGCGGAAGAAGGCCCGCCTGCGGGCGAAGAGGGCGGAGCGCCGCTGATGGTGAAGGAGGGCGTGATGGACGATCCGAAGATCGACGCGATATTCGGCATCCACATAAATTCGACGACGCCGATCGGCACGATCAAATACAAACCGGGCGCTATCATGGCATCAAGCGATTGGTTCGAGGTCCGTGTGAAAGGGAAGCAAACGCACGGGGCTTATCCGTGGATGGGCGCGGACCCGATAGCGGCAGCGGTGCAGATCTATAACGGGCTGCAGATGATAGTCTCGCGGCGTTCGGACCTGCCGAAAGCCCCGGTCGTTATCACCATCGGCAGGATAAACGCCGGCGTGAGGGAGAACATCATTCCCGAGGAGCTGGTGATGGCGGGGACGATACGGACACTTGACGCCGAGATGCAGAAGGACGTGCATCGGAAGATCCGCGAAACGGCCGAGAAGATCGCCGAGAGCATGGGAACGACGGCCGAGGTGGCGATAGAGACCAAGACGCTGGTGACGTATAACGACCCGCACCTGGTGAAGCGGATGCTGCCGTCGCTCGAGCGTTCGGCAGATAGGGTCGAAGAGGCGGAATGGGTGACGGGGGCGGAAGATTTTTCGTTCTTTGGCGAGAAGGCACCGTCGTTTTTCTTTACGGTCGGCGGGATGTCGCCGGGTGACGAAGGGAAGGCGGCACCGCATCACACGCCCGATTTTGTCATCGACGACAGCCGGCTCGACGTCGGGGTAAAGGCCTTTGCGAATATCGTTTTGGATTATCCCGGCACGGCACAATAGAAAGGGCCCGTTCTTTTATAGAACGGACCCGCTTTTCACTCAAAATTCTTACGCTTGGTTGTGTGCCTCGACGAACCAGAGCAGTTTGTCGATCGCCCGCGAAATTCCTGTATAGAGGTCAGCCGTATCGGCATCACCCAATTCATCGGTGGTGTCGATATTTTTTCGGACCTTTTTGCCAAAATCGGCCATCGCGGTCGAGAGGGCGTCAACGTGAGCGGCGCCGTCGGTGATCTCAAGCGGATATTGGCTGAGCGATGAATTTTCCGAAGCGATGCGGACGGTGCCCATTGCAGTGCCGCCCAGTGCGGTTACGCGTTCGGCGATCTCATCCACATGCGCCTCGACCTCTGTCGCGACCTGGTCGAACAACTCGTGCAGCGCGATGAAATTGGGGCCCTTGACGTTCCAGTGGGCCTGTTTTGCCTGCGATTTCAGATCCATAGCGTCGGCCAGGGATTGATTAAGAAGCTCTATTACCTTTTCTCTTTTACCCTTGGCGAGATCGATCTTTGTGTTATGCATTTCCATATAAATCCTCCGTAATTAGAATTATTCTAATTCTAATGTGATGTTAAGTCAAGCTGCGGGCTTCTATCGAAATAATAGCAGAAGTTAACGGTTCGGGGGCGGGGTGCCCTGGGGGCGGCCGCCGCGGGGGCCGGGTGGCGTGGGGCCGCCGCCACCGCCACGAAATAGGGGGGTGAAGACCCATTTCGAATGATTCTCGATCCCGTAATAGGTGATCACGGAGCGTGCCTTGCTTTGGCTTGCAACGCCGATGAACGGGGTGTTGTCGGTGACCAGCTCGTAATCCTCGGGCTCGGTCAGATCTTCGTCGCTATTTGTGTCGATCGAGTTAACGATGACGATGGAATATCGATCCAGCAGCTGGGTCGAGTTCGAGGGGAGCAGGCCGTTATTGTAATCCTGTACGCGTTTGGCGAAAGCGGCGATCGTCTGCGGATCGGGTTTGATCAGACGCCATTTACCGTCTTCGCTGAGAGGATCGGTCGCGGCGGATTCGCGAAGGATCATACGGGTCTTTGTGCCCTGCGGCAGCCCTTCGAGTAGGTCGTCAAGGGATTCCGGCAATTTTGTGCCGCGATGATAAATGACATATTCCTTGATCGCCTCGGCGACTTCCTCACCGCGGCGAATCGATTCCAGTTCCTTTTCGCGCTGGATCTCAAGCTGTACGGTCGGCGCCACTGCCATGAGCGCGACGGCGAACACCGCCATGATCGCCATTACGGCCATCATGGTCATCCCCGCCTCGCCGCGGGGGTCACCTGCCGTCTGTGTCCTCATCGCCAGTGTCCTGTTTAGTGTCGGAATCTTCCGGATTGCCCTGCGGCCGCGGCGTCCGATTGGCGCCGGGCGGGACGTACCGTGGGATATTCGACGGAATGCCGGGGATATCGCTCATGTCGACGTCCTGCTGGGGCATCTCGTCCTGGAAACCGGGAGGGCGTCCGCGGGTTGGCCGCGAGGGAGCCGGTGCGGAACTCGTCACGGTTCCGGGCGGGGGCCGGTAAAGTTCGAGCCTGTGACGGAATCCAAGATTGGTATCTTCGAATACGGTCTCGGCGGCCGAAATGCTGACCAGCCGAAAACGACCGCCAACGACGTCATTGAGCCGGGCGGCGAACTCGGTCGGTTTGCCCTGTTCACGGAAGACCGCGGTATCGTTATTGGCGTGCTGACGAGCGATCATTCCAACGTATTGGAACTGGGGCGCGGGCGGCGCCTGAACGTTCATCATTACTTGGTTCGAATAAAGTCTGCCGTCGGCTGTCTGAACGATGATCTGACGCGGGCCCGCCATCGCTATCAGGTTGGCGGGCACCTCCGCGACGAGACGCTGTGCGCTCAAGAATGTCGTCGGCAGCGGGCTTTGACTGAAATATATCCGAGCCTCGGGTGTGAACTTGTCGCCGTTCACCTCGATCCGCGTTACCTTTGACCCGGCGTAGACGGCCTGGGGATTGACATACGCGACGAAGAGCGGGGGAGTGGGCGTCGGGTCAGGCGTCGGCGGCACGTAGGGCGTCGGTGTCGGCGGTACGTACGGCGTCGGCGGCGGCGGTTCGTAGAATGCAAATATGTTGCGTCCCGGATCGGGTGCCGAAAACAGGCCCGGCTGATAGATGACCGGGGTAGTTTGCCAGTCGAAATTTTGATCGGCCTGCGAGGGCATTCTCACCTCGCGAAGCTCCCGGGAGGGGGAACCGTCAGGCGTTGGGGTCGGCGTCACGGTCACAGAGACAGACGTGCTGCCGCCGAAAAGGCTGTCGCCGAACGCCAGATAAAGCGAAGTAAGCGCGAGCACGCCAAGCACGGCGGCCGCGATTATCTTGTTCCGTTCGTTCGGTGATCTGCCTTCTAAGATCCGCATTTTAATTCCAGCCTACTGCAATTCGGTCTCTACCACTCGATCTTCACGCTGGAAATAGGCTGCCATTTCCAAACGGAGAGCGACGCGTTCGCCGTGTGTCCGGCCCTGCGGCCGAGCGGGTTCAGGTATCGTTTGAACCGGCATGCCCGTGACCGGGTCTATTACGGTCTGTGACGGTGCGACGTTCGTTGACGATCCGGCGGTGCCGGAGGATTCGCTCGGAGCGAGCTCGACGGAGCTAATGATCACAAATTCATTTCCGGTCTCGATCTCGCGGATAAATCGCCGCAAATTCTGATAAGGCCCTTCGACGGTCATCGTGATGTAAAGGCCCGGAAAGAGGCTGCGAAACCGGGCGCGGCCGCGTTCCTCGTCGGATTGATTGTTCTGGTCGATGTCGGCAAGCTCGAGCGGCGCATAGGCCGGGCCGTTGGTGTTTGTCAGCCCGTAGGCGCCTATCAGCCCGTTGATCCGCTGATAAAGCGATGTCCGGCCGGTCACGGCCGAGGGCAGAAAGCGGACCTCAAAATCATCGACGCTTGCGGCGAGCTTTGCCACCTGTGTTTCGGTATCGGTGATATCGCCGTATTTTATCTTTGCGGACGCAAGCTCTTTCTCAAGGTCGTCGCGGCGTGCTCGATTATTTTCAAGCTCGGCCGAAGAAGGGGCCACGATGAAAATGTAGAACAGGATGACCGAGAGGACCACCAAAAGCGAGACGGCAAATACGGCGATCTCGGTTTGGCCCCACATTCCCGCATATACCTTGCGGGGGCGATCTTTTGGAGCGATCGGCATGTCCGGTTGTTTGCTGACGACGATGGTCTCATCTTCGGTCAGCATTACGGTGCGGCCGGGCTCATCGATAACAACGGCGTCATCGCGCGTCGTGCCAAGGTCGTTGGTGACGATCTCGGTTTCTTCTACGCGGTCGCGGCCGTTATTCAGCGGGTTTTCATTGCTCATTGCCCACCTCCCTGCGACAGCGCGACCTCGCTCGCATTCGGGTTGATCCCGAACGGGGGCGTATAGATCAGACGAAGGGTATATTCGGAATAGGTCATCCGCTGATTTGTCTGCAGATTCTGGCTGCGGAGTTCCGCGTTGAAGACGCCGGAGTTATTCATGGCGCCGATCATCGACATCACCGACTGATAATCGCGGCTGAGGACCGTCAGGTCGAGCTCCGCGCGGACGCGGTCGCCGTCGCGGTAGACATTTTCGACCGAGATGCGTGATGCACTGACATTACCGGGGATGACCGATTCGAGGTCATAAAAAAGCCGCGACCAGCCGAATGTCTTATTGGCGACCAGCTTGTGCGAGGCGACGAGCAGGTCGCGCTGTTCCGGCGAAAGCTGCTGACGGACCTCGGCGCCCTTGGCCTTTAACGCAGCGATCTGCTCTTCGAATTCCTCTATCTGCTCCTCGGCGACCTCGTTGAGCCTGATGTTTTCGTTGAGCTGCGAGATAAGCAGCAGCATAGCCGCGACCGAAAAGGCCATGAGCAGCAGCGAGAGGATGTAAGGCGTCGTCCGATTTCGGAACGGCCTGCTGGCTAAGTTGAGCTTTGTTATCACGCGTTGTTTATGGGTGAACTCCGATCCGGGCAAGGGCCCAAAACAAGAGTTTACCACAAAGATCCCATCGATTTACACGGCTAAATACCTAGACGGTTGCAATTTCTTTGACGTCGGCACGAGGGGCGGTGTTGCTTTGATAAACGTGTCAGAAACGATAGAAAGGCTTCGGCAGCCAGGAGGGTGGAGGCTGCCGAAGCCGGAGTCCAATCACCGCAGTATTACCGCGATGTTTGGAGGCCTTGTTGCGGCCAGGTTGGCCGCATTTCAATTAACGGGCGACGAGCGGGACGTCGCCGTTCGAACCGAACGGAAGTGCCATGAACGAACCGTCAGTGCTGCGAAGCACGTACCAGTAGCCGTCACCCGGCCGGTAAACCGCGATGTCTGTTCTGCCGTCCATGTCATAGTCGCCTGCGACCGGCACATCGCTGCTCACGCCGAAACGCCAGATATTGAAGCCGCCGTCGGAACTGCGATAGATGTACCATGTGCCGCTCGAGGGCCGGTACACCGCCAGATCAGAACGGCCGTCACCGTCGAAATCACCGCGGACGGGCTTGTCTTCACTGACTCCCCACGAGGCGGCGCCAAAGCTTCCGTCGGTGCTGCGGAGCCAATACCACACTCCGACCGAGGGCCGATAGACCGCCACATCATCGCGTCCGTCGCCATCGAAATCAGCCGGGACGGGAATGTCCTCTGCCACACCCCAT
Organism: Acidobacteriota bacterium; assembly: GCA_023391155.1. Lineage (GTDB taxonomy): Bacteria > Acidobacteriota > Blastocatellia > Pyrinomonadales > Pyrinomonadaceae > OLB17. The sequence goes on from JAEWBM010000200.1 coordinate 11,809, forward strand.
TGGAGGATCGTGTAAGAATCGCTGCCGCTGTTCCAGATGTACCACTCGCCGGAACCGGGGCGGAAGATCGCGATGTCGGCACGGCCGTCGCCGTCGAAATCTCCGCGCGCGGGCTTATCGGTGGCAAAACCGAACTGGGCCGAGGTCGTTCCGCCGTCCGAGCTGTGCTTGATCTTCCATACCGCGGAGCCGTTGACGTCCGAAACGACGGCGGTGTCGGTCCGGCCGTCGCCGTCATAGTCGCCGGAGACGACCTTATCGCCCGCGGCACCAAAGCTTGTGACGCCGACGCCGGTCGAATTCATCGTGTACCAGGCACCGGTCGAGGGGCGGAAGACCGCAAAGTCGTTCCCGCCGTCGCCGTCGAGATCTGCGAAGTTCGATCGCGATATGAATTGCCCGCGGATCTCACCGGCCGGATGAGCATCACTGGTGATCACCGCCGACCAGAGGCCCGTACGGAGCTGCTGGACGAGGGCCGGCGAGACGTCTACCGTCACGGAGGCGAAGTTGCCGTTCCTGCCGCCGATGACGGGAAAGCTGTGAACAACGACCACGTCGCCGGCTGTGGACTCGATGCGGGCTCCTGTCTGCGAAGCATTGAGATTGTGAAACTCGCCGAAGATCGTTGCCTGGGTCTCGGTTGCGTTCAGGTTAACCTTGAATTCACCGGTGGCAGAGGTCTGTACCGGGGGCTGCACTCCCGACCCAAGGAGGTGGGCCTCAAAAGAGCGGCCGAAGGTCGGTGACGGGCTCGGAGTCGGGCCCGGAGAACCCGTCGGCGACGGACTCGGGCTAGGGCTTGTAAAGCCGGTGAATGTTCCGCTGAGGATACTATTCGCACCGTGGCGAACTATGATCGTCGAGCCGATAATGACCGGCGGGACTGTGTGGCCGTCATCGCTGCGGAGCCGGAGGCGGGCCTCACGGTCGCTCTCAAGCACGGCATTGCCGACGGGCACGCCGTCCATCACAACGGGAAGTCCCGTGCCGGCGGGCAGATTTATCTGCCTGAGACGGACCTCGAGTTCCAGGCGGCTGCTGTGGATCTCAAATTGGGCGTAGCCCATAGGCATAACGCCATTGATGGTCGGGCCGCTCAGGCCGGCGAATAGATCACCGTTGGGGGAACCGCTCGGGCTCGGGCTGGGCGACGGGGTAGGTGAGCCTGTCGGGGATGCGGTCGGCGACGCCGTGGGTGAAGCGGTCGGCGACGCGGTCGGTGATGCGGTCGGGGTAGGATTGGGCCCGCCGCCGCCCAGAATGCCGGCAACCAAAATAGTGGAGCCATGACGTACCTGCACAGCTGAGCCGTCGACGGTTTCGGGCACCGACTGGCCGTCTTCCGTTCGGAGCTTGAGCCGTCCTCGCTGGTCCGCCTCGAGGCTGAAACTGCCGATCGAGGTGCCGTCAACGAATGCGGTCAGAGAGGTGCCTGCGGGCAGCGAGACATCTTCGATCTCGACCTCCATCTCGCGGTGGCCGTTGGCGTAAAGTTGATATTCGGCATCGCCGTGGGGATTGATGCTGCCTGTGGGGGAGGCGAGAATCGCGGTCCTTACCAAGATCGGCACGCCGCCCGCCTGGACCATGTTGTGCAGAAC
>JAEWBM010000025.1 GCA_023391155.1 Acidobacteriota bacterium
GTCCAGAACTTCGGCGTCTCGACCGACGACCCGATCGTTGCAGCCGCAAGGCCGTAAACAGAGCAATTCGCCGGAAAGGGCGGCGCCGCTTCCCTTTCCGCATACCAAACAGCAAACTGCCGGCCCCAAACGGGCCGGCAGTTTTTGTTTACTGGAATGTAAGTCCGCTCAGAACAAGGAAGCCGGTCCTTGAACCGCTTCTTCTTTGCAAACCCCGCGAAAGCTCCTGCGATGAAGCGGGCAAGGTCCGAGCTTGGTGAGGGCCTCGTAATGCTGACGGGTCCCGTAGCCCATATGGCTCGAAAAGCCGTAATCGGGAAACTCCGAATCGTACCGTTCCATCATCTCGTCTCGATGCACCTTTGCCAGAATTGATGCTGCAGCGATCGAATACGAGATCGAGTCGCCTTTGATTATCGCTCGCTGCGGCAGCCGGACGTCGCGAAGTTCGAGGGCGTCGATAAGAAGAAAATCAGCAGCGGGTTGAAGGGCGGCCAGTGCCGCACGCATTGCCTGCTTGGTCGCCTCGAGGATATTTATACGGTCTATCGTCGCAGCGTCGATCTCAGCGATCGCAAATGCCGCTGCCGTCTCCCTTAGCTCCGCCGCGATCTCGGATCGCTGCTTTGCCGTAAGCTTTTTCGAATCGTTGATCGCCGCAGGAACCGATTTGTCAGGGTCGAGTATGCACGCCGCAGCAACCACCGGCCCGGCAAGACATCCGCGCCCGACCTCGTCCAGGCCGGCAATAAAGCTATATCCTTCGCCCCGCGCTTGGTCCTCAAAATCAAAGCCGATGACCCACTGCTGAGCATCGGCTTGGAGTTTGAAATCGTTCACGGTGTTCTAAGAAGCAAAGAAATCAGGATTTCGATGATGATACCATACCATATCCGCCAACCGGTTCCGTCTCAAACCGCTCGCCGAAACCGGCGATCATCGGGCGCCCTTTTGCGATCGCCGCCTGTACCGCCGGGAGTTTCAGTGACGCCTCGTGGCTTGCCTTATCGTCCCATACCTCGGTGATCCAGATGGCGTCGGGATCAGAGTTGTCCTTTGCGACAATGTAGCTGCGGCAGCCCGGCATTTCGTCTGTACCATTCAGTAGTATCTCGATCAGTTCATCCCGCTTGCCCTCTGCGGCTTTCATCTTGCCGATCAATCCGTACATCTTTTCACCTCCGTGAACTATCTCACCGCGCGAAAAGAGGGCGTACGAGGATGCTGCACCGATGGCTGCAATAAACTCGCGACGCCCTATCTTTTGCATAGGCTTATGATGCCCTTTTACTTGCCTGCCTTGGCTCCCTTGTTCCGCGTATCCTTTTCCTTGATGCGGGCCGCCTTGCCTCGGAGTTCACGCAGATAATAAAGCTTTGCACGACGAACGCGCCCGCGGCGAACAACGTCGATGTGGTCTACCACGGTCGCGTGCAGCGGGAAGATGCGCTCGACGCCGACGCCGAAGCTCACCTTGCGGACGGTTATCGTCTCACGGGCTCCGCCGTGTTTGCGTGCGATGCAGACGCCCTCGAAGACCTGAAGACGTTCCTTGTTGCCTTCCTTGATGCGCACGTGGACCTTGACCGTGTCACCGGGCTGAAAAGCGGGGATGTTCTCCCGCAGCTGTGTTTGTTCGATCGAATCTAAGCGGTTCATATATTTTGCGGCCAGAGGTCAGAGGGGCCGCTTTGGGCCGCCGTCTCACATTCACCATTATTCTCCTTCCAAAAGATCTGGTCTGTTTCGTTTAGTTTTTTCAAGCGCCTTTTCCCGGCGCCATTTTTCAATTTCTTCGTGGTGGCCGCTCAGCAGCACATCCGGAACTTTCATCCCGAGAAAATCAGCGGGCCGCGTGTAATGCGGATAGTCGAGCAACCCGTCCGAGAACGAATCGTTCAATGCCGATGTCTCGCTGCCCAACGCTTCCGGCAGCAGCCGTACTATCGCATCGACAAGCACCACCGCAGCCGGCTCTCCGCCCGACAGAACATAGTCGCCGATCGAGATCTCATCCGTGACCAGTGCGTCGTTCACCCTCTCGTCGACCCCTTCATAGCGGCCGCATATTACGACCAGACGCTCGATCGATTCGGCGAGTTCGCGTACCCGCGGCTGCTTCAGCGGCTCGCCCTGCGGAGTGAGCATCGCTACCCGCACGTCGGGTGGATATTCGTCGCGATGCCTCGCACCCAATAGGCTCTCTATCGCTGCAAAGATCGGCTCAGGCTTTAGCACCATTCCGTCGCCGCCGCCAAATGGCCGATCGTCGACCATCTTGTGCTTGTCGGTCGCATATTCGCGGATGTCATGGATCTCGATGTCCACGATACCGGCAAGCTTGGCCCGGCGAATGATCCCAAAATCAAAGACCTGCGTGAAAAATTCCGGAAATATTGTCAGTACGTCAATTCGCATCGCGACGGGCTCCGGAACCCTCGTTCTAAAATTCGAGCAGCCCCTCGGGCGGATCGACCGTGATCTGCCGCGCCTCGAGGTCCACCTCGGTACATATAGCTTCAGCAAACGGGATCAGCAATTCACGCTCACCGCCGCCCACAACCAGCAGCTCAGTCCCGCCGGTCCGCATTAGGCTAGTCACCTCTCCAAGCGGTTCGCCATTAGCGGTAACCACCCGGCAGCCTTCAAGCTCCCAATCAAAGAACTCACCCTCTTCCAGCTGGACGGCTTCATCCTCGGGCACGCAGATCTCGCTTCCCCGAAGGGCCTCGGCCTCTTCAACGCTGCTTGCCTCGGCAAATTTAAGCAGCATTCGCCCCTTTTGCTGTCGTGCCGATTCGATCTTCAGGCCGCGGTGCGAACCGTCGGGCATCACCCCGACAACGTCACCCAATCCCTCGAACCGCTCCGGAAAATCCGTCAGCAGGTCCGCCACGACATCACCGCGAAGCCCATGCGGCCTGGCGACCCGAGCAATGGCGACCAGTTCGGACATCTCAGCGAACCTAGTCTTCGATCAGGTCCAGATGATAACGCTTGCCCGATTTCTGGCCGGAGAGAAACAGCAGGCTGCGTATCGCCTTGATCGTTCGCCCCTCGCGGCCGATCACCCGGCCGTAATCATCCTTGCCCACCTTCACACTGATGCGGACGTTCTTTCCGCCGTCGGAATCTTCATAGACCTCGACCGCGTCAGCATCGCCGACGATCGCCTTGACCATCTTTTCGACAGCTTCTTTCATAGCGCCTCCGTCCGCATCGCCCGCTTCAGGGCTATTCAGCCGCTTCCGCAGGGTTATTCTTGATCAGGCTCGCCACCGTCTCGGTCGGCTGGGCACCGACACCGATCCAATATTGGATACGGTCGTGCTTCAGCGCCACCTCTGCCGGGTCCGTCATCGGATTATATGTGCCGAGATTCTCAAGATATTTACCGTCCCGCTTGGAACGCTTTTCTTTTACAACAACGCGGTAAAAGGGCTTGCCCTTTGCACCGATCCTCATCAAACTGATCGCTAACATAATTTCTCCGTAAACGCCCAAACGAACGCTACTTTTTTTTCTTGTGCCTCTTTTTCTTTTTGAGTTTTCGTGAAACCGGCTGGTCGCCCGGATCGTCGTCCATTCCAGAGCCCAGCATTCCGGCGAGCCCGCCCATACCGCCGGGGCCGCCCATCATTCCGCCCAGGCCGCCCGCAAGGCCGCCCATCATCTTTTTACCCAGCCCGCCGAATAGGCCGCCCTTGTTAAGCTGCGACATCATCTTGCGCATCTGCTCGTATTGGCGAATTAGCTGGTTCACCTCCGCGATCGTTGTACCCGAGCCGCCCGCGATGCGGGTCTTGCGGCTCGCGTCGAGCAGGCGGTGGTCGTTCCGCTCCGCCTTGGTCATCGAATCGATGATCGCCTCGGTCTTTTTCATCTGCTGGTCGACCTCGGCCGATTGCTCGTCCGAGAGCGAAATGCCGCCGGTCATCTGTTCCGGCAGCATCTTCATTAACTTCGACATCGACCCGAGTTTCTTGAATTGGCCGAGCTGAGCACGAAAATCCTCAAGCGTAAACTGGTTACGCGTCATTTTCATCAGCTGGGCCTGGGCCTCTTCTTCGTCGATCTTGCCCTGAACCTCTTCGATCAAGGTGAGGACATCACCCATTCCGAGGATCCGCTGGGCGATACGGTCCGGATAGAAAGGCTCGATCGCGTCGTATTTCTCCCCGACGCCGACAAACTTGACCGGCTGGCCGATCACCTGCCGAATCGATAGCGCCGCCCCGCCGCGGGCGTCGCCGTCCATCTTCGTTAGGACGACGCCGGTGATACCGACACGTTCGTGAAACACTTCCGCCGATCGTACCGCGTCCTGCCCCGTCATCGCATCCGCGACGAACAGTACCTCAAGCGGTCGGGTCTCCGCCTTTATCTGCTCGAGCTCGGCCATCAGCTCGTCATCAATGTGCAGCCGGCCGGCCGTATCGATGAGCAGCGTGTCATAGCCCATCTCCTGCGAATGCTTCATCGCACCGCGGACGAGCGTCATCGGGTCGTTAGTTTCCTTATCCTGATAGACGGGTATGCCGACCGCACCGCCGACCACGCGAAGCTGTTCCCGTGCTGCGGGGCGATAAACGTCTACTGAAACGAGCAGCGGTTTGCGGTCCTGGTTAGCGGCAAGCCATTTCGAGATCTTACCCGTCGAGGTAGTCTTACCGGAGCCCTGCAGCCCGACGATCATCACCACGTTCGGGATCTGCTTCGTAAATACCAGCCGCGAAGAGGTGCCGCCCATCAGCTCGACCAGCTCGTCATAAACGATCTTAACGACCTGCTCGTGCGGATTGAGCCCCTGCCAGACCTCTTGGCCCTCTGCCTTTGCTCGGACAGCCTCTACAAAATCTTTCGCGACCTTATAATTGACGTCCGCCTCGAGCAGCGCCATCCGTATTTCGCGCAGCGCCGCATCCACGTGCTCGGGCGTCAATTTGCCCTGGCCACGCAGATTTTTCAGCGTTCGCTTAAGTTTATCGGACAGCGATTCGAACATATAGGCACACTTCGGCTACAAGAGTCGAAACTATAAATACTAAGTGTTTACCGCGTAGGTGTCAAGAAATGAGGCACCTGATCACCGTTCTCCGCGTCGATGGAATAGCGCTTGCATCTCACCATTTGGAACTTAACGAATGTGTAGTGAAACGCTACACGCTAGTTTTTGTGAGGAAACAGGAGGAATTATGAAGTTTCGACATATTTTTATGTATCTTGGGGCGGTTATCTTGTCGGCTGCGGCTTCCGCAGCTTGCGATTCGTCTCCCGCCAACACGAGCGCAAACGTGAATGTCAATGCAAACAGCAACACGGCCGTGCTTGTAAATTCGAACGCTGTCGCTACACCGCGTGACGACGATGAAGTGACGCGAGAGGAATACGACCGCGATCGTGCTCGGTATGAAGGCGAAAAGGACGATGATGACACCATCGGCCAGGGTGCGAATGACAGTTGGATCTGGTTCAAGACCCGAACGGCACTTGCCGCGGCTGACGATCTTCGCGATTCGACCATCAACGTCGACGTTCAGAACGACAGGATCACACTCAAAGGTTCGGTAGCCACCGCTGCTCAAAAGGCCCAGGCTGAAAAAGTAGCCGAGGGTATCGAAGGCCAGAAAGGCGTAACCAATAATCTGCAGGTCAGGCCGGACGATTCGCTAGCGAATCAAATGACCGGCAGCGATGAAGATGATGAACGGTCGAACTCGAATTCGCGTTAGAGCAGACCGAATTTCTAATAACTCCCAATTTAGGCGGGTCCCCACGGCCCGCCCTTTTTGTTCATAACACGAATGTTGCAAGGTTGAAATAATAAAGCAGCGTCAAAATGTCGGCGAGCGCCAGCGTAATTGGCCCGGCCGCTATCTTGGAATCTTCGTGAATAGCATGAAGCAAGGTCGGTATGCTAAGGCCGACAAGTCCCGCTGTAAAGACAGATGCCATGATGCTCAGGCCGATCACCAGCGCCGCAAGCGGAGCGCCCTTCCAACCGTAAGCGATCAGCCCTACCAGGACGCCGCATGCTACGCCCAGGAGCATCGTTGCAGCAGCCTCACGGCGAACCCATTCCAGAAAGCCTTTCAACGTCGGAGTCCCCATATGCAGGTTCTGTAGGGTGACCGTCATAGATTGAATGCTTACGCTTTCCCCAAGGGCAAGAACGAGGGTGATGAAAAACGCTAAGATGATCGTCTCAGCAAGCGTCGCCTCGTAAAGCCCGGTAAGAAGCGCACAGATCGTTCCGCTAAGCATCGTCGCAAGAAGCCAGGGAAATCGGTACTGAAAGATCCCAAAAGCCGATTTCCCTTTGATCTGCGAAATTCCATAGCCGATGATCTGGAACACGTCGTCAAAATGCGATCGTTCGGCAAAACTGATGGATTCCTGAGTGAAGATCCCGGCGTCGATAACTCCGGCTATTCGGCCGTCATCGTCCAATACAGGAAATGCTAGAAGCTTATGCTTAACGAACAACTCAAGCACATCCATAACTTTGGCCGTATGCGGGATCGAAATTATGTTCGTCGACATAAGTGAGCTTATCCGCACATTAGGCATCGATGTCAGCAGGCGCCGCGTTGGCACTATACCGATCAACCGCTCCTCACTATCAAGTACATAGAAATAGACGATTCGCTCCCCGATCCCCTGGTACCGTATCACCCGCAGCGCCCCTTCCACCGTCAGCGTCTCATTCAAGCGCGGAAAATCGGACGTAACATACTTCAGGATCGGATCGTTCATATGATCCATACTGTTCGGATCGATCGTTCCGTGGATATTTATCTCATCAGGATTCATTCATCTCTCTCCCCCCTTTTAGGTCCGATGAAGACACTTGTAACCGGATCTTCAAATCGGAAAATCAATGGCGATTTGCTATGCGTTCCGGGCAAAAACGGGTGACGGTGGAGACCGATCTGATGAGGAGGTGAGCAAAAACTTTGAAGGGCCGTGCCGGATCCAGGGCTTGGTGCGTTGATCGTGCCAAACTTGCGGTGCAAGCTTCGGATCGACAATTGTTGCCCGGCCGACCGCTGCAACGTGCTTCGCCATGCTCTTTGTAAGATGCGAACTGACCTTTCGTTCTAGTGTCGACTGGACCTTGTCGTGCGGGTTGCTCGCGGCGCCCGACCCTATCGATGGTCTGCCCTTTGAGTCGCTCGCCGCAGCCTCTGAAAACGGAAGTAGACGAACCCCTTCACCCCGTGAAAAACACAGGCATACGAGTAAGATGAAGAGAAGGCCCCCAGTGCTGGCTCTTTCCCATCCCGAACGGGTCGTCATACCACAATAATATCAGAGGAAAACCCGCGTGCGAATGACAAGGTTAAATAATTCGCTCTATAGCCGCGATCACCGCTTCCACCGTAACCTCTCGAATGCACCTGGGGTCGCCGAACACAGCGCATTCATACCCGGGACAGGGCTGGCAGTCGTAATCAGCAAAGACCACCTCGGCCGGGCCGCTCGTCCACGGCCGCCAGTGATCGCGATTAGATGAGCCGAATATGACCACGGGTGGCGTTCCCACTGCAGCGGCGATGTGGGCGATCCCGGAATCGTTCCCGACAAATAGGGCGGCTCGCGCAGCAAGAGCAGTTATCTCCGGCAGGCTCAGATCAGTGAAGGTAAGGATCGGGAAAGCTGCATATTGGGTTAACTCTTCCAATACCCCTTCCTCGCCGGGCCCTGCAACTGCAATGGTTTCATACTCCCGCGAATGTAGATGCTCGGCCGCCCGTGCAAAATTCTGAGCCGCCCACCGCTTGGTTTCGAATGCGGCCGCGGGATGGAAAAGCGCCAGAGGGCGGCCCGGGTCAAGAGGTTTCAGCCTCGCATCTACCGCCTCGGCAGCTTCGGGAGCGATCGCAAGCTGGGTGGCAATATAGGACGAGACCGGAACTCCGGCATGCCCCGCAAGGGCCAACTGCTGCTCTACCGAGTGCGTCGGCGACCTTCCCCAAAACTCTGCCGAAGTCGAGAGCAAATGAGTATAAAGCGATGAATATTGGTAAGTGGAAAAACCGACACGGTACCTGGCTCCGGTCGCCCGAGCGAGAAAGGTCGAGGTCGTCCCGCCATGAAGATTGATGACAATGTCGTAGTTGTTGTCGCGGATCTCTTTCGCTGTCCGGACTCGGTCGAGCACTCCGCGGCCCATTGCGATCACGCCGTCGATGGACGGCAGCCCCGTCAGAAGTGGAGCGACCCAATCCTCCAGCAGGATATCGATCCTGGCATTCTCAAAATGCCGCCGCAAAGCGGTGAGGGTGGGTGTCGCGAGGACAGTGTCGCCGATCGAGCGGAGCCGAATGACCAACACCCGCCGGACATCAGGCCGATCGATCGCGGGCTCTCTCATTACTTCTCGACCGTTGCTTCATCGACGAGCATCACGGGGATCTCATCGCGTATCGGGTAGAGAAGCGAACACTCGGGATTAACGCATTTCAGGCCGCTAGCGTCGGGTTTGATCTCGACTTTCGATTTGCACTTCGGACAGCGAAGTATTTCAAGCAATTCTGGACTGATCGCCATATTTCAAATTTATAGCAAACCCGTGCGTCAAACAAAAAGGGCACGCCGAAATAGCGCGCCCCTTTCCAAGATCTGCGGTTAAATCTAAGCTTCTGCCTCCGGGGTCTTGGTACCGCACTCGGCACAGAACTTTGCTCCCGGTGCAAGTTCGGCCTCACAGCCCGTGCACTTCTGCTTCTCCTGTGACGAACCGCATTCCGAGCAGAACTTCGCCCCCTCGCGTAGGTCTGCTCCGCATTTCACACACGGCACCTTGGCAACTTCCATCTTACCGCCGCAATCGGCACAGAATTTAGCGCCCGCCGCATTCTGCTTGCCGCAGCTCGGACACGCCACCGTACCCGCCGCACCCTGGCCGCCGCCTCCCTGCTGTCCGGGCGTGTTCTGGCTAAAGGCGTTCGCCATCTGGCCGCCGACGGCAAATCCCGCACCGAGGCCTGCACCTAGCCCGGCACCGCCGCCTTCATTCTGGGCCGCGTCACGCATAGCGTCCGCCGCCTGGAACTGAGCATATGTCTGCACGTTGCCAAGAGCGCCCATCGATGCACGCTTGTCCATCGCGGCCTCCACATCCGGCGGAAGCGAGATGTTCTCGACGTAAAACTTGGTTACCTCCAGGCCGTAGCTGGTGAAATCCTGGTTGATCTTTTCGCGGATCGCCCCGCCAAGCTCCTTATATTGAGCAGCCAGGTCCAGCGCCGGGATCTTCATCTCGCCCAACGCGTCCGAAAACTCCGTGACGATCGCCCGCTTGAGCTGATTATCGATATCCTCGGTTTGAAAATGCGCGTTCGTTCCCGCAACCTCTTTGATAAATCCGCCCGGATCGACCACCCGCAGGCTATAAGCTCCAAAAGCGCGAAGCCGAACGATCCCGAAATCCTGATCACGAAGCATAATGGGGTTCGACGTGCCCCATTTCATATCGGTGAACTGCTTGGTGTTGACGAAATACACCTCGGATTTCATCGGGGAGTTAAATCCGTGTTTCCACGCTCCGAGTTTCGACAAGATCGGCGTATTGCCGCCATCGATGGTGTATCGTCCCGGTGTAAAGACATCCGCAACCTGGCCCTCGTAAACAAAGACCGCTGCCTGAGATTCGCGCACTATCAATTGCGCACCGTTCTTTATCTCCTGCTGATATACCGGAAAGCGGTAAAGAAGCGTATTTTGTGATTCGTCGAGCCATTCGATGACCTCAATGAACTGATTCATTGCGGCCTCTTTGACCTTATCCATTATGCTCATTCGCTGTTCTCCTTATGAAAATCCTAACGATAGAATATGCCATAAAGTTCGGGTAATTGGAAGATTACCGCCCCGAACGGACGTTATGTCGGGGTTAACGGATCATGCGTTTCATCTATGCAACGTTGTATTGTGTGCGTCGGATTGGTAAAATTCCGTTAATGGAATTAAAAACTAAACTCTCACTACTGGCCGACGCCGCCAAGTATGACGCCTCTTGCGCGTCGAGCGGCTCGCACAGGCGCCGCAACCCACGCGGCATTGGGAATACCGAGGGGATGGGCATCTGCCACAGCTACACCCCCGACGGTAGGTGCATATCTCTCTTAAAATTGCTGCTTACCAATGTCTGTATCTTGGACTGCGGTTATTGCGTGAATCGCCGCTCGTCCGACGTCCGCCGCGCCCGCTTTAAGCCCGAGGAGGTGGTCCGGCTTACGATGGATTTTTACAAGCGCAACTACATCGAAGGGCTTTTTCTCAGCTCCGGCATCATTCAAAACGCCGACTACACGATGGAACAGCTCATTTTGGTCGCAAAGAAATTGCGCGAGGAAGAGCTCTTCGGCGGGTATGTTCATCTAAAGGCCGTTCCGGGCGCTTCAGATCGCCTTTTGCAGGAGGCCGGCCGATATGCCGACCGTTTGAGCGCCAACATCGAGATGCCTAAACAGGAAGACCTCGACCGGCTCGCGCCGGAAAAGACCCTGGTGGAGATCGAATCGACGATGTCCGAGGTAAGGTCCGGTATCGAGAGTTCGAAAGATCTGCAAAAGCGGGACGGCAGCCGCCCTCGATTTGCCCCGGCGGGCCAATCGACCCAGATCGTGGTCGGGGCCACCGAGACGACCGACACCGCGATCCTCACCAAGGCCGAACAGCTCTACAAGCGCTTTAAGCTGCGGCGCGTCTATTACTCGGCATTCTCGCCGGCGGTGCATACGATGCCGGAACTGCGTGCCCGACCCGGCGCTCCGCCGATGCGGGAACACAGGCTTTATGAGGCCGATTGGCTGATCCGCCACTATAAATTTTCTGCCGGTGAGATCGCTTCCGCCGCCGGAGGCAAAGACCTGGATCTCGACATCGATCCTAAACTCGCGTGGGCCCTAAATAATCGGCATATGTTTCCGGTCGATATAAATCGTGCGTCGCAGAGCCTGTTGCTGCGGGTGCCGGGGATCGGCGTACGAAATGTAAAAAGGATCGTCAGCATACGGCGGCATCAGCCGCTGCGGCTCAAAGATCTCGTCAGCCTGAGGGTAAACCTAACTAAAGCGAGGTGGTTCGTCACGACCGCCGACCACAATCCGGATGCCCTAAAGCTCGACCGCCTCGATCTGCTTGACCGTTTCAAGCCTCGGGCAGAGCAGCCTTCGCTGTTTCCGCCGCCATCCGTTTTAACAACCGCGGTAACCGGTGAAATATGATCAGCGTTTCAGTGGCAAACGGCTGGGAGGATTGGCGCCGCAGCGCACGTCGGCTTATCGGTGCAAAAGCACCACCGGGCGACATCGTCTGGGCGTGCGATAACCGCCCATCGCTTTTCAACGAGGATGATCTTGGCACACCCGCGACCGATCTTCGTGTTCCCGCCGATTTTCTAAAACTGGCTGAAGCCGTCGCGTGTTTCGATGATCCGGGCCGTTGGGCACTGCTCTACCGCCTGCTTTACAGGATCGTTTTTGAGGATCGCGGCCTGCTTGAGATCGCCTCCGATGACGACGTGGCCGCAGCCACTCGCATGCAAAAGGCAGTAAACCGCGACGTGCACAAGTTTCACGCATTCGTCCGCTTTCGATGTGCAGTCGTAGATGGCCAGGAGCTATTCCTGGCCTGGCACGAACCGCACCATTACACCGTCGAACGTGCGTCGCCTTTCTTTATGAGAAGGTTCGGATCGATGAAGTTTTCGATCCTTACACCTAAAGGCTGCGCCCATTGGGACCTCCATGATCTGACTTTCAGCCCTCCGGCTGATCCATCAGACCTGCCGGATGATGACCGCACCGAGGAGTTTTGGCTGGAATATTACCGCTCGATCTTCAATCCGTTCCGATTAAAGGTGCGTGCTATGAAAAGCGAGTTGCCGATGCGTCACTGGCGAACTTTGCCTGAGGCCGTGCTTATTCCGGGCCTCATCGCCGATGCGGTGCGTGGAGAAGAGTAAACGTGAGCCTAGCTATTTCGGCGAGAGGCGATCGCCCGCACGATCCAAATAATGAAAAGCATGGCGGCCGCCCCGGCAAGGTCCAATCCGATGTCGGAGATAGAGCCTGTTCGCGAAGCTAAAAAACTCTGATTCGCTTCGTCGACGATGCTAACCGCAAGTACGAGGACGAATGCCGCAAGCAAGGTCCACTCCCTGAGTGCCCTCACCGATGACCCGGCAAAGGCTCGCGCCGCCCAAAAGGCGAGAACGGCGTATATCGTCGGATGCGCCAATTTTCGTAGGATCCCGTGGTAGAACTCAAGGGTCTCGGCGGACGCACCCGGCATCAAAAATGCCAGAAGCGGGCCGATGAATCTGGAAGTGGTCCCAAACGAGCCGCCGCTTCCCGACAAATAGAGAATAAGGGCGGTCCAAAGAAAGAGCGGCGCGTAGCGAATGAATCGCCCGCGCCGCGTCGTCTTAGTTTCGGTCGGCTCCATCAGCCTCGGTCGCTATTTAGAGTGCGGCCGCACCGCTGACCACCTCGATGATCTCCTTCGTGATGGCCGCCTGACGTATGCGGTTCATATTCAGCGTGAGGTTGTCGATCAACTCGCCGGCGTTCTTCGATGCCGAATCCATTGCCGTCATTCGCGAACCCTGTTCTGAGGCCACCGATTCGAGCATTGCCCGGTAGATCTGGGTCTCGACCTGTTTCGGCAGCAGCTTGCTAAAGATCTCAGCCGGCGGCTGCTCATAGATATATTCGGCCTCGACCGCTTCGCCTTCACTCTCTTCAGAACCGATCTTCGGTATCGGCAGCAGCTGCTCGATCACCGGCTTTTGCGAGAGCACGGTCTTGAATTCGGTAAAGACCAGAAATACCTTGTCGATCGTTTCGTCCTCTTCAAAGGTGTCAATGATCTTGCGGCCGATCTCGGCAGCATCCGAATAGTTGACCGTTCCCGTTCCGGTAAGGCCGATATATTCAGCACGGAACGCAACGTTGCGCCGCTTGAAAAAGTCGCGTCCCTTTCGGCCGACGGGCATCATCTCAGTCTCTTTTGCAGAGTTCTGGCCGAGAAACGCCTGTGCCGCTTTTATAACGTTGGCGTTGAATGCTCCCGCAAGCCCCTTATCAGCCGTTACCAGCACCACGAGATATTTCTCGTCGCCCCGCGGGGTCAGCAGCGGATGCGAAAACTCATCCGCCACCTTTGCGCTCAGGCTCCCGAGCACTTCAGACATCTTGACCGCGAACGGCCGAGCTGCGGTGACGCGGTCCTGTGCCCGCTTCAGTTTCGCAGCGGCGACCATCTTCATCGCCTTTGTTATCTGCTGTGTATTTTTGACCGACTTGATCCGTCGGCGCATGTCCAGCAAACTTGCCATAATCCCTCGGTGCTATGCCGCTGCGGCTTCTGTTTCCGCTGCGGCCTCAGACGCCTTTTCTTCCTTGTTCCAACGGGTCGCCTTAAAGTCCTCCACAGCTTCCTTAAGCTCGGCCTTCAGATCGTCATCCAATGTTTTCTTTTCGCGAAGCGTGTTGCGGACGCCCGGATGAGCATTCTTCATATACGCAAGGAAGTCATCCTCGAACTGCCGCAGGTCTTCGACCGCGATGTCGTCGCCGAAACCGTTGGTAATGGTCCAGATGATAATGACCTGGTCCTCGACCTCCATCGGCTGGTACTGCGGCTGTTTCAGGATCTCAGTCAAACGCTTACCGCGTTCGAGCTGTGCCTGCGTCGCCTTATCAAGGTCCGAACCGAACTGCGCAAAAGCCGCAAGTTCACGGAACTGTGCAAGGTCGATACGCAGCGTACCGGCAACAGCCTTCATCGCCTTGATCTGTGCCGAACCGCCCACACGCGAGACGGAGTTACCCACGTTGATCGCGGGACGAACGCCGGAGTTGAACAGGTCTGATTCAAGAAAGATCTGTCCGTCCGTGATCGAGATAACGTTCGTTGGAATATAAGCCGAGATGTCGCCCGCCTGTGTCTCGATGATCGGGAGCGAGGTCAGCGAACCGCCGCCCCTTGCCTCTGACATCTTTGCCGCACGCTCGAGCAAACGTGAGTGGAGATAGAAAACGTCTCCCGGATATGCCTCGCGGCCCGGGGGACGGCGAAGCAATAGCGAGATCTCGCGGTATGCCGCGGCCTGCTTCGAAAGATCGTCGTAGATCGTCAATGCGTGGCGGCCGTTATCGCGGAAGTATTCACCAATAGCGCAGCCCGAGTACGGGGCGAGGAACTGCATCGCCGCCGGATCCGACGCCGTTGCCGAAACGACGATCGTGTAATCCATCGCTCCGTAATCCTCAAGCTTTTTAACAACCTGAGCAACGGTCGACGCCTTCTGGCCGATAGCGACGTAGACGCAGATCACGTCCTTGCCCTTTTGGTTGATGATCGTGTCGATCGCGACGGCGGTCTTACCCGTCTGTCGGTCGCCGATGATCAGCTCGCGCTGTCCGCGCCCGATCGGCACCATCGAATCGATCGCCTTAAGGCCCGTCTGCAGCGGTTCTTTTACCGGCTGACGGTCAATGATGCCCGGCGCGATACGCTCAACGGGATTAAATTCGTCAGTTAGGATCTCGCCTTTGCCGTCAATGGCGTTGCCGAGAGCGTCGACGACTCGGCCGATCATCGCATCGCCGACGGGCACGCTCATGATCCGCTTGGTCCGCTTGGCTTCGTCGCCCTCTTTGATCTTTTGAAAATCGCCGAAGAGCACGCAGCCGACCTTGTCCTCTTCGAGGTTAAGGGCCAGCCCGCGAACGCCGTGGGGAAATTCGAGAAGCTCACCGGCCATCACCTTTTCAAGCCCGTAAACTTCCGCGATCCCGTCGCCAACCTTGATCACGGTGCCGACCTCATCAACGGTCATGCTCGAATCGAAATTTTCGATCTGCGCACGGATGATCTCATTGATCTCGTTTGCCTTAATTGCTTCCATATCGTTATAAAGCGGCCGGCTTAATGCCGGTGAGCGCTATCTGGTATAAAGTTCTTCTCTTAGATGTTCTAATTGGGTGCGGACCGAGCCGTCATAAACTGTCGAACCTATCCGGGCAACGACGCCTCCGATCAGGTCCGGTTCGATCACAAAATCAAGCCTCACCCGTCGTTCAGTAACCTTCTCGAGATTTGCTCGAAGCTCCTCTCGTTCCTCGGGCGAAAGCTCATGGGCCGACGCCACGATGCCGTGAACCGTGCCGCTTCGCTCCTCTAGTACCGAGTCAAAACGTTCGTTGATCTCGCCGAGGTCGTTGAGCCGGCTGTTTTGAAGCAGCACCCGCAGAAAGTTTGCGGTCGTGCGGCTCGGGTTTGCCCGCTGCAGCAGCCCCTCCAGGACGCCCTCTTTCTTGTTATGAGCGATCGCGGGGTTGCCGAACGCAGCTTTCAGCTCGACGTTCGAGTTGATCATCTCTTCCCAGGACTTGAGTTCCGTTTTGACCGTGTCCGTCTCGCCGGAGCTAAGGACGACGTCGGCCAGTGCTGTCGCGTATCGGCGTGAAACCGTTTCGAGGCTCATACTAGTTCAAACCTCCGATCGCCCGAATGCCCGACCGGATCAGCTTTGAATCCGTTTCCGGCGTCATTTGGGACTTTAATTTCTCTTCAGCGAGCCTAAGGCTCTCGGCAACCGCAAAACGGCGAAGCTCGAGCTTCCCGACGGCCTCCATCCTCTTGACCTCGCCCTCGGCCTGTGCCCGGAGCTTCTCCGCCTCGGACTCAGCCTGCGCGGCAAGCCGGCGTTTTTCGGCATCGATCTCTTCGCGGGCCTCGCGTTTGATCGCTTCGATCTCGGACTCGGCCCCCGCAAGCTTTGCCTCAACCTCGGTGAGCTTTGCCAGTGCCGCTTTTTTCTCTTCCTCCGCCTTGATCAGCTCCGCCCTTATAACCTCTCGTTTGGCCTTGAAAGCGTCAGACAACGGCTTCTTCAACAGATATGTCAAAACCGAGACAAAGATCGCGAGGTTCACGAACTTCCAGACCTCAAATCCCGGATAGTTCAGATAGGTGTTCCAAAAATGCGTAAATCCGCTCTCGTCGCCCGAGGCCGCGGCTGCAAACAGCAAAATTGCGTTGAAAAATGCAAACATATCCTACGCCTTCAGTATGTTGGAACTGATCTTGTCCGCCATTTTATGAGCTTCCAAGGCGATCTCGACCTTTGCGTCCGATTTCATCTTTTCGAGCTTCGCCTTTTCGTTCTGCACGAGTTCCGCGGTCTGTGCCCTCGCATCAGTGATCGCACGCTGCCGTGCCTCGACCGCCTCGTTCCGCTCCCGCTCGATCATCTCGTAGTTACGGGTGCGGGCCTCGAGCATCGTCTGCTCATATTGTTTTTGCTTTTTGCTGACGTCGGTGAGGATCTCCTCAGCCTCGCCGCCGCGCCCCGCCTTTTGGCGGCTGCGGCGTTCGATGACAGCGTTGATCGGCTTGAAAAACGTCCGGTTCAATGCCCAGATCATTATCAGGATCAATGCTATGTGGATGAATAATGTGCCGTCCGGAAAAAGCTGGATCGACTCGGCAAATGCCAGCAAAAACATATTCTATTGCGTTATATTAAAAACGGATTTTGATCGTTATTATCCCAAAACATATAACATTATCACCTGCGTTTTAGGCGGTCAAGCAGGCGCCGAGGGCTTTCACCTCCGGCCCAATATGCGATAATTTTGCCGTATGCTGAGCGAACTGTGGAACGGCCTCACATGGGCAATAGGTTCCGGAAGCGAGTTCGAAAATATTTCGCCGGGCCAGGTCGTCTTCCGTACCGCGGTCATCTTTGTTATCGCCCTCATACTGATACGGGTAGGTAAACGCCGGTTTATGGGCGATTACACCGCTTTTGACATCCTCCTCGGCTTCATCGTCGGCTCGGTAATGGCCCGTGCCGTGACCGGTGCCGTCAGCCTCGTGAACATGACCATTATCGTCGTAGTGCTGATGGGGCTGCATTGGCTGGTCGCGACGGCCTCCTACTATTGGCCCGGCTTTGAAAAGACGGTCGAGAACGACCCGCGTACGCTGATCAACGAGGGCAAGATCGACCGGGACGCGCTTGAGAAAAGTAAGATCTCGGACGATGACCTTCTGCAGGCCCTCCGGGAACACGGCGGCGTTGAGAAGCCCGAGGAGGTGAGCACCGCAACCTTGGAACGCGACGGCAGTATCACCGTAATTCCGAAAGAGAAAAAATAAATGGGCAATGGCACAGCAAACGAAAAGACCCGTGCCCCGCGGAATCGTACATTAAGTGTCGACAGTTCCGACGCGGAGCGGCTCGGGCCCTGTGTCATCGATTCTGCCTCGCTCGCCCAAGGCTCGTTGCCCCGAAACTCTCTCATTCACGGGGATGCATTTGAGGTACTTCCGCGGCTTCAGCCTGATTCGGTCGACCTCCTCTTCGCCGACCCGCCTTACAACCTGAACAAATCGTTTGGTAAACAGGCCTTTCGCTCACGAGCGTCAGCAGACTATGAAGAATGGCTCGATTCATGGCTTTCCATTTGTGCCCCTCTGTTAAAGCCGACCGCATCGGTTTATATTTGCGGCGATTGGCGCTCGGGCGGTGCTATCGAACGCGCTGGTACCAAATACTTCACCTTGCGCAACCGCATCACATGGGAGCGCGAAAAAGGCCGCGGAGCAAAAACTAACTGGAAGAATGCGGCTGAGGACATATGGTTCTTCACAGTGTCGTCCCGATATTCATTTAACCTCGATGCCGTGAAACATCGCCGGCGTGTGGTCGCCCCTTACCGGACTAACGGCATCCCAAAAGATTGGAACGAAACCCCGGGCGGAAACTTCCGCGATACGCACCCCTCGAATCTTTGGACCGATATCACCGTGCCGTTCTGGTCAATGCCCGAAAACACCGATCACCCCACGCAAAAGCCCGAAAAGCTTATGGCAAAGTTGATCCTGGCAAGCACGGGCCCGGGCGATCTCGTTCTCGATCCCTTTGCCGGAAGCGGAACGACGGCGGTCGTTTGCAAAAAGCTCGCTCGTGATTTCATCGCCGTTGAAAGTGACCGCGATCATTGCCTGGCCGCGGCGAAAAGGCTGGAGCTCGCTGCAGCCGACGATACCATTCAGGGATTCAGTGACGGCGTTTTCTGGGAACGGAACTCTGCCAAGCGTTAATATCGACCTTCTTCCGCTGCTGTGGTAAACATATTTATCTGATGAAGATCGCGACCTGGAACGTAAACTCCATAAATATACGTCTCGAACAGCTCCTTCTTTGGCTCGAAGAGACCGGAACCGACGTCGTTTGCCTGCAGGAAACAAAGTGCGTCGACGAAAATTTCCCCTTCCAGGCCCTTTTCGATGCCGGTTACCATACCGCCTTCTTCGGCGAAAAGTCCTACAACGGTGTCGCTATTCTTTCAAAACACGACATTGAGGATGTTCAGAAGGGGTTCGACGATGATGACGAGGTCTCACCTAAACGCCTGATCGCCGCTACCATCAACGGCATCCGAATTGTAAACACCTATATCCCAAACGGTACCGAGCTTTGGTCCGATAAATTCACCTTCAAACTCGACTGGCTCCAGCGGTTGAGACGCTTTTTCGATGCGACGTGCGATCTGAACAAGGACGTTCTCTTGTGCGGCGATTTCAATGTCGCACCGGAAGAGCTTGACGTATGGAGCGTCCCCCACTGGGAAGGCAAGCTGCACTTTTCAAAGCCCGAACGTGCCGCTATGCACCACGTCAAGCAATGGGGTTTCGTCGATGTTTTCCGCAAGATGAACCGCGACGTTAAGGAATATTCCTGGTGGAATTATCGCGAAGGTGCCTGGCAGCGAAACCGCGGCCTTCGCATCGATCACATATGGACCTCGCCCGCCCTCGCCGACAAATGTACCGGCTGCTGGATCGACAAAGCGCCCCGGGCACTCGAACGGCCCAGCGACCACGCTCCGGTCGTCGCCGAATTTGAGATCGATTAATATTGCTTGTGCTGATCGCAACCTGGAATATCAACTCCCTCACCTCTCGCCTTGAACACGTGCTCGGGTGGTGCACAAAGAACCGTCCCGACGTGCTCTGTCTGCAGGAAACAAAATGCGTCGACCAGAAATTTCCCGAGGCCGCGCTGCGGTCGGTCGGATTTACCGACCTGGCATATTTTGGCGAGAGTGCCTATAACGGCGTCGCGATCCTCTCACGACATCCGCTTTCCGACATTCAAAAGAACTTTCCCGACGACCCGCCTGGCGCCGCAAAGCGTCTGATCGCGGCAAAGGTCAATGGCATTGGCATAGTCAATGTTTACGCTCCTCACGGTACGACCCTGGGCGGCGAAAAATACCAGGCAAAGCTGGACTGGCTCGCCCGCCTCAGGCGTTATTTTGACGAGAACTACGATCCAAGAAAGAGCCGCGTGATCCTATGCGGCGACCTGAATGTTGCCCCGCACGAATCCGACGTGTGGAAAGTCTCCGCCTGGCGCCACAAGCTCCATTTCACAAAACCCGAGCGTGACGCCCTGCGCGAAGTTAAACGCTGGGGCTTTGTTGATACCTTCCGCCACATCAACCTCGAAGCCAAAGAGTTCACCTGGTGGAGCTATTTCCGAAACGACTTTGAAAAGGACCGGGGCCTCAGGATCGACCATATTTGGGTGTCACCCCCGCTTGCCGATCTCTGCCTCGACGCATGGATAGATAAAGAGCCCCGGACGCTTCCGAAGGCGAGCGATCACGCACCGGTGGTAGCGGCATTCGATATTTGATGTCCGTTTTGCGGTATGCCTACGCGTATCTTTATATATGGATGGAATTTTATTTGATCGTCATTTGACCACGGCCGAGATCGAAGCAGGGATGCCGTATGTATTAGGCTCACCAACCAACAACGGCACGCTCGAGATGATCGTGGCACGGCCCGCGATCGGCAAACGAAAGGTTCTGGAGGCCGGCGAGCTGAGCGTGGCCGAGGGCCTTACCGGCGATAATTGGGCCGCCCGCGGCAGCCGGCGGACTGTCGATGGCTCCGCACATCCCGAAATGCAGATCAACATAATGAACTATCGGTTCGCTGAGTTGATCGCCGGCCATCGCGACCGTGTTCCCCTGGCCGGAGACCAGCTATTTGTCGACCTCGATTTAAGTGAGGCAAACATCCCGACGGGCACCGGGCTCGAGATCGGAACCGCTCGCTTAGTGATCACGACGATTCCCCACCTCGGCTGCAAAAAGTTTGTCGAGCGGTTTGGCCTCGCTGCGATGAAATATGCCAATTCGGAATACGGCCGCGAGAATCATCTCAGAGGTGTCAACGCACGCGTCATTCGGTCCGGCAAATTCCGCACCGGCGATGCGGTTACGATCACCGGGCGCTAAAAAGGCCGCCCTTCCGACGGCCTTTCGCTTCTCACGCTGTGGCGTCCTTCTTTGCCTCGCCCGCATTAAGCTTACGGGTCCATTCAAGCAGCGCCTGCATTTGGTCACTGATGAACTTCCGTGTCTGCTCATCGGTAAGCTTGCCGTTCTCGTCAAACTTCTCTCCGGCATTTCCGATCATTACCTCCGGCCGGTTGAGCGGGAACATATTGAGAAAAACCATCATTTTTCGCAGGTCATATTGGGCACGAGCGGTCGCGATCGCCCCACCAGAGGCTCCCATGATCGCAGCCGGTTTTCCTTCCCACGCACTGTCACCGTAAGGGCGCGACGCCCAGTCGATCGCGTTCTTTAGCACGCCCGAGATCGAATAGTTATATTCTGGCGTGACCAGCACTACCGCGTCCGCCTCTCGGATCTTCCGCTTGAGCTCAGCCGCCTGCTCCGGCGGGTCTGCCTCCTGATCCTGATTAAATCCCGGGAGTCCCGCGATATCGAATATCTCGACCTCCATCCCCTCCGGTGCCAATTCCTTTGCGGCCCGCAGAGCTCCGCGGTTATAAGAACCTTCTCGCAAGCTGCCCGCAATACCTAAAACTTTTATCTTGTCACTCATTAATATCCTCCTTGATCTGAAAGTTCGCCGGGACGGCCATTGCCGCCCCGCCGACAAATTTATGGTGGGCTGTATATCCACCTTACACCGCGACGCCCGATTTTGCGAGAAATTTAGTTCGATTGAACCGCGGCCGCGTGGGGAATTTCGACACTCGATCCCGCAGTTCCCCGCCTCGCCAACAGCCCGTCAAGGCTGAATGCTCCGGGGCCCGCGAACGTGAAATACAGGAACAGGAAGCTGTAAAGCACGGCCAGCTCACCCTTATTTACAAGCGGCAGGAACCCCGCCGGTGCGTGCGCCATAAAATAGGCCACCGCCATCAGTCCCGAAAGTACGAACGCGACCGGGCGTGTCATCAACCCGACCACCAGCAACGCTCCGCCGACAAACTCGAGCAGGCCCGCCACGCCCATCAGCGAGAATATCTCGACTGCCCCCGAACCCGCAGGGTAATTGAAAAGCTTTTGCGTCCCGTGTGCTATAAACAAAAAACCCGCCACTATTCGCAGCACTCCCAGTACCCTAAATGTCCATTCACTTTGATTCATTTGATTTTCCTCCGAAACTATTTGTTTGTCCGGCCGTTGTTATAACGGCTATCTAAGTAAATTTTTTAACCCTCGTCCATCCCCGTCTTCTTTAGCAGCCGGATCAAGGACTTCAGTTCCGATTCAGAAAGATGTCCGAGCCGCTGCTTGTGCCACACCACGATCGGCTCATCAAGCTCCGCAAGTGTCGCGAGCCCGACATCACTGATAAACGCCGACACATATCGCCGGTCGTCGGTCTGCCTCTCGCGGCGAATAAGCCCACGCGCTTCCAGCCGGTCCAGCATCCGTGTAATGTCCGAGTCCTTCGTTATCAGACGGTCGCCGATCTCACGGCCGCACATTCCCTCGCGCCCGGCACCCCGCAATATCCGCAAAACGTTGTACTGCGATGCCGTAAGATCCTTTTCCCGAAAAACCGTCGCGATCTCGCTCTTGAGCTTTTCTGCGGTCGCGATCAGCCATAGGTAGGCCCCCTGTTCGAGGTTGTCCAGCGGCTTGGTCTGTTTCAATTTTTTCGGCAGTTCCACTGTCACGAAAAGGATAATAGCTGTTATAACAACTAGTGTCAACACAAAATATTTCGCTATAAGGAACTTTCCGTCTTAGCGGATGAAACGTCCGAATGAAAAGAAGAAGCGGCCGCGGAAATTTTCGTTCACTCCGCCGCCGATCAGTATGGGGCCGAGCGGTGTTTCTACGATCACTCCGCCCGAAACGCTCTGACGGTAATTTGCGTCGCCAAATCGTTCGAATGCGCTGCCGCCCTCATACCATGCACCGACGAATGCACGCCCGCCGAAGATTCGCGGCAAGATCTGGCGGCTGTGTAGGATGCCGCCCCCGGCGTAAAGATAATTGCTCGCCCGGAACTCGTCCACCCCGTAACCGCCCAAACGAAACGGCCCGCCAAGTGTGAATTGCCGAAGAAGAGGTGCCGTCGAGCCAAAGCTTGTCCCGGCGCCCCCGAATGCGAACAGCGTATTGTTTTCGTTTATCGGCGAAAACCCTATGCTTCGCGTCTCACCCTGCGTGAACCCGCCTGTTGACCCCGGAACGCTGAACGTATATGTCAGCGAATTTCGCGAATAAATGCCGCGGGTCGGTATCTGTGATTGGTCGAGCCCGTCATAGGTCCATTTGAGGGCCGCCGCCGAAAAGCGGCCTTTGCGGTCCGGAAGCAGTTCCTCGCCGATCCGCCGGCTGGCAACCTCATAGCCGATCGCATAGCCAACGCGCAATTCGCTGCGCTGATTAAAGGTGTAGCCGAGGTCGACCGCCGCTTGCGATGTGGAAATGTTGTACTCGGAGATCCGCTGGCCGCCGCCGAAAAAGTTTACGTTCCGGCGTTCAAACGAAACGCGTGGAGCGACAAAGACCCCCGTCTTACCGATCGGCCGAAAATATTCACTGGCAAGCAGTGTGTTCGAACCTATCCGAAGGTCGTTGCGCCACTCGGCACCGTAACGGCCGACGTCAAAATAGGTAAGGCGGGCGAGGACGTTAAAACTGACGTTTTCGGATTCGAAACTGTTCACGTCAAACCCGATATCTATGCGGGTAGGGTCGGCCGGGCGGCCGTTCGTTTCGTTCGTGCGTATCAGAAGAACTGTCTCGCCGTTCTCGTCTTTAAGTTCATAATTCAGTGCATCGAACCGACCGGTGCCGGTCAGCTCTGAAAGGTCCGCGGCCAGCTCTTCTCGGGCCGCCTCGTCCAACTCGGTGCCGATATATTGGCCCGCGAGCTTCTCTTCTATTGTGTCGGTCGCCGCCGGGTCGCTGCCTTCGACGGCCAGCCTATCCGGCACGGGCGCCGTTTCCGGCGCTTTCCGCCGCTCGCGTGCGGCGAGATGAGCCGACCATTCCGCCGAACTGAGCGAGAGCCCTTTAAGTACGACCTCCTTTTCTTTCGCTCCCTGATAGCCGAGCTTGATCAGCTCGGCACTGCTGGCAAAGCTCGCTGATGAATACCCCTCCAGGTCCGGCGCGATTATGATATCTGCCTCGCGAAGGCTCCGGCGGGAGTTTTCCGCCGTAGCGATATTTATCGTCTGAGAGAGTACGCCGATAAGATTTTCAAGTTCTTCGCGGCTCGCGAGCTGGGTCTCGATATTGACGACCAGCAATATGTCCGCGCCCATCGCCTTAACAACATCCGTCGGAATGTTGTTCACCAGTCCGCCGTCGGCGAGGATCTTTCCATCGATCTCCACCGGCGAAAAAACCCCTGGGATCGACATCGTCGCCCGCAGGCTCCGCGACAGCGATCCGCTGTCAAGTACTTCCGAAGATCCGTCGACCATGTTCGTCGCGACCGTCCGAAATGGGATCGGCAGATCGGCGAAGTCCCGCGTCCGTGAATACGGCAGCGTCACCCGGTCAAAAAGTAGTCCGATCTCGTGGCCCGAGTTAAATGCCGAGGGGAGCCGCGGGTTTGTAGGTCCGCCGCGCAGTGGAATGGCGCCCGGAATATTCTTCCGGTCCTCCTTTCTCCGAAACGATAGGTTGTCGTATGAGGTTGTCGTGGCGAAAAGCTTGTCCCAATCCAGTTGTGATACCAGAGCTTCGATCTCGGCCGGTGATTTCCCCATTGCGTAAAGCGCTCCGATCAACCCGCCGATGCTTGCTCCGCCGACCACGTCGACCGGAACGCGGTTCTCCTCAAGCACTTTGAGTACGCCGATGTGTGCAAATCCGCGCGCTCCGCCGCCGCTGAGCACCAGCCCGACCTTGGGCCGGGAAGCGGACGGTGCATCCTGGGCCGGCACCGATCGCGGCAACGCCGAGAACGTGCATGCGATCGCAAGCGTAAATGTGAGGAGCGTTTTCATAACCTATTTTCGGTCACGCGTTAGTTCTCTTAGCCGTCGAAGCAGTTGGGGTACGAGGCCCGCGGTTCGTATAACTGAACCTGATGCGAACTTCGTCGCGAACCCTCGAAAGGTCTCTGCCGCGGTCTCTGAATACGGAAACCACCACGGGTCGGGCAAGATCGCAAAGCGGTTCACGTGAATATGCTGCGGCTGCACCAGCTCCATCAGCCCTTCTCTCCCGTGAGTTCTGCCGCGTCCGCTGTTTTTGAAGCCGCCCCAGGGCGTTTGTCCGATGCCGTGAGTATAAAGCACGTCATTCACCGAAACAGACCCGGCTTCGATCTGCTCTGCTACACGCCGTCCCCGGGCAATATTTCTCGTCCATACGCTCGCGGTCAGGCCGAACTCACTGTCGTTCGCAAGATGTATGGCCTCCTCCTCCGTTCGAAACGTCGCGATCGGCAGCGTCGGCCCAAAGGTTTCTTCCCGCATCCCCGTCATTTCGTTCGATGCACCCGTGATCACGGTGGGCTCATAAAATAATCCTCCGAGCTCCGGATCAACTCTCCCGCCCGTCACGATGGTTGCACCGCTTTCACGAAAGTCTGCGACGTGGCGTTCCACGATCTGAAGCTGTTCCTTAGAGGACATAGCGCCGAGGGAAACATCCTTTGCGGTGCCTATCCCTTGCTTCAGCACTTTTGTTTTTTCGATCACCAATTCCGTAAAGCGCTCCGCCACGGATTCGTGAACATATACGCGTTCGACCGCCGCGCAGGTCTGGCCAAGATTACAGAATCCGGCCCAAACCGCACCTCCCGCCGCCAGCTCAAGGTCCGCATCTTCAAAGACGATCATCGGGTCCTTGCCGCCCAGTTCCAAAACTACCGGCGTCATCCTTTCGGCCGCCGCCCGCAGGATCTTTTTGCCGGTGGCTACGCTGCCCGTGAACATTATCTTGTCCGGCCCGGCTTTCACCAGTGCTGCTCCCGTCTCGCCGCCTCCGGTCACCACATTCACCAGCCCGTCCGGTGCACCCGCTTTTTCAAACACCTCACCGATCTTCAAGCCTACCAGGGGCGTTAACTCTGACGGCTTGATAATTACCGAATTCCCGGCCATCAGCGCCATTACCGCTTCGCCAAGCGGGATAGTGAACGGATAGTTCCACGCCGGAATGATAACAACAGCGCCGAGCGGGTGATAAACGATCTTTGAACTCCGGCCGACGAGACCGAAAATGCCGATGCCGATCTTCCGCGGCTTGAGCATTCTTTCGGCGTTGCGTGCGAAATACTGCATCAGGTCAAGCACGGGAGCGATCTCGGACGCAACGGCCTCCGACACGGGCTTGCCGGTCTCGGCCGAGATCAACCGGGCGATCTCGTCCATCTCTTCAAGGATCACGTCACGCGCCCGCATGATCAATTCCCGCCGAGTCGCAAAATCCGTTTGCCGCCACTCCCTGAAAGCCGCGCGAGCCGCCCGCATTGCCGCCGCGACATGGGCGTCATCGGCTGAGTGGACGCGGCCCAATTCCTCGCCGGTGGCGGGGTTATACGAGACGATCTCGCGGGCGGAAAGCGGCTGTGCTTCGGCGGTCGGCATACCTCTTAAGGATACTCTAAGCCATCCCCGCCGCAAATTCCGAAAATTTCCTTGACATCTTTGTGGCACCTTATTATTCTGTATATCCGATGGTTGACCGAATGATTGACAGTACTGATAAAGATATCTTGAATATTCTTCAGCATGACGCCCGAACCTCGAATGCCGCGATCGCCCGCGCCGTTGGGCTCGCACCGTCAGCGATCCTCGAAAGGATCCGCAAGCTGGAGGAACGGGGAATTGTCCGCGGTTACCGCGCCGAGCTCGACCCCGCTGCCGTGGGGTTTGGGCTCACCGCCTTCGTTTTCGTTCGAACGAATGAATGCGGAGACGGCACTGACCTGCTCCTCGCGGAGATACCGGAGGTGCTCGAGGTGCACGACGTCGCGGGCGAAGATTCATATTTGCTCAAGGTCAAGGCCGAAAGCACCGAGGATCTAGCGAGGATGCTGCGTGAAACGCTCAAGTCGATACCGTCCGTCGTTTCGACTCGAACGACGGTAGTTCTTCAAACCGTTAAGGAAGTGAGCGAGTTGCCGCTCGACCGGTGCATTGCACCGGAAGATGAGAAAAAGGACGGCCGTAAAAAGTAGTTAGGACAAGCAGGGAGGGGGAACGCGATGACGCCAGCGCTTAAGGACAGAAAGTTTTTGATCTTGGTTGCCGCCTTTGCGGCCGTTTATCTATTTTGGGGTTCGACGTATTTGGCTATCAAATATTCGATCGAAACCCTGCCGCCGTTCCTGATGGCGGGAGTTCGTTTCCTTATCGCGGGATCGATCCTTTTCGGTGTCTCGCTGCTTTCCAAAGACCGCGAACGGCCTACGCTGCGGCACTGGAAGACGAGCGCGGTGGTCGGAACGCTTTTGCTGCTCGGCGGCAATGGCGGCGTGGTGCTTGCCCAGCAATACATCTCGTCGGGCCTCGCCGCACTGCTCGTCGCCACAGAGCCGCTCTGGATCGTAGTTCTGAGCTGGGTTTGGCTGCGTTCGGGACGGCCGAACTGGCGCGTTGGTGTGGGACTGTTGATCGGCTTCGTGGGTGTGTGGCTGCTTATCGGCGGAAAAGGCTCGCCCGCGGCCGGCGGAGCTGACGGCCAGCTGTTTGGTGCCCTTGCGGTTATGGCGGGAGCGCTTTTCTGGGCGACCGGATCTATCTACGGCCTCAAGGCCCCGACGCCCCGCTCGAGCCTGATGACGGCGGGAATGCAGATGATCGCAGGCAGCGTCTCGCTGTTAGTCGTCGGAACGGTCCGCGGTGAGGCGGCGGCCTTTGACCCGGCTGCGGTCTCGTCAGCGTCGCTCTTCGGACTGCTCTACCTCATAGTTTTCGGTTCGCTGATTGGGTATACGGCTTATAGTTGGCTGCTGAAAAATGCCCGGCCGACCATGGTATCGACCTATGCCTATATCAATCCGGTCGTAGCGGTCTTCTTGGGATGGGCTATCGCGGGGGAATCGCTCACGGGCCAAATGCTGGTCGGGGCCATGATAATCGTCGCGTCGGTGGTGCTGGTGACGAGCCGTAAGGGGCAAAAAGAACGGGAATCGAAAGGACCTATAGTGCCGCGCGGCGATCCGGAACTTTCGACCTGCGGGTGAGTTCGGCATTGGGTTCATCCCTAAGGATGATCAACTCGTTTCGGGTCGTACCGCGTGCAACGTAGATGTCTTTGCCGTCTCGTGACCAGGCAAAGCTCAATATCCGGCCGGAGTTGAACCGGGTGATCGGTTTTGGCTCTCCCCCATCGATCGGGTACTTCCACAGATTTTGCACGCCGCTCCGGTTCGAGACCATCGTCAACTCGCTGCTGTCCGGCGACCAGGCAAAGTCATTCATCAGATCGAGATCGACCGTGCTGATGATCTTCCCGAAACGGCCGCCGTCGATCGTCGCCGTATGCAGCTTTTTCGTAAAGTTCTTTAGGTCATAGCTGGTAAAAGCGAGGCTCCTGCCGTCACGCGAGACCCGCGGGTTGAAGATACCCATCTCCTCATTCTGATAAAAGATCTCGGCCTCGCCGCCGTCGATCGACACCTTCATCAGCTTAAAGCGTTCGTGATCGGGGCTCTGGCGCTGAAAGATCACGGCCCGCCCCTCGTCGATCACCTCGGGGTTAAAATCAATATTGTTCGGATCTTCGGGCGTCAGCGGCCGCGGATCGCTGCCGTCGGCGTTGGCTCGCCAGATGCGGGAACGTCTGTCCTTCTGCAGGTTAAAGACAAGGAACCGCCCGTCAGGCGTAAACTCCGGATCGACCGCAAAGCCAGTCTCGTCCAACAACACTCTCGGCTGTTTTACGTCCGCATCCGCTATCCACAGGTCCGATTCTTTATTCGTTACGCGGGTAAATATCAGCGAGCCGTCCGGCCGCTGAACCAGGCCGTACTTGCCCTCGGCAGTTCGGCTGTCCGGGGTCAATTGGGTCGCACTGCCGCCGTCGGCATCAAATTTCCAGAGCCCTCCGCTGGTCTCGCCCTTGATCGTCACCAGGCTGCGCGCGTCGCTGCTGATCCCCAGGTCGACGTAGTCGTTCGTGTCGTTCGTCACCTGGTGCAGCCCCTCACCGCCGATGCTCATTTTCCAGATCTGCATCGGGTCGTTCTGCTGAACCTTGCCCGTAAACACAAAACCCGATCCGTCGTTGAACCAAGCAAAATTATTGACGATAAAAAAGTCCTGAGCGACAGCCTTTCGAATGCTTCCGTCTGCCACCGAAACTGCCGCGACGTTCGCGCCAGTGACAAAACCGCTTTGCCGCTTACCGGCTCCGAGCAGTATCTGATCTCCTTTCGGCGACCATGCAGCCCGCATCGTAAAGAAGTCGTAATCAGTGTCTTCGGTCGAAAGCACTTGCCGCACCTCGAGCGTCTCTACATCCGCAACCATAAGCAGGTCCGAGTTATTCGCCGGCACATGCCGGATAAACGCAAACCGGCTGCCGTCAGGGGCAAATGTCGCGGGGCTGTCGATGTCCTCCACCAATTTGCGAGGCGGCCCGCCGAGCGTCGGCACCTGAAACAGCGTGCTCACCGTCATGTCGCTCGCCATCTGCGTAAAATACACATGGTCGCCGGTCGGCGAAAATGAAACCCCTTGCAGGTTAAGATTCGTCGGCTGTACAAGCGTGATCGTGCTTCCTGTCGAGATCTGCCGGACGACAAGGCTCCTGCTGCCGAATTCGCCGCTGATATAAGCGACGTATCTTCCGTCCGGAGAGATCGCCGGCATCATCACGCTACCGTCCGTGTCGACGCGCGTGATCTGCGGCCGGCGAAAGGCTGTCGCAGCGATTCCCGGCTCTGCCCCATACCATGAATAGATTCCGTAACCCACCGCGGCCAGCAACAGCGCCGCGACCGTCGCAGCTAAAGCCTTGCCGAGCGGCGAAGCGGCGGCCCGCTCCGCGCCCGTAACCTGTCCTGAGTGCCTCGCAGTGTGCGCCTCGGTCTTGTGATTGCCGCTGACCGTCCGATGAATGACCGTCGGGTTCTCGAGAAAATCCGGCGATGAGATCGATCCGCTCGTACGGGAACCGCTATTGGCCCGTTCGATCTCGCTGAGCAGATCTTTCAGGTCAAGCGCCATGTCCTTGATGTCCTGATACCGCTCCTCGCGGTCCTTTTGCAGGGCCTTGCGGACGATCCGGCCAAGCTCGGGCGGCAGGTTCGGCAGGAGATCGCCGATCGGCTCCGGCTCTTTATAGACGACCGCCGCGATCGTATCCGCCGTGGTCTCGCCCTCAAAAGGCACCGAACCGATCAGCATTTCGTAAAGCACCACGCCGAGGCTCCAGATGTCGGTCCGTTCGTCGATATCACGCCCGCGGGCCTGTTCCGGCGACATATAACGCGCGCTGCCCATCACCGTACCCGGCAGCGTGCGGTTTTCGCCCGGGTCGTCGCCCTGCGGATTGATCGGCTTTGCAAGCCCAAAATCGAGCACCTTCACGATCGAATCTGCCCTAACCATGATGTTCTCGGGCTTGATATCGCGGTGTACGATCCCCGCATGATGTGCGGCGACTAGCGCATTTGCCGCCTGTTCAATGATTCGAAGGATACGCGGAAGCGTAAGCGATTCGTTCTTCAGGATCTCGCGGAGCGTACGCCCCTCGACGAATTCCGTCGCGAGATAACTGCCGTGCTCGTTCTCGCCGATCTCGTAGATCGTAATTATATTTGGATGGTTAAGTGCAGAGACCGCCTTCGCTTCCTGGCGAAAGCGGCTGCGGCGGTCCTCATCGAGCGTAAATTCCGACGGGAGCAGCTTTATCGCAACATTGCGGTCCAGTTCGCGGTCAAGGGCCGAATAAACTTCTCCCATGCCCCCTTCGCCGATCTTGGAGCGGATCTCATAACGCCCGAATTGAGTTCCCGCATACATCGCATTTCCCCCGGCCGAACCTTCGTAACAGAAAAACACCGTCAAAGCCTTGGTTGTGACAAGAACCGTCTGACGGTGTTGAAAGCTTTGACTAACTCTTTAAACGAGTCAGGACGTCAGAAAAGTTTCAATAATCTTGTAGCCCTCAGTGATCGCCTCGTCCAATTTTTCGGGCTGCGGGCCGCCGCCCTCGGCCATATCCGGACGCCCGCCGCCCTTTCCGCCAAGTATCGGGACGATCTCTTTGACCACGTTACCTGCCCTGACCCGATCCTTCAGATCATCCGAAACGCGAACGATCAGCCCGGCTTTTCCTTCCTCTCGCCGGCCTAAAACTACGACGCCGGACTTCAGCCGGGCAAGCAGCGTATCCGAAAGCTGCCTCATCCCATTCGCATCCAGCCCGTCGACCACCTTGGCAAGCACCTTGACCCCCGCGATCTCGCGGATATCATCGGCCGCACCCGCCGAGCCGTTCCCGGCCGCCCCGGTCGCGATCTTAAGTCGCAGATCCTCCACCTCGCGGCGCGTCCGCTTAAGCTCTTCCTGCAGCTTTTCGATCGCGTCGGGCAGATTATCCCTCTGAGTTTTCAATACGCCCAGCGAACGGTTGATAAGGACCTCGTCCTCCCGAAAACGCTCAAAGGCGTCAAATCCTGTAACTGCTCGGATGCGTCGAACGCCCGAGGCGATAGCCTCATCGGCAGTAATTTTAAAGCTTCCGATATCTCCGGTAGCTCTCACGTGCGTGCCGCCGCAAAGTTCCATAGAAAATTGCCCGTCCCCCACTGAAAGCACCCGAACCTCCGCACCGTATTTCTCGCCGAACATCGCCACCGCCCCGCTTCGCATGGCCTCCTCGATCGCCATCATATTCGTCGTAACCGGATGATTTTCAAGGATATAGCGGTTTACCAGGTCCTCGACCTCCCTAACCTCCTTTTCGGTCATCGGCTGATAATGGGTAAAGTCGAACCGCAAATAATTCGGCGCCACGACCGACCCGGCCTGCTTGACGTGCGTGCCCAAAACTTCTTTGAGAGCAGCGTGGACCAGATGCGTTGCCGTATGATTGCGCCGCGTCGCGTCACGCTTTTCCTCATTGACCACTGCCGTGACCACATCGCCGGTCTTGACGGCGCCGCTCTCGACACGCGTTTTATGCAGTATCAACCCCGGCAGCGGGGCAAATGTGTCGATCACCTTCAGTTGAGCATCACTATTGAAAAGCACGCCGGTGTCGCCGACCTGGCCGCCGGCCTCTGCGTAAAAAGGCGTTTCACGGAGGATCACGAGGCCCTCTTCCCCCTCAGCCAACTCATCTACGCGGGTATCCCCCTTGACGATCGCCGCGACCTTCGCCTCCTCAAGTCTTATAGCGTCATATCCGTGAAAAACCGCGGTACCGACTGCCCCGGCAAGCTCACTGTAGATCGGGCTTATCTCGCTCTTTCGCTGAGTCTGCCCGACCCCGGACTTTTGTTGTATTCGGGAGATCGCTTTGGCCAATTGATTATCGAACCAAGTGACGTCATAGTTTCGTATATATCGCTCAAAGTCGTTGGATTGTTTTTCCTCCCAGACAATTCGTATCAGGTCTTTTGGAACGCCATAGGTATCGTAAACAAAGGCCAGTTTCTCGAAAAGATCTTCATTCGCGATTTTCGATAAAAATTCGTCACTTTCCTTTCGGAGTCGTTCCTTATCTATGGCCTTGGTGAGTTCTCGGTCGGGTTCGACGCAGGGGAGAACATCTTTTGCTATTCTGAAGTGTTCGTGTATACGGGTTTCCAAAATGTCTCGAAGCTTCCTAAGACCGACTGTCAAGGTATTGCCGAAGCGCTCTTCCTCCAGCTCAACCATTTTCCCAATGAATCGGCGTTGAACCTCAATCTCAGGATATGCCTTATGCATTTGTTCGATGACGGCGTCGCAAACCTTAACAAAGAACGGTTCGGTAAACCCAAGATGCTCGCGACCGTTATAAATCGCACGACGCATTATCTTTCGCAGTACATAATTGCGACCTTCATTTCCAGGCAGGATGCCGTCGGCGAGCGCGAATACCGTTGCCCGGGCATGATCAGCTATCACTCGGCAAGCGAATTGTTGAATGCTACTTAGTTCTTCGTAATGACTCATCTTCTAACAATACATCTTCATTCTCGGCGCGATCTTATTCAGGTTTGTACTGCTCAATCTGGCTCTCCAAATCGTTCACCCAGTATTCCCAAGGCATTGAACTAAGCTCCGTCGATTTTTCAAATTTCAGCAGACCTTTGATTATTTTCAGCTGTTCACGGGCACCAATAGGATTTCTATTCCTAATAAAGGTCTCGCCAATAGCTCGGTGGGCGTAAAAAAGAATTTCTTCCCGGTACCGTGGGACTAAACTCCCTGACGACTCAACGATTGAATTCTCGTCTCTAGCATATGAAATAGCATTTCGGAATGCTTCGACCGCTTCACTGACTTTGTTTTGCGTCTTTAAGCAAAATCCAAGATCATGCCACGCCTTCGCATTTCTCGTATAAGTCTGGATGGCTTTTTCATAATAAGGGATCTGTAAAATACACCGCTCCAGCAAACTCATGCCTCGTATGCCGATCCTTCGCCCCTGGGCTCTTTGTTCCTCTGAAGTTTTGTGCTTCTCCGCCAGACTCTCTCTTGAAAAGTCTTCGAGGCGAATTTGTTTGTTCGATTGCGTTACTGAGATTTGCTCAGTCGGAATTGCAAGGTTTAGATTCTGCCCGCCTGTTACTGTCGCAGTTGCAACGCCAATTATTTCCCCCCGCATATTTATCAGGGGACTCCCGCTACTTCCCGGAGATATTGGCGCCGTTATTTGAATGAACTTTGGCCCTCTTTCCTCTGACCGAATTGCTGAGACTATTCCTGTTGACACGCTCCACTCCAACCCTCTTGGATTTCCGAGGACAAATATGTCTTCCCCTTCAAGCGGGAGTTCTTTATTTAGCGTTGGCAACTGTCTGTGTTCACGCGGCGCCCTTATGGTCAAAAGAATAACATCAGCATACTCATTTACGCCCGCTATGAATTGAACTTCGATTATTTCTCCATCGGTCGTTTTTATTTCCGCACTATTAGCTAATTCAACCACATGTCGATTAGTAACGATTATTGAGGAAGTTAAAAAGAACCCCGTTCCCCGTCCGATTATTCTTTTTTCCTGATCAAAAGCTGAGATTGCCACGACCGAAGGTTTTATCTGCTGCACCAATTCGGCTAAAGACTTTCTCTGTGTATTTTGGGAATCGTCAGTGCGATTAGATTGGGCAGACACTGAAGCAGAAAGCAATAGCAAAAGGCTCAAAATTGTAAACTCCGCAACAAGGCCTAGTCTTATCGCATTGCGCTTTCGTTGTGCGAAACTGCGCCCTTCATTGCCCGGCAAAATGCCGTCCGCGATCGAAAATGCGGCCGAACGTGCGTGATCGGCGATCACACGGCAAGCGAAAAGTTGAGTTTCCGAAAGGTTATCCAATGCAGTCATTACGGTTCGAATTATATCAGTTACCCCGCCCGGAACCACGCAGGGTTACGTATAACGCACGATTGGGTTAGAATTCCGAGAATGAAGACGACTTGGCTGATAACATTGATCGTCATGATGATAATCGCCCTAGGTTGCAGTCCGGGGCCCGCGGACAACACCCTTAACGCGAACGCGATAGACGGGCCCGCCGGTGAGGGTTCCTCGGGGCCGCTGACCAGCGAACCCGGAACGCCGACGCCGACAGCGGCCCCGACAGAGCCTCCGGCGGAAGACTTAGCCGATTTTGAGGGCACCGCCGGGATCACGGAGAAAAAATATCCGAACATCAAGGGCATCGCACGAATGAGCGAGGTCCGCTCCGCACGCCATGGAAATTACGACCGCGTCGTTTTCGAATTCAGCGGCAATGAGATGCCGACCTATCACCTCGAGTACATCGACAAACCCGTTCGCGCCTGCGGTTCGGGCGACGTCGTTCCGCTTGCAGGCGATGGCTGGCTTGAGGTGCGCTTTAGCGATGCCCAGGCACACACGCCTGAAGGCGAGCCGACGATAAAAGACCGGAGCCGCTCGCCAAACCTGCCGATCGTCAAGGACCTCAAGATCACCTGCGATTTCGAATCCGAAGTGACCTGGGTAATGGGCGTCGCCTCACCCAACCGATACCGCGTGATCGAGCTAAACGACCCGGTGCGGCTTGCGGTCGACATCAAACATTAGTAATTGAACAGCTGCCGGTTGTCAGCTATCAGCTTCCAGTAACTGAGAAAATGTCTGCTTATCGATCCCTTCTGTTTGTCCTCACACTCTTAATGACAACGGCAATGCATGCTCAACCGACCGCGAAAGAGCTCGAGGAGGTTTTCAACAAGGAACTAACCGATGCCGGGGTCGTCGGCGGCAGCCTTGTTCTGATAAAGAATGGGAAACTCGAGGTGGAAACGCATTACGGCTTTGCGAATCTCGAGAAACAGCAACCCGTTTCGGCAGATACGATCTACCACTGGGCATCAAATACAAAACCCTTCACCGGCATCGCGATAATGCAGCTCCGCGACCGGGGACTTATTAAACTCGATGACCCGGTCACAAAGTACGTTGCCGAGCTCAGAAAGATTCACAACCCTTTTGGCTCTATGGACGAGATCACCATCCGCCATCTGCTGACGCACTCCGGCGGTTTGCGCAACGGGACGTGGCCGTGGCGTAACAACAAGCCATGGGAGCCCTTTGAACCGACAGAGTGGTCACAGCTCGTGGCGATGTTCCCGTTTACCGAAGTTCTATTTGAACCCGGCACGAAATACAGCTATTCGAACCCCGGCATCATCTACCTCGGCCGCGTGATCGAAGAGGTCTCCGGGGAATCATACGAAACCTACATCGACAAAAATATCCTGAGGCCGCTCGGGATGCACGACAGCTATTTCGATACCACGCCGCCGCACCTGCTCAGCCGCCGTTCGCACTCTTATTACATTCGCGACGGCAAACGAACTGAGGGCCGTTTCGACGCGGACACCGGCATCACCGTCTCGAACAGCGGCCTTAATTCGCCGATCGCGGACATGGTCAAGTACCTCAATTTCCTGATCGGCGATCCGAAACGGCAGGCAGATTATGATGTGGTTTTGAAACGTACTTCGCTCGAAGAAATGTGGCGGCCGCAGCTTAAAGCCGAGGTCGACGCGAACGGCAATCCCGGCTTCACTACAGACATCGGCCTGATCTATTTCATCGACCAAAGAAACGGCCGAAAGCTCATCGGCCACGGCGGCGATCAGAATGGCTTCATCAGCTACCTCGAATTCGACCCCGCCGCCCGCTCCGCATCAATAATGGTGATGAACACCGACATCGCCTATCCGCCCACCACATCAGAGGAGGAAAGGCTGGTCTATCGGTTACGTAAAGCGGTCAGGAAAAGCTTGGCGTTTTAACGTTAAGACGTTATAATGTTTTACATGTCAACTGATGTAAAAAGAGCAACCATCTACTTAGAATCTGGCGTTCACAAAGCAGTGAGACTCAAATCCGCATATACCAACCGCACGATGTCCGATATCGTTAACCAAGCTCTTCGCGATGCGCTGCGAGAAGACGAGGAGGATCTTGCTGCATTTGAGGAACGAGCAGACGAACCCACGATGTCGTATGAAACTCTTCTTTCAAAATTAAAGGCTGATGGCAAAATATAGCCTTGAATTCAAGTCGTCGTTCTACAAAGAGCTGCGGTCCCTTCCGAAGAAAGATGTTAAAAGAATAGTGGCACGTATTGACCGATTGGCAGACGACCCTCGAGGGCCGGGGTGCGAGAAACTGTCTGGCCAAGAGCGATACCGAGTTCGTCAGGGAGTTTATCGCATAATTTATGAGATAGAGGATGCCCACTTGATAGTGATCGTCCTAAAAGTGGGCCACAGGGGCAGTGTCTACGATCGCTGATAAAATTGGTGTATGCCGGTTCTTTACCATCTGACATGCGGGGCGGCATCAAGTCCCTTAATCAGGCTCAGCGATGGACGCTTCCAAATAATAGAAGATGGTCCGTTGACTCCGTTGATGACGGGGTATAAGTACTTCTTGGTGGATCAGGCCTTGGCAGAGTACTTAGAAGCGTTGAAAATTCCTAATATCCGTTTTGAGCCCGCGACTATTTGGCACCGAGAGCATGATCGAAACCATTCCAGTCATACCGAACTGGTCGTCGAACGAACGTTGTCTCCGAAGGAAATAGCCCAAGTTGAGGTTTCCGGGCATCAAGTCTTTGCTTTAAATGATCGTTACCTTTTCATCAGCCCGTTACTAAAGCTAGAGCTCGAAAACAGCAACTTTAACGATCTTCAATTCAGTGAAGGCCTTTCGGAATTTGCGGGTGAGCTTTGATCAGAGAAGCGTTTTCGCCATCTTCACCACATTCTCCATCGTAAATCCATAATCCCTGAAAACATCTTCCGCGGGGGCTGAGGCGCCG
The DNA here is from genome assembly GCA_023391155.1 of Acidobacteriota bacterium. Classification (GTDB taxonomy): domain Bacteria; phylum Acidobacteriota; class Blastocatellia; order Pyrinomonadales; family Pyrinomonadaceae; genus OLB17. The sequence continues at coordinate 36,805 of JAEWBM010000025.1, forward strand.
AATTTATCGACTGTAAGAGTATCGCCGCCGTCGCCGACGTATTTGTGCCAACCCTGTGAGACGCCCGCTTCGATGGCTAGACGCGCCGTCACATTCGAAGGCAGCACCGACTCCCGGTACTTCCCCGACTGAGCGTCAAAGAATTCCCAGCAAGGCATCGAGACAACGCGCGTCGGCGTCCCGCTCTTGTTCAATTTCTCTCGTGCCTCCATCGCAAGGCCGACCTCTGAGCCGGTGGCAATCAGGATAAGCCTCGGCTCCGCGGCACCGCCTTTCTTGTCTTCCGCCTCGGCCAGCACATACGCGCCCTTGTGCAGCCCTTTAGCATCCGCAAATTTCTTTCGGTCTATCAGTGCCACCTTTTGGCGGGAAAATGCGAAGGACGTCGGCGCGTCCATGCGTTTCAACGCCGCTCGCCACGCCTCGCGCACCTCGTGAGCGTCCGCCGGCCGGATAACGGCGAGGTTCGGTATTGCACGCAGCGCCGCCAGATGCTCGACAGATTGGTGCGTCGGCCCGTCCTCACCCAACCCGATCGAATCGTGCGTGAAGACATAGATCACCTGCACACGCGAAAGCGCCGCGAGCCTTATCGCCGGCCGCATATAATCCGAAAAAGTCTGAAACGTGCCGCCGAACGGGATCACGCTTCCATAGAGCGCCATGCCGTTCATCGTCGAGCCCATCGCGTGCTCCCGCACCCCAAAGTGGATGTTGCGATTCCCGTATTGGCCCGCCTGAAAATCTTCCGACGATTTGATTACCGTATTGTTCGACGGCGAAAGGTCCGCCGAGCCGCCGATCATTTGCGGAATGGTGCCGGCAAGTGCGTTGATCACCTCTCCGCTAAAGGCCCGTGTCGCCTTTGCCTCCGCAGTGTCGAATTTCGGCAGCGAGCGTTCCCATCCATCGGGCAGTTGACCGGTGCGCGTATCGGCAAACTCTTTGCCGAGTTCCGGAAAGGCCTTCTCAAATTTCTTTACCCCCGCTTCCCACTCTTTCTCTTGACGTGCGCCGTTCTTAATCGCTGTGCGAAAATGTGCGGCCACCTCTTTCGGAACATAGAACGACTTATTCTCCGGCCAGCCGAGATTGCGTTTGGTCTCTTTAACGGCATCCGTTCCCGGTGCGTCTGAGTGCGCTTTTGATGTGCCCTGCTTCGGCATTCCGAAACCGATGATGGTCTTGACCCTGATCAGTTTAGGCTTGTCCTTTATCTTATGCGCCGCCCGGATCGCCGCCTCGATCGCCTTGATATCGTTCCCGTCCTCGACCTCCGAAACCGCCCAGCCGCAGGATTCGAACCGCTTCGTGACGTCCTCCGAGAATGCCAGGTCCGTCGAGCCGTCGATAGTGATGCGGTTGTCGTCGTAAAGATAGATCAGATTCGCAAGCTTGAGGTGGCCGGCCATCGACGCCGCCTCATAGCTCACTCCTTCCATCAGGTCGCCATCCGAAACGATCCCGTAAATAAAGTGGTCAATGATGTTATGGCCCCGCCGATTGAACCTCGCCGCCAGGTGCTCCTGTGCCATCGCCATGCCCACACCATTCGCGAACCCCTGTCCCAGCGGGCCCGTCGTGATCTCCACCCCCGAAGTCATGAAGTTCTCCGGGTGCCCCGGGGTCTTAGAGTGAAGCTGGCGGAAATTCTTGATCTCCTCCATCGACAGGTCATAGCCCGTCAAATGCAGCAGCGCATAGATCAGCATCGACCCGTGGCCCGCCGAAAGCAAAAACCTATCGCGGTTGAACCACTTCGGGTTCTTCGGGTTGTGCCTTAAAAACTTTGTCCACAACACATACGCCGCCGGCGCCATCCCGAGCGGCAGGCCCGGGTGCCCCGAATTCGCCTTCTGGACCGCGTCCAGCGAAAGCGTGCGGATCGTGTTGATGCAGAGTGTGTCGAGGTCGGTCTTTTTCGTCTGTTTTGTCGCTGTTGTCATGACTTGATGTCGATGTTGCGGTAATGCATCCGGTGCCGTTCAAATGCCGGACGATATGCCGCGTGGGCCTCAGGGTCAAATTTGATCTTGGAAGATCTCGGTGCTGCCGTGTCGGAAAGCTCTATTTTGCCAGTAGTGCCGAGCGCAAGCAAAACGGCCCCGTGCATTGATGCTTCATTTTCGCGTAAAAGTTCCAAGTCCCGCCCAAAAATATCCGCGAGCACCACTGGCCATGCTTGTGAAGCGCTCAATGCGCCGCCCGACGCGATGATCCGCTCGGCCGGGACAACCGATTCGATCCGCTCCAAGATCTCCGCCAGCCGAAACCCGGCCGCCTCCATCGCCACCTGCATTACATCCACCGCATCGTGAGCCATAGTGAGTCCGTTTATAGATCCCACAGCGTTCTCGCTATATCCCGTGCTCCGCTCACCCGCAAAAAACGGCATCAGCGTCAGCCCACGGGCACCAGGGCCGCGCTTTGCGATCTCGCGTACGAACGCATTCTCCGAGAGGTCGAACCGCAGCATATGCCGCAACCGCTCGATGAGCCCGCCGCCGTCCGACAAGGCCCCGCCAAGCAAATACCGTCGGTCATCAACTTGATAGCAAAACAGCCCTTTCGGAATTTTCTTCGGCGCCCTGTCGAGCACCACCCGCACCGCCGCCGACGTCCCGATCATTACGGCAGCCGTCCCCGGGGCCGCCGCGCCCGATCCGATACTGTTAGCCGCTCCGTCCGCCACTGCCGGGTGCCACACCGCCGCCGCAAGCCTGGGCCATCGACCCCGCCATTTGTCCGCAAGCGGCCGCGGTTCAATGATCCGCGGAAGCCTCTCAGCGTCGATCTTCAAAAAACTTAAAAGCTCCTCATCCCAGCCGCCCCGCCTTACATCGAACACCCCCGTCCCCGAAAG